>DVNY01000040.1 GCA_018714085.1 Candidatus Caccomonas pullistercoris
AAGTATGGTATCCCCGAGTTCCGTTTGCCTAACCGTATCGTCGATTTTGAGATTGATAACCTGAGACAACTCGGAGTCCGTTTTGTGAAAGACTGTATCATCGGGAAGACACTGACAGTCGCCGAGCTGGAAGACGCCGGCTTCGAAGGTATCTTCGTGGCCTCTGGTGCCGGACTTCCGAACTTCATGGGGATTCCCGGGGAGAACGCCATCAACATCATGTCGTCTAACGAGTATCTCACCCGCATCAACCTGATGGACGCGTCGAACCCCGACAGCGACACGCCGGTGACGTTCGGAAAACATGTGGCCGTCGTGGGCGGTGGGAATACGGCGATGGACTCCGTCCGCACCGCTTTGCGCTTGGGCGCAGAGACGGCCACCATCATCTATCGCCGTTCTGAGGCCGAGATGCCGGCACGCATTGAGGAGGTGAAGCACGCCAAAGAAGAGGGCGTCAGGTTCATGACGCTCCACAACCCCATTGAGTACATCGCCGACGAGCAAGGCCGCGTCAAGCAAGTCATCCTGCAAAAAATGGAGCTTGGCGAGCCCGACGCCTCGGGCCGCCGGCGCCCTGTGCCCGTCGAGGGCGCGACCGTGACGATGGATGTGGATCTCGTGGTGGTCAGCGTGGGCGTTTCGCCGAACCCGATCCTTCCCCGCTCGGTGGAGGGGCTCGAATTGGGACGCAAGGGAACCATCGCGGTCGACGAGGACATGCAATCGTCGCACAAGATGTTGTTTGCGGGAGGCGACATCGTGCGCGGCGGCGCTACGGTCATCCTCGCCATGGGCGACGGCCGCCGTGCGGCCGCCGCGATGGACGCGCAGCTGAACGCCAAAGAATAAACGCACACGACGATGAGAGGAATTTATACCCTGTTGCTGCTTGTTTGTTCCAATGTGTTCATGACGGTCGCATGGTACGGGCATCTCAAATTGCAGCAAGTGGGAATCAGCAAGAACTGGCCGTTATATTTGGTCATACTCTTCTCGTGGAGCATAGCCTTGCTGGAATATGCCTGCCAAGTGCCGGCGAACCGCGTCGGCTTTATCGACAATGGCGGTCCGTTCACGCTCATGCAGCTGAAAGTGATCCAGGAGGTCATTTCACTGATCGTGTTTACGGTCTTGGCGACCCTGATGTTCCGCGGTGAGGCGCTCCATTGGAATCACCTTGCAGCTTTCGCGTGCTTGGTGGCTGCTGTTTACTTCGTATTTATGGAATGACGGCTCGCAGGCTGACAGACGACTATCGGCTGGAACAGCGTGTCCGTCGCGCTTTCGGCGCCGGGCTCAAAGAGTTTTCGCTCATTGAGTCCGGCGACCGCATTCTCGTGGGGCTGTCCGGAGGGAAAGATTCGATGGCCTTGCTTGAGCTGCTCGGTGAACTTGCCCGCCGCCGTGGCGGAGCCTTTCGCGTCGAAGCCCTGCACGTGAGGATGGGGAACGTCGATTACAGAACCGATGTGGGCTACCTGGCACGTTTCGCAGCCGGTTGCGGCTGCGGCTTCCACCTGCGCGAAGTTTCGTTCGAGGCAGATCGTGATGAAAAACGCAGTCCTTGTTTCCTCTGTTCATGGAACCGGCGGAAACAACTCTTTGAGACAGCGCAGGAATTGGGTTGTACGAAAATCGCCCTCGGTCATCACCGCGACGACATCCTGCGTACGGCAATGATGAACCTGACTTTTGCGGGGTCGTTTGCTACGATGCCCGTAAAAATCAGGATGCGGAAATTCCCGGTCACTATCATCAGGCCTCTGTGTCGTGTTGACGAGGCCGATTTGCGTCGTTGGGCTGAAATCCATGGCTACCAGCCGTTGGTCAAGACCTGTCCCCACGACGGCGAAGGCAACCGCCGGTCGATCGAAAGCGTCGTCGACGCCATGCAACGGTTGTGCCCTGAGGCGCGCAACAGCCTCTGGCATGCTTTGGAGAAGGATGGTAAACTCGTTGAGTTATAGCTTTTTGAGCTTGTCTATGAACGATTTGTTGAGTGCTTTGAGATTGTCGCTGTTCAGCCTGAGCTCTTGTTGGATCGTAGCGAGCCCGGTGAAGTAGTCGGCGAAGATTTGCCGCATACCTTCTTTGTGCGTGTGCGCTTCGGGATTAACGACGACGTTAAAGCTTTTCTTGACGATTTCGACTTCGATTGTCTTTCCCGTCGTCATGGGTTCGCCGTCGCAGTGGGCTGCGCCTTCTGTCTGCCGGGTGATGATGACTTTCTTGGTGCGGAATGTCTTGATGTGGCTGTTGTGGTCGATGGTCCGGTTGAAGAGCTGGATGGCAATCTGCGGCGCCTCGATGGCGTTGAACGGCTCCATGACCGTCACGTCCATAAGTCCGTCTTTCATGGAAGCGTTCGGGGCGATGTAAGCGTTGTTCCCGTATTGTGAGGCGTTGGCACAGGCGATGAGGAAAGCCTCGTTCTTGAACGTACCTTCGTCGTCCTCAATCGTATAAGTCTCTGGCTTGTAACGGAGACCCTCGCGCAATGTGTTTTCGATATAGGTGAGAAAACCGCGTTTCTTTGCTGTCGCAAACTTCGTACTGATGAAAGCGTCGAAGCCGACGCCGCACGTGCAGAAGAAAGGCCGGCCGTTGATCGTCCCGTAGTCCAGACAGTGAATCGTAGCTTGGTTGATGATGTGCATGGCTTTCCGCGTTTCGAGCGGTATTTGGAGGTGGCGGGCCAGTCCGTTGCCCGAGCCGCACGGTATAATGCCCAGTGCAGTCGGTGTGTGGACGATGGATCGCGCTACTTCGTTCACAGTCCCGTCGCCGCCGACAGCCACCACAATGTCGATTCCGTCGGCAGCCGCGCTGCTGGCCAGCCCAGCCGCATGGCCGGCATATTCGGTCTGGACGATGGCGTAATCGAATGCCTCTTTGTCGATGAGGCTCTCAATGTCGTGCGTGATGCTGCCTTTTCCCGTAGTTCCGGAGACAGGATTGACGATGAATAATACTTTCTTCTTCATGAGTGGATGCAAAAATAGCATTTTTCGGCGGTGTTCTTCACAATATGGATGCAAAAATAAGTTTCGCGGAAAAAGATTGCGGGCAAACAGGGCTGCTTCCCGTAATTTGCGTATCTTTGCACAGTTTTACAAACGAAACAACTTAATCACTCAGAAAGGCGATCAACTTTCTCGTTTAATTATTATGGGAATTCTACAAGATAGACTGTCGAAGTATACTTTGCCCCAACAATATATGGCGCAGGGCGTGTATCCCTATTTCAGGGAGATTGAAGGCAAGCAAGGTACGGAAGTAGACATGGGCGGGCATCACGTGCTGATGTTCGGGTCTAACGCTTACACAGGCCTGACGGGAGACGAGCGTGTGATTGAAGCCGGCATTCAGGCTATGCGGAAATACGGCTCTGGCTGTGCAGGCTCGCGTTTTCTCAATGGGACGCTCGATTTGCACGTACAACTTGAAAAAGAGCTCGCCGAATTTGTCGGAAAAGACGAGGCTTTGTGCTTTTCCACTGGTTTCACGGTGAACTCGGGTGTCATAGCCTGTCTGACCGGACGCGAGGACTACATCATCTGTGACGACCGCGATCATGCTTCGATCGTCGACGGACGCCGCTTGTCGTTCTCCACAAATTTGAAGTACAAGCACAATGACATGGAAGACCTCGAACGGCAGCTTCAAAAGTGCAATCCGGATTCGGTGAAGCTCATCGTGGTCGACGGCGTGTTCTCGATGGAAGGCGACTTGGCCAACCTGCCTGAGATCATCCGCCTCAAACATAAGTACAACGCCACCGTGATGGTCGACGAGGCGCACGGCATCGGCGTCTTCGGCCGGGACGGCCGCGGGGTGTGCGACTACTTCGGGCTGACCGATGAAGTCGACATCATCATGGGCACGTTCAGCAAGTCGCTGGCCTCGATTGGCGGTTTCGTGGCCGCAGACAAATCCATCATCAACTGGCTCCGCCACAACGCCCGCACCTACATATTCAGCGCGTCGAACACCCCGGCGGCTACCGCAGCCGCCATGGAGGCCCTGCATATCATCCAGCGCGAGCCGGAGCGCATCAAGGCATTGTGGGAAGTGACCAACTACGCCTTAGACCGCTTCCGCGAAAATGGTTTCGAGATTGGCGACACACAGTCGCCCATCATCCCGCTTTACGTCAGGGACACCGAAAAGACGTTCATGGTGACCAAACTGGCTTTCGAAGAAGGCGTGTTCATCAATCCCGTGATACCGCCTGCCTGCGCCCCGCAAGACACTCTGGTGCGCTTTGCCCTGATGGCCACACATACGAAGGAACAAGTGGACTTGGCTGTCGAAAGACTGGTCAAGGTGTTCCGACAATTGGAAATCTTGAAATAAAAAACAGTCACTGCGACAGAAGTTACAGGCCGGCTGACAGAAAATTCTGTCACTGCGACAGAAAAAACGGTCAGGGCGACAGGTCAACCAGGTGCGCTGACTGAAAAAGCAACCGGCTAAGGAAAAAGAACGCGTGCGACAGAAGGAGAACGTCCGGCTGCCGCACGCGTTCTTTTTCAGCTCCCGTCGCAGGGCGGAAGCCGTGGAACGTGCAAAAAAACAGGAAAAAGTCTTTTTGTCGCTTTGATGTCGAATACACGTCAATAAGAAGTCGTTCGTACCTGTCTGATTGCTAAAAATTCATCTCTTTGGCATGGTTCTGAATAAACTGTGACACGCAGAATTACTCTTTTCCGCGTTTTATTACGTATTTTAATAAAAAAGTGTTGTACGACATACTTTATAATTTGGCGGATAGGACGAAAAAGTACACCTTTGCACCAGTTATCCTAAAAACAATCTTTTTACCTTAAAGAGCTAATACCTATTGGAATACTGGGCGGGATTCGTTGCGAAACGGGTTCCGCTTTAATTTGCCCGTTCCGCAATCTCAGATAAGGTTCACGCCCCCGCGTCTCAGCTTTCGCCTTTCGCAATCTTTGTTTCACGAAGATCGGATGTGGCTCGGCCAATCCATGAAGAAAGCGGGGCTTTCTCTTGTCTCGGCTCTCGCCTTTCGCTATCTTTGCCCCACGAAAACCAATTACCCACTTACATCTATCACACATGGCAACAGCAGACGACAAAAAAGTCATCTTTTCGATGGTCGGAGTGAGCAAGAACATCCGTCAGACTGGCAAACAAGTCTTAAAGAATATCTATCTCTCTTTCTTCTACGGCGCAAAAATCGGCATCATCGGCCTGAACGGTTCGGGTAAGTCCACGTTGATGAAAATCATTGCCGGGCTCGACAAGGACTTTCAGGGCGATGTCGTATTCGCTCCCGGATACAGCGTGGGCTATCTTCCGCAGGATCCGCAGCTCGATGAAACGAAGACGGTCCGCGAGATCGTGCAAGAGGGAGTGCAACCCATCATCGACGCGCTTGCCGAGTATGAAGAAATCAACCAGAAGTTCGGCCTTCCGGAGTATTACGAAAACGAAGACCGCATGAACGAACTTTTCGCCCGGCAAGGCGAATTGCAGGACGTGCTTGACGCGAACGACGCATGGACACTTGACAGCCGCCTCGACCGTGCCATGGACGCCTTGCGCTGTCCGCCGGCTAACCAGCCGGCCGCCCATCTCTCCGGGGGCGAACGCCGGCGTGTGGCGCTCTGCCGCCTGCTGTTGCAGAAGCCGGACGTGCTCCTTCTTGACGAACCTACGAACCACCTCGACGCCGAAAGCATCGACTGGCTCGAACAGCATCTGAATCAATACCCCGGCACGGTCATCGCCGTCACTCACGACCGCTATTTCCTCGACGACGTGGCCGGCTGGATCCTTGAACTCGACCGTGGCGAGGGCATTCCATGGCAGGGCAACTACTCTTCGTGGCTTGAACAGAAGACCCGCCGGATGGAGATGGAGGAGAAGGTGGCCAGCAAGCGCCGCAAGACACTCGAACGAGAGCTTGAGTGGGTGCGCATGGCTCCGAAAGCCCGACAGGCCAAAGGAAAGGCACGTCTCAACGCTTATGACCGTTTGCTCAATGAAGACCAGAAGGACAAGGAGCAGCGCGTTGAGATCTTCATCCCCAACGGGCCGCGTCTCGGGAGCAAGGTGATTGAGGCTTGTCACGTAGCGAAGGCCTTTGGCGACAAAGTGCTGTTCAACGACCTCAACTTTATGCTCCCTCCGGGTGGCATCATCGGCGTCATCGGGCCTAATGGCGCGGGAAAGACTACCCTGTTCCGACTGATCATGGGGCTTGAAGCGCCCGATGCCGGTACGTTTGAAGTCGGAGAGACCGTGCAACTGGCTTACGTCGACCAGCAACATAAAGACATTGACCCTGAAAAAACAGTTTATGAAGTTGTCAGTCAAGGCAACGAGACCTTGCGCCTTGGCGGGCGCGACGTCAATGCGCGCGCCTATTTGAGCCGATTCAACTTTTCAGGTGCCGACCAAGAGAAAAAGTGCGGCGTGTTGTCCGGTGGCGAACGCAATCGGCTCCATCTGGCTATGGCTTTGAAGCAAGAGGGCAACGTGCTTCTCCTTGACGAACCTACGAACGACATCGACGTCAACACGTTGCGCGCCCTCGAAGAGGGACTTGACGAGTTCGCTGGTTGTGCTGTCGTCATCAGTCACGACCGTTGGTTCCTCGACCGCGTGTGCACCCATATCCTTGCCTTTGAAGGCGATGGCAACGTCTTCTACTTTGAGGGCAGTTATAGTGATTATGAAGCGAACAAGGTGAAGCGCCTTGGCCTTGAAGAACCGAAGCGGATCCGCTATCGCGGACTTGGCGACTGAGGCCGTTTGTGCTGTCGCCATCATCCGTCCGACGTCTGGCGACACCGTTTCTTGATTGAGCAAGGACAATGAAACAGAATGACTGGAAAGAAAGGCTTGGTGTAGTCTTCTCGACGAACCCGGACTATGTTTATGAAGCTGCGGCCGACGAGCAGCCCGACACGTTGCCACCTGCACGCCAGCGCCTGCGCATCCGCATTGAGCGTGCAGGCCGGCGGGGCAAGACGGTGACCCTCGTGACCGGTTTTGTCGGTAGCAGCGATGACCTGAAAGAACTTGGCCGCCAGCTGAAAGCCCATCTGGGGACGGGAGGTACGTCCAAGGATGGCGTCATCGTCATCCAGGGCGATGTGAAAGAGAAAGTCGTCGCATGGCTCAGGCAGAGCGGTTACGGCGACGTCAAGTGAGATGAACCGGAAGCGGAAGTTCTACGTGCCGCGTGAGGACCGGCGTGTGCTGGTCTTCCTGATGCTGTGCATCCTGGTAGTCGTCGTGGTCTATAAATGTCTTTATCCCGAAGGCGCCCGACGTCATGACGGGACGGAATTCACCAGCCAGCGTTTGGATAGCTTCGCGCAAACTTCCGCAAACCGGGGGCTTGGCCGCCAGTACGGTGAGGATAATTCTGTCGAGGGTGAGCGGGTTCCCGAAACCTTCGTTTTTGATCCGAACCGGGCTGATTCTGCAACCTTTGTCCGTTTGGGATTGCTTCCTTGGCAGGCTTCGAATGCCCTGAAATACCGGCGTAAGGGCGGAAAATGGCGTTCGCCGGACGATTTCGCCCGGCTCTACGGCCTTTCGGAGGAGACGTTCAGACGCTTGCGCCCATACATCCGAATCAGTCCCGAGGACGCGGCTCCGCGCCATGGAGGCCGTCCAGCCTGGCGCACCGACAGCATGCATCACCGCTATCCGGCGAAATTCCCGCAAGGCACGACGGTTGACCTCAACACGGCCGACACGAACACACTCCGGCGCATTCCCGGCATCGGCCGCTATTACTCGCAGGCCATCCGCCGCTATGGAGATCGCCTTGGCGGTTACGTGTCGGTGCGTCAGGTGACTGAAATCGAAGGCCTGCCCGAGGGGATTGAGGAATGGTTCACGCTTGACTCTTCGGTCGCTGTGCGGAAACTCCACATTAATCGGGCCACGTTCAAGCAGTTGGTGCGTCATCCCTATCTGGATTATGAGCGGGTGAAGTCCATCTTTCAGTATCGTGAGCACTACGGTCCCATCAAGGGATGGGAGCAATTGCTCTTCCTGCCTGGCTTTTTGCCAAGCGACCGGGAGCGGCTTGCGCCTTATGTCAGCTTTGACTGATTAGCGGATGGGCTGACTGTTAAGAACAAGCAGGGCGACAGAATTTCCTGTCAGTACGTTAGAATTTTCTATCAGTACGCCAGGAAATTCTGTCGCCCTACTTGTTTCGAAAGATGCCGCTGAGCCGTTCCCCCCGCTGTGGCGACAAGGCGTTCTGGGGCTATTCCTCCATTTTCGCCCGCAAGGGGATGCCTGCCTGTGCGCGCTCGGTGAGGAAACGGGCGTAGAGCCGCGCTGCTGATTCGACCATGTAGACACAGGGGCGCTTCTTGTAGTATTCCGCCGTGCGCTCGTCGGCCATCGGAGGGGTAGGGGCACCTTTGCGCAGGCCGAGCAGTTCGCGGCAGATGCTTGATCCGTGTTCAGCGCGGAACCGCGCGACGAGGTCTTGTACGACGGCATAGTTGGCCGACTTCCCAGCCCGGTCGTCGCCCTCGGTGCTACCCGTTTCGAGCCCGGCCAGCATGACGACGCCGCTCAGCGTGCCGCATGTCTCGCGCAGGCGTCCGATGCCGGCCCCGAACGAGGCAGAGACGAGCAGGGCCTGCTTGCGGTCAAGTCCGTACAGGTCGGCAAAGGCCGCCACGACCGATTGTGCGCAATTGTAGCCGGCCATGAAGTTTTCAACGGCTTGGTGGATGCGTTCTTCGTACATAATGGATGGTTTTTCTTCGTGATTTGTTTGTTCCGGCGGCCGAATCGGCGTAACTTCGCCGCATGGGAACGAAAAAGTATATTTTGCCGTCTTTCCGTGTCGGGCTGGCGGCGTTGACGTTGGCCTTGGCCGCATGTCAGGAAAGTTTTGACGAACGCTGTGTCCGCGAAGCCCGTGAATACACTGAGAAGCACTGCCCCATGCCGCAGGGCGATGGTTGCACGCTCGACAGTGCCGCGTTCAATGTGGCGACACGCACGCTAAGCTATCATTATACGCTCACTGATTCGTTGGACGGTCCGGACATTAACCGGCAACTCGCGGAAAACCATGATGCACTGCGGCGTGAAATGCTCAGTGCGTTGCGGAACTCGATCGCGCTGAAAGAATACATGGAGCATGGCCTCAATTTCAGCTACGTCTACACCTCCCGGCGCACGGGGCGTCATGTGATTGTCCTGACGTTCACTCCACGCGATTATCAGCGTCCCTGAATTTTTGCTTCGAGTTGGGCGACGGCTTGACTGAGCTGGTCGGGGCACGAAGTCGGCTTGTGGCCGCATCGGATTCCGGCAAGGCGACGGCGTACTTCGTCGAGCTTCATGCCGCAAACAAGGCGGCTGATGCCTTGCAGGTTGCCGTGGCATCCTCCTGTGAAGCACACGTCTGTCAGCACGTCGTCTTCGGCTGTCAGCTCAATGAGACTGCTACACGTGCCGGTAGTCTTGTATGTGAGTTTCGTTGTCATGATTTTAGCATAAAGCCACGGCCGGCCGCCCCGTTCAGACTTCGGGTGGCCGGCCGTGGCGCTGTGTGTACTGCTTATTCCTCAGCGGGTTTCATGTTCGTGTAGACGGTCTGCACGTCGTCGAAGTCTTCGAGCCGTTCAACCATCTTGTCGATTGTCTCACGCTGTTCAGGGCTGACGTCTTTGAGGTCGTTGGGCGTGTAGGTGAACTCGCCGCCCACGTCTTCGAACCCTTTTTCTTCAAGGTGGTGTTGGATAAGGGCGTAGCTCTTCGGGTCGCCATAGATGGTGACAGTGCCTTCTTCTTCGTCCTCGTCGTATTCATCGTCAACGTTGTAGTCGATGAGATCGAGGATGAGCTCTTCCATGTCGAGGCCTTCGGGTTTCTTGAAAGTGAAGACACACTTGTGGTCGAAGAGGAACGCGAGCGACCCCATGGTGCCGAGGTTGCCGCCGAACTTGTTGAAGACGGAGCGGACGTCGCCCACAGTGCGGGTGGGGTTGTCGGTGAGCGTGTCTACAAAGATGGCCACGCCGTGAGGGCCGTAACCTTCGTACGTCATGCTCTTATATTCGCTCTGATCCTTACCCATGGCGTTTTTGATGGCGCGCTCGATGTTGTCCTTGGGCATGTTCTCACGCTTGCATGTCGCGATGATGGAGCGCAGCGTAGGGTTGTTTTCGGGCTCAGGGCCGCCGGCCTTTACGGCAATGGCGATCTGTTTGCCTAACTTTGTGAACGTTTTTGCCATATGGCCCCAACGTTTCAGTTTGGCGGCTTTGCGGTATTCAAATGCTCTTCCCATTGGTTTGAACTTTATTGATTGTGTTTCTTATCGTTGTGTGGCGTTGTGCATGATTCCTTTTTCAGCGCAGTTGCGCACCGAGCTGCGATTGGAGGTTGCGGATGAGGTTCTGCATCGTCTTGTCGATTTGTTTGTCCGTGAGCGTCTTGCTCTCGTCTTGCAGCACGAAATTAACCGCGTAGCTCTTTTTGCCGGATTCGATGTGCTCGCCCTCGTACACGTCGAAGAGTTCCACTTTTTTGAGGAGCTTGCGCTCTGTGGCGAAAGCGACACGTTCAACTTCGGCAAAGTCGACGTCCTTGTCAAGAAGCAGGGCCAAGTCGCGGCTGACTGCGGGGAATTTGCTTACTTCGGTAAACGTGACGTGGTGACGTCGTGTCTTTTTCATCAGACGGGTCCAGTTGATGTCTGCGTAGTAGACCGGTTGAGACAGATCGAAGAGGTGGAGCAGGCGGGGACTGACTATGCCGAATTCCATGATGACTTCGCCTTCACGGCTGGCGGCAGTGAGCGAGCTGGCAAAGATATCGTTCGTCCCCTTGCTGACGCTGAACTGGCCAAGGTCGACACCGGTGCGGGCGAGCACGTTGGCTGCATACGCTTTCAGTTCGTAGACGCTGCTGTCTTCGTCGGCGTGCATCCATGAACCTTCGACGCGTTTTCCAGTCACCCACATGCCGAGGTGGCACTCCTCTGAATACCCCGAGAGAATGTGCGTGCCGTCCTTTTGGTCGGCGTGGAAGTGGTAGCAGTTGCCGAACTCGAAGAAACG
Source organism: Candidatus Caccomonas pullistercoris (assembly GCA_018714085.1). Classification (GTDB taxonomy): domain Bacteria; phylum Bacteroidota; class Bacteroidia; order Bacteroidales; family Bacteroidaceae; genus Alloprevotella; species Alloprevotella pullistercoris. The sequence continues at coordinate 11,085 of DVNY01000040.1, forward strand.
GAGGTTGGCCTGCTTGCGGTTGACGTTGCGACGGATGCTTTCAAGCCCACCGAACAGAAGAGTCTGGCGCAGTACGTTGAGGTCTGAACTGAGCGGGTTCATCAACCGGACGAGGTGGTCGGGGCAATAGGTGCTGAGACCGTCATAATAGGCTGCCCGCGTAAGTGAGTTGTTGAGGATTTCGTTGAACCCACATCCGATGAGCTGTTCAGCCACGGTGTTTTCGAGTTTGTTGGCCCGGTCTACGTCGCCTTTGATCGTCAGGCTCGACTTGACGGCAGTCGGAATCTCGACATTGTTGTAACCATATATGCGGAGGATGTCCTCGACCACGTCGCACGGACGCTGTACGTCGACACGATAGGGCGGCACGGCGAGCGTCAGGCCGTCGGGGCGCTCTTCGGTGATGCGCATTTCGAGGCTCGTGACGATTTCCTTGATGATTTCGTGGGGGATTTCCTTGCCGATAAGGTCGTGCACATATTTATAGTCAAGGCTGACGATGAACGGGGCAGCCTCGCTGGTGCCTACTTCTTTTACGTCCATCGAAATTTTAGCCCCTGCAATTTCTTTGGCCAGCATGGCTGCTTCTTTCAGGGCATACACCTGTCCGTTCGGGTCGATGCCTCGTTCGAAGCGGAAGCTGGAATCGGTGCTCAGCCCATGGCGGCGGGCGCTCTTACGTATCCATGTGGGGTGGAAGTAGGCGCTTTCGAGCACCACGTTGCGCGTTGTCTCATACGTGCCGGAGCCTTTGCCCCCGAAGATGCCGGCTATGCACATCGGCTCGTCGGCATTGCAGATGGCAAGGTCGCGTTCGCCCAGTTTATGTTCGACTCCGTCGAGCGTGACAAAGGGAGTGCCTTCGGGGAGGGGCTTGACCACAATCTTGTGTCCCTTGACCATGTCGGCGTCAAAGCAGTGGAGCGGCTGGCCATAGGCGAACATGATGTAGTTCGTTATATCCACAATGTTGTTGATGGGACGTACGCCGATGGTGCGCAGTCGCGTCTGCAACCATTCGGGGCTTTCGGCCACGTGGCAGTCTGTCAGGCTGACGGCACAGTAGTGGGGGCAGGCCTCGGAGTTCTCCACGACGACGTCGATGGGGAGGTCATGATTGTCCGGGGCGAACCCGCTTACGTCGGCGCGGTGCAGGCAGGTCGGGTGGCCGTTGCGCACGAGCCATGCGTAGAGGTCGCGGGCTACGCCATAGTGGGAGCAGGCGTCGGCGCGGTTCGGGGTGATGTCGACTTCGATGACGTAGTCGCTTTCGATATGGTAGTAGTCTTTGGCGGGCAGGCCGGCAGGCGTGTCGGCCGGCAAGACGATGATGCCGTCGTGGCTCGTGCCGACGCCAATCTCGTCCTCGGCGCAGATCATGCCATAGCTGTCGACGCCGCGCAGTTTGGATTTCTTGATGGTGAAGCTGGCGTCGCCGTCGTAGAGCTTCGTTCCGATGGTGGCCACCACGACTTTCTGTCCGGCAGCGACGTTGGGCGCTCCGCAGACAATCTGTTGCGGCTCGCCGCTCCCGAGATTTACGGTGCACACGTGCATGTGGTCTGAATTAGGATGCGGGACGCATGTCAGCACTTCCCCGACAACCAGTCCTTCCAGCCCGCCTTTGACGGACTGTACTTCTTCGACCGTACCGACTTCGAGCCCGATTGAGGTCAGCGCCTCGGCCACTTCCTGGGCCGACAGGTCGAAATCGACGTACGTTTTCAGCCAATTAAAGGATATATTCATAGGTCTAACGTTGTATTCGTGTAAAGCGGTGCAAATGTAGCTTTTTTTTGCTGAACGGCCAAGTGGCGCCGGGCGGCGTTACGGCATTTTGTCGAGTACGTGCCAAACGGCGCCAATATGGCTCACCGTTCCGCCGAGGACAAAGAGATGGAACGCGGAGTGCATGTAGCGTATGCGGCGTACGGAGTAGCATGCCGCGCCCGTGAGGTAGCATGCGCCTTCGGCGATAAGGCAGTGGATGGTGCCGTCGGGCGCAGTGGCCAGCAGGGGCTTGAATGCCGCCAGTATCGACAACCCCATCAGTAGGAAACAGGCGGTTTCGAGGTGGCTGTGTTCTTCCATGCGTCGGAAACTGGCTGCCGTCCCGATGGCGGCGCAGGTCCAGACGAAGGCGAAAAGGCCGATGCCCCAGCCCTTTTGGTCGAGAAGGACGGTGAGGGTGAGGGGCGAATAGCTGCCGGCGATGTGCCAATAGATGGCGGCGTGGTCCCACTGGCGCAGGCGGGGGCGCCAAGGGCTGTGGTGGCGCAGGCTGTGGTAGCAGGCAGACGACACGTATGAGCCCAGCATGCCTGCCACGTAGAGCCAGACGCCAGCGACGGCCAGTGGGTTGCCGCCGGCGTAAGCCATGCGAAGCAGCCATGCTCCGGCCACGACGCCGAGCGCGGCACCAATGCCGTGCGAGATAGCGTTCACCCGTTCTTCGCCTTTGGTGAAGAAAAGCCCCGTTTTGTTCCGTTTCATCGAATAGCGAGCAGTTTGTGCGTTTGCAGCGACAGGCACCATTCTGGTTGCCTGAGGCAGGCTTCGACGGTGGCCCGGGTGTTTTCGCGGTCGGCCTGTGCGTCGCCCGAGGCACAGGGTTGGAGGTACCTGTGCCGGGCCGAGATGGCCGCGTAGTGCGCGAGGTCTTGGCCGCGGTAGACGACTTTCAGTTCGTCGCACCGCGTCAGGACGGTCAGGGCGTTCGGCGCCAAGCCGTCTTTGGGCGAAAGGGTCACCCAGTCTATGCCGGGCGGCAGCGGGTGCGTCCCGTTGGTTTCGATGGCGATGAATTTGCCGATCCTGTGCAGGCCGGCTGTCAGAGCGGCGTCCGCAAAGAGCGACGGCTCGCCTCCGGTCAGCACCACGTGGCAGGCGGGACAGCTTCCGGCCTCGGCGAGCAGGCTGTCAAGGCTGCGCAGCACGCCGCCGGCATGCTGCGTGTCGCAGAAGGGGCACGAGAGATTACAGCCTGAGAAACGGATGAAGAAAGCCGGCGTTCCGGAGTAAAACCCCTCACCTTGAAGGGAATAGAAGGTTTCGTTAATCTTATACATCGGCTTCATAGCGCTGCCTGTTCGTAGCCCTCTTTGACGTAGACGGCCACGTTGCCTTCCGACTCCTGGAACTTGACTTTGTAGCAGTTCGGGATCTGTTCGCAGATCCAGCGGGCGAGGTTCTCGGCTGTCGGGTTGAAGTCTACCACGTCGTTTACGTAGGCATGGTCGAGGCGCCCGGTGACGGCGTCTTTGATTTTCTTGAAATCGACGACCATCCCGTCAGTGTTCAACTGCTCTGAACAACAGTAGACGGTGACGATGGCGTTGTGGCCGTGCAGGTTGCGGCATCTCTTGTCATAGCTCGTCGTAAGTTGATGAGCCATTGCGATTTCCATCCGTTTGGATACGTAATACATAAATACTGTTTAGGCGTTTCATCGTTGTTTCTGACGACAAAGTTAGCAATTTCCGAGCTTCGGGTGGCGCTCCTTGCACATTTTGTGCTTTCGTTGCGAGACGGAGCTGCACTCCTCCTGTTTGCCCGTGCCTGAGGTGTGCCGGTGGCGGGGAAGTCCATGTTCTCCCGTTTCATCGCGTTT
>DVNY01000041.1 GCA_018714085.1 Candidatus Caccomonas pullistercoris
GCTCTTCTTCAACCGCCGCTACTCCTTCACACCGATGATGAACCCCGACTACGAAAAGATAGCCGACGCTTACGGCATCCCGAGCGCCACCGTGACAGAACGCGAGCAGCTCGACGAAGCCATCGACACCATGCTCGCCACGCCGGGAGCCTACCTGCTTCAAGTGGCCGTAATCTCCGAGGGCGAGGTGTTGCCCATGTGTTGTCCCGGATGCGACGTCGACGATATGTTGCTCGAAATTAAGAAAGAGGATTAGCCCCATGGAAAAGACACTTTATACGCTCATCATTTTCAGCGAAAACTTAGCCGGATTGCTCAATCAAGTGACCACGGTGTTCACCCGTCGGCAAATTAACATTGAAAGTCTCAATGTGTCGGCCTCGGGCGTGGAGAATGTCCATCGCTACACCATCACGTGCTACTGCGACGAAGACACGATCCAGAAAGTCACCAAGCAAATCGAAAAGAAGATCGATGTCATCCAGGCAAGCTACTTCACGAATCAGGAGATATTCATCATGGAATCGGCGCTTTTCAAGATTTCTACGGCAAAGCTGACGGCCGACCGTAGCATATCGAAAGCCATCCGCTTGCACGACGGAAAGATTGTCGAAGTCAACTCCACGTATTCTATCGTCTCTCAGGAGGGGCTTCCCGAGGAAGTCAGCGAGCTCTATCGCAAGTTGCGTGAGAGCGGCGGGCTGTTGCAGTTTGTCCGCTCGGGAGCAATCGCCGTCACAAAGAGCCATCGCGAGGAACTGCATGACTATCTGGCGCTGCGCCGCACGGAATATGAATGGCACAACCTGCATGTTGAAGAAAAGTAAATCCCTTACGCTATGGACAAAGAAGCTTTTGTCGGGTGCTACGACTTTGAAGTAGAACCCTTTCAGGAGGACTTTACGGGCCGGCTCTCTTGGGGAGTGCTCGGAAACTTGCTCCTGCGTTGCGCCAGCCTTCATGCGACGACTCACGGCTTTGGCTACAATCGCGTGGAGGACGACGCTTATGCCTGGGTGCTCTCGCGGATGGTGGTCGAACTGGACGAGATGCCCCGGACGGGCGAACGTTTCACGTTGGAGACGTGGGTGGCGAGCCTGTACCGCCTTTTCACCGATCGCCTCTACGCCCTGCGTGCAGCTGATGGTCATCCGATCGGCTACGCACTGACTATCTGGGCGCTCATCGACAAGCAGACACGGCGTCCCGCCGATCTCGAAAAACTGGCCGACGAACGGTTCCGCCGCGTTCTGGTGGAAGGGCGTGCCTGTCCCGTCACCGCGCCGGGCCGTATCCGCGTGAAGCACGGCGTGCCGGCTATGACGTACACGGCTCACTACACCGATATCGACATCAACGGCCACTTCAACTCTATTCGCTACATCGAGTTGATCCTGAATCTCTTTCCGCAGGCGCTGTACGCCACGCACGGCATCTCGCGTTTGGAGGTCGCGTATAGCGTCGAAGCGATGTGCGGCGACGAACTGACGCTCTACACCGAGGAAAAGGCTCCTGGCGTCACGGCCGTCGAGATCTGCAAGCGTGTCGGTGAACGCGAGGAAGTGGCCGTACGTGCTGAAATCACGTTCAAACCTTACGAGAAAGACAAAGAGTAGTTCAAATAAATCGTTTAACCCGGGCGGTGCATGACGGACGCTGTGCGTTGGCAGCATCGCCCACAATCAGACAATTGAAAATGGCACAAATTAATTTTGGCGGAGTGATCGAAGAAGTCGCCACACGCGAGGAGTTCCCCTTGGACAAGGCCCGCGAAGTCTTGAAAGACGAGACCATCGCTGTCCTCGGCTATGGAATCCAAGGCCCGGGACAGGCTTGCAACTTGCGCGACAACGGTTTCAACGTTATCGTCGGCCAGCGTCCCGGAAAGACTTATGAGAAAGCCGTGGCCGACGGTTGGGTTCCTGGCGAGACCCTTTTCTCGATCGAAGAGGCGGCGCAGCGCGGCACCATCGTCTGCATGTTGCTCAGCGACGCCGCCCAGATCGAGGTGTGGCCTCACATAAAGCCCTACCTCACCGCAGGGAAGGCGCTCTACTTCTCCCATGGTTTCGCCATCACCTATAAGGAGCGCACGCACATCGTTCCACCTGCTGACATCGACGTTATCCTCGTTGCCCCCAAGGGGTCGGGCACCTCGCTCCGCACCCTGTTCCTCGAAGGCCGCGGCCTGAACAGCTCGTACGGCGTTTACCAAGACGCCACGGGGCACGCCGAAGAGCGGACCATGGCTTTGGGCATCGGCATCGGCTCCGGCTATATGTTCAAGACCGATTTCAAACGCGAGGTCTACTCAGACCTGACCGGCGAGCGCGGCGCGTTGATGGGCGCCATACAGGGGCTCTTCTTGGCACAGTATGAGACCCTCCGCGAGCATGGACACACCCCCTCGGAAGCCTTTAACGAAACCGTGGAAGAGTTCACGCAATCGCTCCTGCCTATGGTAGGCGCACACGGCATGGACTGGATGTATGCCAACTGCTCGACGACGGCGCAGCGTGGTGCTCTCGATTGGATGGGGCCGTTCCACGATGCCATCAAACCCGTCATGGAGAAACTCTATGAGAGCGTGGCTTGCGGCCAGGAGGCTCAGAATTCCATTGACAGCAACTCCAAGCCCGGCTATCGCGAGAAACTGAACGAAGAGCTCCGTGCTCTGCGCGAAAGCGAGATGTGGCGTACGGGCGAGACGGTGCGCAAGCTCCGTCCTGAGAACAACTGAGCGCCGCTGACGTAGCGCGCTGAAAACCGGCTTCCCCTGCGAGTTTGCCTGCACGGGGAAGCCGGTTTTGTGTGCAGTGGGACGAGCTCGCGGGTCAGCATGCGGGGCCTTCCATTTCGAGCGTCGTGGTGGACGTGTAGCCGGGTGCGGCAACCGGTTCGGCACAGACGAAATGCAACGAGGCTGGGCGCGCCGCCGGGCGGTTGCGTCCGGCCTTTTTCCCGGCCACCTCGCGCATGATGCGGTGATTGGCGGCGTCGAGTTGGTCGTGACCGATGGAGTCGAGGTAGATGCGTGTGGTCATCTCGCTGGTGTGGCCCATCGCTTCGCTGATGACGCGAAGCGCGACGTCGAGCCGCTTGGCCGTAGTGGCCCAGGAGTGGCGCGCCACGTAGGACGAGAGCGGAGCCGGGCTGCCCACAAGCTGTCCGAGGCGGTGCAGGTGGTTGTTGTAGGTGCGGAGAGCATTGTTGTATTCGCTTTGGACGAAATAAGAACTGTGAAGGATGGGGAAGAGATAGGGCGGGTTGAGGCGCGCATAACGGTTGAGGATGGCCCGCATGGGCGGTTCGAGTTTCACGGAGAGTGGTTGGCGCGTCTTGCTGCGCAGGTAGGTGAGCCGCCCGTCGCGCACGTTGTGCCGGGTCAGTTTGGCGAGATCGATGAAGGCGATGCCGCGTACGTAGAAGCTGAACAGGAAAAGGTCGCGGCTCAGAAGGAGATTGCGGTTGGTGAGGTCGAGGCCGGCGAGGCGGCGAATGACGTCTACGCCGATGGCCCGCTTGACCGTGTGGTCGATGCCGGTGTACACGTGGGCGAAGGGATCGCGCCGTCTGAGGCGTTCGGGAGGCGTGAGGCTGTTGTAGCCCGCACGTAGTGTGCGCATGTAGGCAGAAGAACTGTTACGTTGAATTTTGCGTACCGTGAGCAGATAGTCTTCATACTCAGCCATCAGTTGAGCCGTTACTTCCTTCATCGGCAAGGCGGCATGTCCGTTGCGCAGCAGCAGGAAACCTGCCAGCGAGCGGCAGGCCGCGTCGTAATTGGTGGCTGTCCGGAGTTTTCCGAGTTCTGTTTTTTTCTCAACAATCTTTTGTAGTTCAAGCAGAAAGTCCATGGTGTGAATGAATAGCAGGAGGCGCATCAGGCTACGTAGCGTCCGCCTGGGCACTCACGGTATGGAGCCCGGCATTGGCTGTCGCGGAATGCCTTGGCATACTTGTGAAGTGGCCAGACGAGGCGTTACGTCGGCTCGTCTCCGGAACAGAGCGTCAAGTAGCTGTGACAGGCGGCCTATGATGAGATGATAGAACAAAGGTACGCAAAATCCCGGGCATTGCCCGCCGTGGGGTGTCGCGCTGGTGCCCTGACCGTGAATCCTGTCGCAGTGACAGAAAATCCTGTCACTGCGACAGGATTTTCTAACGCACTGACAGGAAAAAACCTGAGGGCAATGCGTGGACGGGAAGAAAACCGGGGATTTCCCCGGATAGAATTTCTGATGCCGCGGAAGGGCTGATTGCGCGAAATTTCGTACTTTTACGCCTCCGACCGAGGGGCATCGGTGGTGCGTCTGCTTTTATGGACGCGGACGCCGTGCTGCCCGCTACAGTGTGTCGGCATAACAGAAAACTCAGCCTATGATGAAAAAACAGACTACGGCCCGCAGCCTGCGGTTGGCGGCGTCCTGCATGGCCGTCATGGCGGCTCCGCTTTCAGCCGACGACCGGCAACCGAACATCGTCCTGATCATGTGTGA
>DVNY01000042.1 GCA_018714085.1 Candidatus Caccomonas pullistercoris
GTGGCTTGGCTGAACCGCATCCTATCTTCGCAGGGCAAAGATACGGATTATGGCCGGAATCTCCGGCGGCCGGAAAGTCAGAAAGTGTTTACCACCACGCAGGCCGGCAGCCGTGACTGCCTTTCCGGTCAGCCGTCCCGTCCGTTCTGTCAGCCGTCCGAAATTTTCTGCCAGCCGGACTGTTTTCCCACCCATCCGGACTGGCGGGGAAGAACCGTCCGACGCTCATCCCGCACAGGCCGCGCAAGCCCGGGCATGCCGCCTGCCATGTTTTACACAGCAAGCGGAAAAAACGGCAACGACCGCACAACGCCCTGCAAGCAGGCCACAAAACGCCGGACTGCGCGCCGGATGTTTCCAGTCTTGTGCTTTTCAGGGGCGAAAAGTACGCCGAATGGATTTAAATCCGTATTTTTGTAGCCTTAATCGCCGTTTCGCGACTTACACCGCCAATCAAAACATGGAAGTAGCTATCATAAAATACAACGCAGGCAACATCCGCTCCGTCGTCAATGCGTTCAGGAGACTGGGCGTCGAGCCCGCCGTTACGGACGACCCGGCCGCCTTGGCCGCGGCTGACCGCGTGGTCTTTCCGGGCCAAGGCGAGGCATCGAGCACAATGGCATACCTGCGTGCCCGGGGTCTGGACCGCGTCATCACCTCGCTCCGCCAGCCCGTCCTGGGCATCTGCATCGGCCAGCAGCTTCTCTGCGCCCACAGCGCGGAGGGCGACACGGACTGCCTCGGCGTCATCCCCGCCAGAGTAGAGCATTTCGCCCCCCGACGTCACGACGAGAAAGTGCCGCACATGGGCTGGAACACGCTACACGGCCTCCGCTCACCCCTCTTTGCCCATGTCAGCGAGGGCAGCTACGTCTTTTTCGTCCACAGTTACTACGTGCCGTGCGGCCCGCACACGATCGGCACAACCGACTTCATCGTCCCGTTCAGCGCGGCGCTGTGCAAGGATAATTTCTATGCCACACAATTCCATCCCGAAAAGAGCGGGAAAGTCGGTGAACAGATATTGCGCAACTTCTTAGACCTCACAGAATGATCGAAATCATACCCGCCATCGACGTCATCGACGGCCGCGCCGTGCGCCTCAGCCAAGGAGACTACGCCAGCCAGAAAAGTTACAGCGACCGCCCCGAGGAGCTGGCCCGCCGCTTTGAGGACCTCGGTTTCCGGCGCCTCCACCTTGTGGACCTCGACGGCGCACGCTCGCGCCACGTCGTCAACCTCCGCGTGTTGGAGGCCATCGCCCGCGCGACTTCGCTCACTGTCGACTTCGGTGGAGGCGTCAAGAGCGATGCCGACGTCGAGAGCGCCTTCAACGTCGGCGCCGCAATGGTCACGGTGGGCAGCCTTGCTGTGACGTCACCCGACCGCTTTGCCCAATGGCTGCAAACCTACGGGCCGGAACGCCTCATCCTCGGGGCAGACGCACGCGACGGGAAAATCAGCATCAACGGTTGGAAAGAAGACAGCACCCAAGAGCTCCTCCCTTTCCTGCAATCATACTGGCAGATGGGCGTCACGCAGGTGCTCTGCACCGACATCTCGCGCGACGGCATGCTCTCCGGCCCCTCTGTCGGGCTCTATCGCTCGCTGCTCGAAGCCAACCCCGCGTGCCGGCTCATCGCCAGCGGAGGCGTCAGCAGCATCGGCGACCTGTGGGCGCTCGACGAGGCCGGCGTGCCCGCAGTGGTCGTCGGAAAGGCCATATACGAGGGGCGCATCGACCTGGCTGAGGTGAGCAAGTCTTTCAACTCCTAACCCCTACACGACTATGCTGGCCAAACGAATCATACCCTGCCTCGACGTCAAAGACGGCATGACCGTCAAGGGCGTCAACTTCGTCAACCTCAAAGAGGCGGGCGACCCTGTCGGACTGGGAAAGACATACAGCGAACAGGGTGCCGACGAACTCGTCTACCTCGACATCACCGCCAGCCACGAGGGGCGGAAAACTTTCACGCAGATGGTCGAGCGCGTGGCGGCCGAAATCGCCATCCCCTTCACCGTGGGTGGAGGCATCAACGAAGTGGCCGACGTCGAGCGCATGCTCGAAGCCGGAGCTGACAAAGTGAGCGTCAACTCGGCCGCACTGCGCAACCCTTCGCTCATCGACGAGACGGCACGCCGCTTCGGCTCGCAAGTCTGCGTGGTCGCCATCGACGCCCGCCAGGAAGCCTCGGGCGACTGGCAGTGTTACGTCAACGGAGGGCGCATCCCCGTGGGACGCAACCTCTTCGACTGGGCCCGCGAGGCCAGCGACCGTGGCGCTGGCGAGATCCTCTTCACCAGCATGAACCACGACGGCGTGAAGACCGGCTACGCCAACGAAGCGCTCGCCCGCCTGTCTGACACGCTTCCCATCCCGGTCATCGCCTCGGGCGGAGCCGGCACGATGGAGCACTTTGCAGACGCTTTCACCGTGGGAAAAGCCGACGCGGCCTTGGCCGCCAGCGTGTTCCACTTCGGCGAAATCGCCATCCCTGCACTCAAACGTTACTTATCAGAACGCCGGATTCCCGTCCGGCTTTAACTTACAGCCATGATCACAATAGACTTCGACAAGGGGGACGGCCTCGTCCCCGCCATCGTTCAAGACGCCACGACGCTGAACGTGCTGATGTTAGGCTACATGAACCGCGAGGCTTACGAAAAAACACTGGCCAGCAAGCGGGTCACATTTTACAGCCGGAGCCGGCAGACGCTCTGGACAAAGGGCGAGACAAGCGGCCACTTCCTCGAACTGGTCAGCCTGAAAGTGGATTGCGACAAAGACACGCTCCTTGTCAAAGCCATTCCCCACGGCCCCACATGCCACTTGGGCACGGACACCTGCTGGGGCGAGACAAACAAGGCAAATCCCATCACATTCCTCAGCGAACTGCAAGCCTTCATCGAACAGCGCCATCGCGAGATGCCCGAGGGGTCATACACCACAAGCCTCTTCAAAGACGGCGTCAGCCGCATGGCGCAAAAGGTCGGCGAAGAAGCGCTTGAAGCCGTCATAGAAGCAGTCGGCGGGAACGACGAGCGCCTCGTCTACGAGGGAGCCGACCTGCTCTATCACCTCATCGTGCTGCTCACCTCCAAAGGGCTGCGCATCGAAGACCTCGCCGAGGAACTGGCCAAGCGCCACAACCCGAACTGGCAGAAGCATTGAGCCTCGCGCCACAAGCGGGCCACAATCTGCACAAAGCGTGCACCGTTGCACAAAAAGCCATAAAACGAACAAATATGTTGGTAGAGTTAAAGGACGCAGAAATAGGACACGAAGACATCCCGATCCTTTCACACGTCGGCCTCACCGTCGACGAGGGTGAGTTCGTCTATCTCATCGGCAAAGTAGGCACAGGAAAAAGTTCAATCCTGAAAACACTATATGCCGAACTGCCCCTTCGCACCGGCGAAGGCAGCGTGCTCGGCTATAACCTCAAAAAGATGAAAAGCCGCAAGGTGGCCGACCTCCGTAAGCAAGTGGGCATCGTCTTCCAGGACTTCCAGCTCCTGACAGACCGCACCGTCAGGGAGAACCTCGACTTCGTTCTCCGCGCCACCGGCCACAAGAAAAAGGCAGAGCGGAAAGAACGCATCCAAGCCGTGCTCGAACTGGTGGAACTGACCGAAAAGCTCGACAGTTACCCACACGAACTCAGCGGCGGCGAACAACAACGCATCGCCATTGCCCGGGCCATACTGAATGACCCGAAAATCATTTTCGCCGACGAACCCACGGGCAACCTTGACCGCGACACGGGCGTCAAAATCGTCAACCTGCTGCGCGAAATCTGTGAGCGGGGCACGGCGGTCGTCATGAGCACACACAACTGGGACCTTCTGCAAAATTATCCCGGCATCGTCTACCGCTGCGAGAACGGGACGCTCGCCGAGGTCACCCAAGAGTTCAACAAACCCATCATCATGGGCGACACGACGCCGTCGCCCCAAAACCCAGAACACCTAACAGGAACACAAGAATGAAAGTACTGAAATTCGGAGGCACCTCTGTCGGGACTCCGCAACGCATGAAAGACGTCGTCGGCCTCATCAACGACGGCAAACAAAAAATCGTCGTGCTCTCCGCCATGTCGGGCACGACGAACACCCTCGTCGAAATCTCCGACTACTTCCGCAAAAACAACGCGGAAGCCGCCAACAACATCATCAACCAACTGCGAATCAAATACAAGCAGCACGTCAAGGAACTCTATGCCACGGAAGGACAGGCCGCCAAAGCGCAAGCCGTGCTCGACGAAATTTTCACCACGCTGCGTTCTTTCTCGCACAAACCTTTCACCGACGCTGACGAAAAGGTCGTCCTGGCGCAAGGCGAGATCATGAGCACCAACATGGTCACCCTCTACATGCAGGAGCAAGGGATCAAGACCCTGCTCATCCCGGCGCTCGACTTCATGAAACTCGACGCCAAGGACGAGCCCGACACACACTACATTCACGAACACCTGGCCGCCATCCTCAAACAGGCTCCCGACTACGACGTCTACATCACGCAGGGCTTCATCTGCCGCGACGTCGAGGGACGCATCGCCAACCTCCAACGCGGCGGTTCGGACTATACGGCCTGCCTCATCGGCGCTGGGCTGAAATCAGAAGAGATACAGATCTGGACGGACATCGACGGCATGCACAACAACGACCCGCGCTACGTGGAGAACACCGAGCCCGTCCGTCAGCTCAACTTCGACGAAGCTGCCGAACTGGCTTACTTCGGTGCAAAGATACTCCACCCCACGTGCATCCAGCCTGCCCGTTTCGCCGGCGTGCCGGTGCGCCTGCTCAACACGATGGACCCGACCGCTCCCGGCACCATCATCAACAATGAAATGCAGAAAGGGAGCATCAAGGCCGTCGCCGCCAAAGACAACATCACCGTGATCAAAATCGTATCGAACCGCATGCTCCTCGCCACAGGCTATCTGGCCAAAGTGTTCGAGATATTCAGCAAATACAAGACCAGCATCGACATGGTGACGACCTCCGAGGTGGCCATCTCGCTCAGCATCGACAACACGTCGCGCCTTGTCTCCATCCTTGAAGAGTTAAAGGAAATCGGGACGGTCAGCGTGGACTACCACATGACCATAGTCTGCGTCGTGGGCGACTTTGCCTATGACTACGTAGGCTACACCTCGCGCGTCATGCAGGCCCTGTCGTGCGTGCCTGTCCGCATGATCGCCTACGGCGCCAGCAACCACAACATCTCCTACCTCGTCCATGAGAGCGACAAGCAAAAGGCGCTGCAAGCCCTGAGCTCCGCTCTTTTCGCACACGACAAACAAAAGTAAGCGCGGCGCAATGAGCACAGAGTTCCCCATAGGAGCGTTCCAACACGTCGCCACTCCGTTTTATTACTACGACACCGCGCTGCTCCGCGCCACACTGGCCGAAATCAAACGGGCAACGGCCGACGACGCCGCGTTCCACGTACACTATGCCGTCAAGGCCAATGTCAACCCCACCCTGCTCCGCCTCATCGCCGAAGCCGGATTTGGTGCAGACTGCGTCAGCGGGGGAGAGGTCAAGGCAGCCATGGCGGCCGGTTTTCCGGCAGACCAGATCGTCTTTGCCGGTGTCGGGAAAAGCGATTGGGAAATCCGGCTCGGCATTGAAGCCGGCATCCATTCGTTCAACGTCGAGAGCATGCCCGAACTGGCCGTCATCAACGATCTGGCCCTGCGGGCCGGACGGCGGGCACGCGTGGCGTTGCGCATCAATCCCAACGTCGACGCCCACACGCACGCCAACATCACAACGGGACTGAACGAGAACAAATTCGGCCTTGCGATGGAGGACATGGAAGCCGCCGCAAAGGAAGCCGGCAGCCTTCCGGGCATCGAACTCGTCGGGCTGCACTTTCACATCGGCTCACAAATCGAGGATGTCGAGACGTTCGTCCCCCTCTGCGAGCGCATCAATGACTTGCAACAGCGCCTTGAAGCAGCGGGAATCAGCCTCCCTTCGCTCAACGTGGGCGGCGGGCTCGGCATTGACTACCGCAATCCCGACGAGCACCCCGTGCCCGACTTCGCGGGCTATTTCGAAGTTTTCCGCCGCCACCTCCACCTTCGTCCGGGCCAGTCGCTCCATTTCGAATTGGGGCGTTCGGTCGTCGGCCAGTGCGGAAGCCTCGTATCGCGTGTGCTGTACGTGAAAGAGGGACACCAGAAAAAGTTCCTCATCCTCGACGCCGGTTTCACCGACCTCGTGCGTCCGGCGCTCTACCAAGCCCACCACGAGATTGAGAACCTCACTTCGCGCGAGAGCCGCAAAGAGACCTACGACGTGGTCGGCCCCATCTGTGAGAGCAGCGACGTCTTTGCCCACGGCCTGACACTCCCGGCCGGCCACCGCGGCGACCTCGTCGCGCTCCGTTCGGCGGGTGCCTACGGCGAGGTGATGGCTTCGAGCTACAACTGCCGCCCCCTGCCGAAAGGCTACACCACGGAAGACCTCTGCCCTGATGCAGAATGACTTTCAGCAGGCTGAATTTTTCGGCGGCGCGCTCTCTCCCTGCGGAGGGCG
>DVNY01000043.1 GCA_018714085.1 Candidatus Caccomonas pullistercoris
AGATGGCCTTGGCGCGGTCTAGCTGTGCGGGTGTGTTTTCCTTCACGCCCTTGAGCTGGTATTCCTGTCCCATGGCTTCGTATTTGTGGACACCGAGCGTGTGATAGGGCAGCACCTCGACGCGTTGGAGCTGCGTGTATCCCTTGAAGTGCTCGCCGAGGGCGCGCATGTCTTCCTCGAAGTCGCTCCATCCGGGCACGAGGACGTAGCGCAGCCAGAACGGCCGCCCGTGCTGCTCCATCCATTCCGCCGTGCGGAGAGTCTGCGCGTTGTCGCGCCCCGTCAGGCGGCGGTGACGCTCGGGGTTGAACTCCTTGACGTCGAGCAGGACGAGGTCCACAAGGCCGAGCAGGCGCTCGACGTCGGCGTTCCACACGGCGCCGTTCGAGTCGAGGCATACGTGGATGCCTGCGGCTTTCAGGCGCTCGACCAACGGGATGAGGGCGGCTGCCTGCACGGTGGGTTCGCCGCCGCTGAACGTGACGCCGCCCCTGCGCCCGAAGAAGGGCTTCATCGAGACGGCCTGTTCGACGATGTAGCCGATGTCGGTTGGGGTGCTCTGGCCCACGGCGTCGATGGTGTCGGGGTTGGCGCAGTAGAGGCAGCGCAGCGGGCATCCTTGGAGGAAGACGACGTAGCGCACGCCGGGGCCGTCGAACGTGCCCATGCTTTCGTAAGAGTGTACTCTGAGTTTTTCCATGTCTTCGTTATTCTGAAAGGGGCAGGCCGACCTGTCAGTCCACCTGCCCCTTGTGTGGTTGTGCCGCTGTGGGCTTACATGCGTTCGTGGAAGGAGCGCGAGATCACTTCGAGCTGGTGCTCACGGCTGAGCTTGATGAAGTTCACGGCGTAGCCCGAGACGCGGATGGTCAGTTGCGGGTATTTCTCGGGATGCTCCATGGCGTCCATGAGCATTTCGCGGTTGAGCACGTTCACGTTGAGGTGGTGTGCGCCCTTGGTGAAGTAGCCGTCCATCAGGGTGACGAGGTTGTCGACGCGTTCTTCAGGCGTGGGGCCGAGCGACTTGGGCACGATGCTGAACGTGTTCGAGATGCCGTCCTGCGAGTCGCGGTAGCGCAGCTTGGCCACCGAACTGAGGGAGGCCACGGCACCGCTCTTGTCGCGGCCGTGCATCGGGTTGGCTCCCGGGGCGAAGGCTACGCCGGCTGCGCGGCCGTCGGGCGTGGCGCCGGTCTTCTTGCCGTACATGACGTTCGACGTGATCGTGAGCAGTGAGAGCGTCGGGCGTGCGTTCTTGTAGACGCGGTGCTTTTTGAGTTCCTCGCTGAAGAAGTAGACGAGGTCGACGCCGAGGTGGTCCACGCGGTCATCGTTGTTGCCGAAGCAGGGGAACTCGCCTTCTATGTCGAAGCGGTCGGTCAGGCCGATTTCGTTGCGGTGGGCGGTGACTTTGGCGTACTTGATGGCCGAGAGCGAGTCGAGGGCAATCGAGAGGCCCGCCACGCCGTAGGCGATGTTGATGCGCGGGTTCGTGTCGACGAAGGCCATCTGCGCTTTCTCGTAGTAGTACTTGTCGTGCATGTAGTGGATGATGTTCATCGCGTCGTTGTAGACGCGGGCAATCTGTGCCAGCACCTTCTTGTAGTTCGACAGTACTTCCTCGAACGTGAGGCGTTCGCCCATGAGCACGGGGATGCCTTCAACCATCAGCGTTCCGGTGTTTTCGCAGCGGCCGCCGTTGATGGCCAGCAGCAGGGCCTTGGCCAGGTTGCAGCGTGCGCCGAAGAACTGGATCTGGCGGCCGATGTCCTGGTACGAGACGCAGCAGGCGATGCCGTAGTCGTCCGAGCCGCGCACCTCGCGCATGAGCGTGTCGTTTTCGTACTGGATGGACGACGTGTCGACCGACACCTTGGCGCAGAACTCCTTGAAGCCTTCGGGCAGCTCGGGGCTCCACAGCACGGTCATGTTGGGCTCGGGCGAGGGGCCGAGGTTGTAGAGCGTTTGCAGGAAGCGGAACGAGGTCTTCGTCACCTTGGTGCGGCCGTCGTTGAAGCGGCCGCCGAGCGATTCGGTTATCCACGTGGGGTCGCCGGCGAAGATCTCGTTGTACGACTGCATGCGCAGGTGGCGCACCATGCGGAGCTTGATGACGAATTGGTCGATGAGCTCCTGTGCGAAGGTCTCGTCGATGAGTCCGTGGTCAAGGTCGTATTGGATGTAGATGTCGAGGAACGAGGACACGTTGCCCAGCGACATGGCGGCGCCGTCCTGTTCTTTCACGGCGGCGAGGTAGGCCATGTAGACCCACTGGACGGCCTCTTGGGCCGACGTGGCGGGACGGCTCAGGTCGAGGTCGTAGTATTCGCCCATCACTTTCATCTCTTTGAGGGCCTTGATCTGTTCGGCCACTTCCTCGCGCAGGCGGATGCGATCGTCGGTCATGGGGCTGAGCAGGGCTTTGAGGTCGGCCGTCTTGGCTTCGATGAGGCGGTCGAGGCCGTAGAGGGCCAGGCGGCGGTAGTCGCCGATGATGCGGCCGCGGGCATAGTTGTCGGGCAGGCCCGTCAGGAAGCCCAGCGAGC
>DVNY01000044.1 GCA_018714085.1 Candidatus Caccomonas pullistercoris
AAGCAGAGCGGCGGCGCCGGACAGTTCGGCGAAGTCCACCTCATCGTCGAGCCTTACAGCGAAGGCATGCCCGACCCGACCGTCTACCGCTTCGGCAACCAGGAGATCCGCGTCACGATGAAGGGCAAGGAAGAGGTGGCCCTCGAATGGGGCGGCAAGCTCGTCTTCATCAACTCCGTGGTCGGCGGGGCGATTGACGCGCGCTTCATGCCAGCCATCCTGAAAGGCATCATGAGCCGTATGGAGCGAGGCCCGCTCACCGGCTCTTACGCCCGTGACGTCCGCGTGATTGTCTACGACGGAAAGATGCACCCCGTCGACAGCAACGAGCTCTCGTTCATGCTCGCCGGGCGCAACGCGTTCAGCCAAGCGTTCAAAGAGGCAGGGCCGAAGATCCTCGAACCTATCTATGACGTCGAAGTGTTCGTGCCGAGCGACAAGATGGGCGACGTGATCAGCGACCTGCAAGGCCGCCGCGGCCTCATCGTCGGCATGAACAGCGAAGCGGGCTACGAGAAGATCCAGGCCAAAGTGCCGCTCAAAGAAATGTCAAACTATTCCACGGCGCTCAGCTCGCTGACCGGCGGCCGCGCCTCGTTCATCATGAAGTTTGCCAGCTACGAGCTCGTTCCGGGCGACTTGCAGAACAAACTCATCAAGGAATTCGAAGAAAGCGAAAAGGACGAATAAAAACATCCTCACTGGGATTTTTATTTTTGTCATAATGAAGATTTTAAGTGTGTCGGCGGCTGTCCGTGAGGATCGCCGCCGATTTTTTGTCCGCACCCGTGGGCGGAAACGTCGGCACGGCGCCGAAAGCCACAGCCGCAGCGGATGGAAAAACGGGACGGCTGACAGAAGTTACAAGTCGGCTGACAGGAAAAACGGTCGCCCTGACAGGATTTTCTGTCAGGGCGACCGTTTTTGCGGATGACGGCGCCGCGCTCAGCGCGTAAAGCGGCGGTCGAGGTTGTCGGTGTACCAGCGGAACATGCGTCCGACGCCCTCTTCGATGTCAATGCGGTGGTGCCACCCGAGGGCGTGCAGTTTCGACACGTCAGTGAGCTTGCGCATCGTGCCGTCGGGTTTCGAGGCGTCGAAAGCGACACGGCCCTCATAGCCCACCTCCTGCGCAATCAGCTCGGCGAGCCGGGCGATGGTGATCTCCTTGCCGGTGCCCACGTTGATGTGGCAGTTGCGCACGTCGGGCGTGCCGGGCGCATAGGTGTCCTTGAAGTCGACATGTTCGAGCACGAAGACGCTCGCGTCAGCCATCTCCTCGCTCCAAAGGAACTCGCGGAGCGGCCGGCCGGTGCCCCAGAGGCGCACCTCGTCGGCCGAGATGCCGTAGCGTCCGAGGACAGCGATGATGTCTGCCTCGGCGGCCGTCCCGTCGACGCCTTCCACCGGACGGCAACCGAGGTCGCGGCGCACGGCGTCCCAGTCGCCCCGCCGCAGGCAGTGGGCAAGATAAATCTTACGGAGCATGGCGGGCAGGACGTGGCTGTTCTCAAGATGGAAGTTGTCCTGGGGGCCATAGAGGTTAGTCGGCATCACCGCGACGTAGTTCGTGCCATATTGGAGGTTGAAGCTCTCACACATTTTCAGGCCTGCGATCTTTGCGATTGCGTATGGCTCGTTGGTGTATTCAAGCGGCGAGGTGAGCAGGGCGTCTTCGCGCATGGGCTGGGCGGCGTCGCGGGGATAGATGCAGGTGCTCCCGAGGAAGAGCAGCTTCTCCACGTCGTGCCGGAAGCTCTCCCCGATCACGTTCTGCTGGATCTGCAGATTCTGATAGATGAAATCGGCGCGGTAGCGGCTGTTGGCCATGATGCCGCCGACGTGGGCGGCGGCCAGGACAACGCAGTCGGGCCGCTCCTCGTCGAAGAAGCGGCGCACGGCCATAGGGTCGAGCAGGTCGAGCTCACTGTGCGTGCGGCCCACGAGGCGGGTGTAACCCTTCGAAAGCAGGTTCTGCCAGATGGCCGAACCGACAAGGCCGCGATGGCCTGCGACATAAATTTTTGAGTCTTTGTTCATCGTGCTGAAAACTTTGGCGCCACTTTACATCTGGCTTCTGAGATAAAGTTTCTTGACGAAGCGCATGTCGCTGGCTACCATGATGCGCACGAGTTCTTCGAACGTCGTTTTGCGCGGGTTCCAGCCGAGCAGCGTCTTGGCTTTCGTCGGGTCGCCCAGCAGTTGCTCCACCTCGCACGGCCTGAAATACTTCGGGTCTACTTCGACGAGCGGGCGCCCCGTAGCCACGTCGATTCCGCGTTCGTTGACGCCTTCGCCCTCCCAGCGCAACTCGATGCCCGCCTCCTTGAACGCGAGGGTCGCGAACTCGCGGACGGTGTGCATCTCGCCTGTGGCGATGACGAAGTCCTCCGGCGTGTCGTGCTGAAGGATGAGCCACATACACTCCACGTAGTCCTTGGCGTAGCCCCAGTCACGGCGGGCGTCGAGGTTGCCGAGGTAGAGTTTGTCCTGGAAGCCCTGCGCAATGCGGGCGGCGGCCAGGGTGATCTTGCGCGTCACGAAATTTTCGCCGCGGCGCTCACTCTCGTGATTGAAGAGGATGCCGTTGACCGCGAACATGCCGTAGCTTTCACGGTAGTTCTTCGTGATCCAAAAACCATACTGTTTGGCCACGCCGTAAGGGCTGCGGGGATAGAAGGGTGTAGTCTCGCGTTGCGGCACCTCCTGCACCTTTCCGAAGAGTTCCGACGTCGAGGCCTGGTAGATGCGCGTCCGTTTTTCCATGCCGAGGATGCGGACGGCCTCGAGCATACGCAGCGTGCCCACGGCGTCGGCCTCGGCGGTGTATTCGGGCACGTCGAACGACACCTTGACGTGGCTCTGCGCCGCAAGGTTATAGATTTCGTCCGGCTGCACCTGCTGGATGATTCGGATGAGCGAGCTGGAATCCGTCATGTCGCCCCAATGGAGGTTGACAAGGCGTTGTTTTTTCATGTCGCGCACCCACTCGTCGAGGTAAAGGTGCTCGATGCGCCCGGTGTTGAAGGAAGAAGAGCGGCGCAGGATGCCGTGCACTTCATAGCCTTTATCGATTAAGAACTCGGCAAGGAACGAACCGTCTTGCCCTGTGATGCCTGAGATCAGCGCTACTTTTGCCATATCTGTCAGTTTTGTGGGTTATGCGAGGGGGGTGGCCGGTGTGGTCAGGAGCACGCGCGTTCCGGCTGCGAGGGGTTCGAGGCTGACGCACTCCGTCGTGGCGGGCAGCAGGGCCGTGGCGGCCACACCCAGCTCGGCGCGGAAGCCATGGGCGTCACTGAGGGCGACGCGTCCGGCGGCGCAGGTGACGAGCACGAACGTGTCGCGGCCGGCGAGGTCGGCGACATAGGGCGCGGCCAGTTCGAGCAGGCTTGTCGTGAAGTGCGGTGCGCGCACCACGGGCTGCGGGCGGCCCGGCTCGAGCGTGTAGCGGGTGCGGCAGTCACCAGTCGGGGCGAAGTCGAGCGCCTCCATGGCCTGCGCCACGTGCAGCTCGCGCGGCCGGCCGTCGAGGCCGAGGCGGCCGTAGTCGTACACGCGATACGTGACGTCGCTTGCGTCCTGTATCTCAATGACCCGCATCCCGCCGCCAAGGGCATGGATGCGTCCGGCGGGGAGGTAGAAAAGGTCGCCCGGCTTGACGGGCCACGTCCCGACGGCATCGAGCACCCCGTCGGTCTCAATCATCCGCCGGAAGCCGTCGGGCGTCACCTCGCGGCTCCATCCGCACAACAGGCGGGCACCCTCGTCGGCACTGACCACGTACCACATCTCGTTCTTGCCCCGCTTGCCTTCGCGGGCAGCCTGGGCGTCGGCGGGATGCACCTGCACGGAGAGGTCGCGTGCCGAGTCGATGAATTTCACCAGTACCGGGAACCGTGTGCCCCAGCGGTCGAGGCACGCCCGGCCCACCAGCTGTTCGCCCCGCTCAGCCATGAGGCTGCTCAGGGTGCGCCCGTCGAAAGGGCCGCCGGCCACGGGGCTCTCGTCGCCGGGCAGGCCGCTGAGTTCCCAGCTCTCGCCGATGTGCCCGTAGCGCTCGGCGTCAAGCCCGCGCTGGCGGGCGATGTGCGCCCCGCCCCATACAGTCTGTTTCAGGACAGGGGTGAACGTAAGTGGAGGTAAGTAAGTCATTTCTTCCGTTTTCATGGACAACAAGAATTAAGCAAACCGCCTTTTCGGCCCTGCGGGCACATCGCCCGCCCCCCTGCCCGCGACACGCGGACGGCCGACACGGCTTTGCGGGGCAAAGATAGTGCAAATGAGTGGAATGACGGCACGGAAAGCCGCAGGATTTGCGCGCCTCATTCCCGAATGCAGCCTATCTTCTGTAAAGATAGTGCAAATGAGTGGAATGAGGGACAAAATGCACAGGCATTTTCGGGCAAGCATAACCGAGGGCGGCCACACGGAGGCCTGACAGCGGACGGCGTCCGCTGTCCGAGGAAGCCGGGTCAACGCGCTGGCCGGGACGGGCGGAGCAATCGGAAAAAACGGTCAGCCTTCCCACGTTTCGGGGACGGCTGACCGTTTTTCTCAGACGGCTGACAGGATTTTCTGTCAGCCGTCCCGTTGTTTCTGTCACTGCGACAGGATTTCGCGATGCGCTAGCTGATTTTTTCAGTCCGACTACGAGGGGCACGTCTGGTTCAATACCCCACCTTAATGCCCTTGCCCGGCACACGGACAACGTACGTGCCCGGCGCGGGGAGCTGCCACGTGACCCGTCCGCTGTCGGCGGTCAGTGTGGCGAGGCGCTGTCCGGAAGCAGTCAGCACATCGGCCCTCTCGGTGCTTCCCAAGCCTTCGACGACAAGGCGCCCTGAGCGGTCGGCGTAGGCACGGGCCTGCGAAACCACCCCGGCGTTTTCAATGCCGACGGTCTTCTCGAACGAGACAGCCAACGCAGCATCACGCATGAGCTCGGGCGTAGTGTAAAGACCGCCTTCCGCCACGTCGGCCGTCACATCCAGGCCGTCCAGATAAGCGGCGTTCAGCGTCCAGCCGTCGGCCGGCGTGAGCGCAAGAGTGAACGTCTCGCCGTAGGGCACCGTCACGTCCATCGTGCCGCCCGCCCCGCTCGACAGCGACAGCGTCACGGGCACGCGGCCGAACGTGGCGACGAACGCGGCGTTGGCCTCGACCGAGGGGATGACGTACGTGTTGTTCTCGACGTCGGCCGTCACGTCGGTCTCGCCCCGCAGGAGCTGCGTGAGGGCGTAACCGGTGGCCGGCTTCAGGCTGAGGGTCACCTCCGCGCCGCGACGGACGTCGAGCGTGGTGCCCTCGGCGTCACCGGCGGTGAGGCGGACGGTGCCGAAGCCCGTGGAGCGCGCCGTGACGCGGTAGAGCGTGTTCGGGTCGGCCTCTTCCTCGACAATGGCGCCGAAGTTGGCCCATTGCTTGGTGGCCTCGTAGTCCGCCTTGCTGCCCTCGGGCACGTAAAGCGTACAGTTCGGTCCGACGGTGGCATTGATAATGGCATCTCCGCTACCGATGATACGCGGCGGGATGGCGTTGCGTATGCGGAACGCCGTGATGTCCTCACAGTCCCGTACGAGGCCGCCGCCCAGCTCCGTGACCGATTGCGGCACGTCAATCGCCGTCAGGCCGGAACGGTTGAACGCATAATCGCCGATGCTGGTGAGCGTGTGGGGCAGGTCGATCGAAGTGAGCGCCGTGCAATCCACGAAAACGCTGCCGCCGATCTTCGTCACGCCCACGGGGATGTCGAGGTGCGCCAGGGCGGTGCAGCCGTCGAACGCATGATCATCAATCTCCGTTAGCTCTTCGGACAGATGGACCGTAGTGAGCGCCGTGCAGCCCGAAAAGGTCTGTCTGCTCAGCGTCGTGAGCGAAGCGGGCAGAGTGATTTCCGTCAGGTCGCGGCAACCGTCGAACACGCCTGAACCCATTTCCGTCAGATTGGACGGGAATGCAAATTTCGTCAGGCCGCTCTGGATGAACGCAAAGTCGCCCAGCGTCGTCATGCTCTCGGGCAGCGTGATTGTCGTCAGCCGGGCGCAATGGTCGAATGCAGACGTCCCGATGCTTCGGACGCCTTCGGGGATGTTCACCTCGGTGAGTTGGCTACAATAGGAGCAGACACTGCGGGGCAGCTCAGTGAGGCCGGAAGAGAAGGTGATGCGCTGCAACTGGCCGCAGCTGGCGAACGCGCTTTCGCCCAGCGTCTTGACGCCGTCGGGCAGGGTGACTTCGGTGAGCGACGTATTGCTGAATGCCACGCCCGCTATCTCCGTCAAGCTCGCCGGGAACGTCACGCTCGTCAGGCCCGTATTCATGAAAGCCCGATAGCCGATGCGCTGCAACGCGTCGGGCAGGCTGACCGTCGTCAAGCCGCCGCACTCTTGGAAAGTGTAGTCCGGGATTTCCGTCATGTTCTCCGGCAGGGTCAAGTCGGTCAGGCTGCGCTGGTACTCGAACGCGTAGTCGCCCATCTCGGTGAGGGTGGAGGGCAGGACAACGCGACTGAGCGTGTTGGGATTGATGTTGTTGTACGAGGCCGAGAAGGCGCGCGTGCCAAGGTGCTCCAAACCCTCCGGGAGAACGGCCTCGACGACGTGGGCGCCCTCAAAGGCGTTGTCGCCGATGAACTTCAACGACGTGGGGAACGACTCGGGCGTTCCGTCGCAGCCTTGGAAGGCGGCGTCCTGTATGGTCGTCACGGTGGCCGGCAGGGTGAAGCGGCCGATGTCAGCCAGGCGGAATGCCTGCGCGCCGATGGTGGTCACGGTGTAGGTCTTGCCCTCGTGCGTCACGGTAGCCGGGATTTCGAGCGCCGTGCACTCGTACGTCGTCGGGCCTTGGACAAGGGTGACCGTCGTGCCGTCGGGATTGACGGCATAATAGAGGTCGATGGGGAACTGCCCCTCGCTCACGGCCGAGAAGTCGTAAGCCTCCGCCCGCAGCCCGAGGAGTGCGAGGCAGAGCGTCATGAAGTAGTGTTTCTTCATACGTAAAAACGGTTTATAACGATTAAACTCCGCGTCGCCCGGACGGAAGGTTGCGCGAGGGCCCGGACGGCGTTTTCCTATCGGCAAAGTTACGGTTTTCCGACTTATGCGCACGCCGCACAGGGCGGTGAAACACAGGAATGCAGGAAAACAGATGCCTATCCGGCGAGAAATCGCGTCCACACGGCCCAACGCACAAGCCGCCGCGCCTTCCCGTCCCGCGGGGACGGCTGACCGTTTTTCCCAGACGGCTGACAGGATTTTCTGTCAGCCGTCCCGTAATGCCTGTCACTGCGACAGGATTTCGCGGCGCGCGGGCCGCGTCAGCCGCCAAGCATCCGGGCACAGCGACATTTTTAACGGGTACGCGCGACGGGGTTCGGAAAAAATGCGTAACTTTGCCACCCATTCACATCAGTATGCAAATAAAGGAAGTCGCTGCGACCCTTGAACGTTTCGCGCCTCTGTCCCTGCAAGAAAGCTACGACAATGCCGGCTTTCAGGTAGGACTAACAGAAGCGGAAGTCTCAGGGGTCTTATTGTGTTTAGACGTGACCGAAGCCGCAGTACGCGCGGCGGCCGAGGCGGGGTGCAACCTCATCGTGGCTCACCATCCGCTCCTGTTCCATGGCTTGAAGTGCGTCGGCGACGCCACACAGCCCGAACGCTGCGTGCGCCTGGCCATCCAGCTCGGCGTGGCTGTCTATGCGGCCCATACCAACCTGGACAACGCGCCGGGCGGCGTCTGCTTCACCATGGCCGACCGGCTCGGGCTGACCGACGTCCGCAGCCTCACGCCGCAGCACCGCGCCGACGGCCTCGACGCCGTGGGCGGCCTCATCGGCTGCCTGCCCGAGGCGGAAACGGCTACCGCCTTCCTCGACCGCGTGAAAGCCGCTTTCGGCGCCGCCAGCCTGCGCCACAGCGCCCCCCTCGGACGCCCCGTCCGGACGGTGGCCCTCTGCGGCGGAGCGGGCGCATCGTTCATCGACGACGCCCTGCGCGCCGGGGCCGACGCCTACGTCACCGGCGAGGCCAGCTACCACCACTTCTTCGGCCTTGAAGAACGCATGATGCTCGTCACGACGGGCCACTACGAGAGTGAGCAGTACGCCGTCGGGCTCCTGGCCTCCATCCTCCGCGACGCGTTCCCCGGCCTCACGCTCCGCCAGTTCGGAAGCACCAACCCAGTTTTCTATCATTAACCACAATAACGCATCATGGCTATCAAAAAAGAAGCAACAGACATGACCGTCGAGCAGAAACTCAAAGCGCTCTACGAGTTGCAGACTATGCTCACGGAAATCGACAAGATCAAAACCCTGCGGGGCGAGCTGCCGCTCGAGGTGCAGGACCTCGAAGACGAAATCGAGGGTCTGAAAGCACGCTCGACCCGATACGACGGCGAAATCAAGGAACTCGAAAGCAGCATCGCGGCCAAGAAGAACGACATCGCCACGGCGCAGGCTTCGATCGAACGCTACAAAGCACAGCTGGACGACGTGCGGAACAACCGGGAGTATGACACGCTCTCGAAAGAGATCGAGTTCCAAACCTTGGAGGTCGAGCTGCTCAACAAACGCATCCGCGAGGCACAGCAGGCCATCGACGAGAAAAAAGCAGAGACCACCCATGCCCAGCAGCAACTGGCCGAACGCAGCACGGACCTCGACGTGAAAAAGTCGGAGCTCGACGAAATCATCGCCGAGACCAAGGCCGAAGAGGAAAAGCTCCGCGAAAAAGCCAAAGCCATCGAGGTGACCATCGAACCGCGCCTGCTGGCCGCTTTCCGCCGTATCCGCAAAAGCACCCGTAACGGTCTGGGCATCGTCTACGTACAACGCGACGCCTGCGGCGGCTGCTTCAACAAGATACCGCCCCAGCGGCAGCTCGACATCCGCATGCGCAAGAAAATCATCGTCTGCGAGTATTGCGGCCGCATCATGATCGACCCCGAACTGGCCGGCGTACACATCGAGAAGCCCGTTGTCGAGACGAAACCCAAGCGCCGCGCACGCCGCCTGCGCAGCGAGGAGGACAACTAAGCACGAATCACACGCGCCACACAGCGGGCGGGGAGGCACAGCAGGCCTCCCCGCCTTTTTTCGTCCCCGGCTGAGCGACGCGCCACCACATCCCGCGACACGGCCGCGGCGGCAAAACGCTGCCCCGCCCCGACGGGAAGAACGGCCGCGGCGACCGTTTTCCCGGCCGGGGTGGGGCGGATTTCCGCCGGAAATGGCTAATTTTGCAGCGCGCTTTCCGCGCGACCGAAACCATGGAAGAAACTCGACACATACACATCAGCGACTACGACTACGACCTCCCGGACGAGCGCATCGCCAAATATCCCCTTGCCCAACGCGACGCCTCGCGCCTGCTCGTCTACCGCAGCGGCGCCATCGCCGACCGGCGCTTCACCGACCTGCCCGAACAACTCGAACCGGGCTCGCTCATGGTCTTCAACAACACGCGGGTGATCCGCGCACGGCTCCACTTCCGCAAGACGACGGGCGCGGAAATCGAAATCTTCTGCCTCGAACCCGAGGAGCCAAAGGACTACGCCCTGATGTTCCAGGCGCGGCGCTCGGCGGTGTGGCTCTGCCTCGTAGGACACCTGAAACGCTGGAAGGGCGGCACGCTCGAACGCACGCTCGACATCGGCGGACGCCCAGTCCGGCTGACGGCCGAACGCCTCGGCACACACGGCACAGCCCACGTCGTACGGTTCAGCTGGGACAGCGACGAGGCCACCTTTGCCGACGTGCTCGAAGCCGTCGGGGAGCTCCCCATCC
>DVNY01000045.1 GCA_018714085.1 Candidatus Caccomonas pullistercoris
CGGCGATGCCGCGAAACGAAAAGGTGCGTTAGTTCAGCTGGTTAGAATACATGCCTGTCACGCATGGGGTCACGGGTTCGAGTCCCGTACGCACCGCGAAGCGAAGAGGAGTTTTCCGTCCGATGAGGAGAAAGCTCCTCTTTTTTTGTATGCCGACAAGAACGGCGCCCCGGGCGTGCGGTCGTTTCCGCACTTCGCCCGGAGCGCCGCTTGCTTATGCCATGCGGACAGCAGCCCTGAGGCTGTCCACCGTGTGCAGCGGGGCGCGATCCGGCGGGCCGGACTGCGCCCCGCGTCTGTGTCAGGCGCCCGCCATGAAGGCCTCGTAAAGCCGCGCGAGGTAGTCCGCCGAGGCCCGCACGACCTCGACAGGCACCTTCCGGTTCTCAAAGGCTTCGCCGTCGACGTCGCTGCCCGGCGCGAGGAGAGGCGCGTCGAAGAGGGAGGAGTTGAGATAATCCTCGGCGCGCCGGACGTCGGAGCGGAAGAGGTAGCCCGCGCACGAGTTGGCCATGCAGAACGGCTGGTCGTCGTTGAGGCGGTTGTCGTCAGCCTGGCCGGCATAACAACCGATGGCCCGGTCGTCCCAATAGTTCAGGACGACGCCGCGGTCGGCGGCCACCAAGGTTTTGAGCAGGCACCACGAACGCAGGTAGGCCGTGGGCGTGAACGTGGAGGCCGTGAGCTCGTAGCCCGTCGGGCGGAACGCGTCGGCCACGCGGTGCTTCAACTCCGCCAGCAGGTCGGCCGAGGCGAGCAGCGACAGGAAGTCGGCGTCGCGGTAAGCCCGCCCATAATCCATTCCATAATCATAAGTATGATAGTAAGTGCCTTCGCCGTCCCACGTGGCGTAACCGACGTGTCCCACGCCGTCGCCCCAGCCTTTCAAGAAGCGGTAGAGCCAATAGAACGCCGCCAAGTCGGCCGGGGCATCGCCACCGTGTCGGCAGAGACTGAGCGCGGCGAGGTTGTCGCGGCGCCGGCGGGCATCGTCCACCGTGGCCGTGCTGCCACCCAACACGCTGAGGTCGAAACGCAGGGCGTCGTCCTCCTCCCATGCCGCCACGTCAGCCCCGGACGCGGCGAGGCGGCGCTTGTCCTGCTCGTCGGCGTCGAACCAGCGGGCTAAGTGGACGTTCGAGATGGACTTCAAAGCAGCCTCGCCGCCGAGGGTGTCCGCCGTGAGCAGGCCGTCGACGTCCTCGGCGCAGTCTACAAGTTGCAAGACGTAGCGCCAGTCCACATAGCCGCCGCCGTCCGGACGCTGGCGACCGAACTTCTTGTCCGCGGCGTTCTTGCAGAGCCTGCGGGCCAGGCGCACGACGTCCGTGGCGAACGAGGCCTGCGCACCAAAGCGCTCCGCGAACGCCACGAGTGGGAAGAGGACATCCTCAGCCTGCCGACGGCGCAGCCAGGTGAAGAGGCCGTCCGTCCCCTCGCCCTCGCAAAGCAAACGGCGCAGCGTGGCGAGCAGATCATGCAGGGCACCGCCGCGATCCACCTCGCCAACCACAGTTTTCAAAGCCGTAAAACAACGATGCACCTCGGCGAGCATCTCGTCCAGCTCCCCATCCGCTTTCAGGAACAGGGCGTCGAGCCTTTCGCGCCGTAGTGTCTCGCTTCCCTGTCGCCGCCGCATCTGCCAGAACCACACGTAGAAGTCGCGGCTCAGGGCGTCCGACGTCCGCTCGCCGCCCTCACGGTCACGATGGCGCCAGCACCAGTCTTCGCGGTCTTCCCACTCATGGGCGCGGACGCTGCGGGCGTCGTCCGCCACACGGCTCAGGAGCTGCGGCTTCAAGTTCTCGGTGGCCGTAAGGGGCTCGCCGGTGGTGTTGATGACCACGAAGGCCTCCTCGCCGTGCTGGCGGTCGCCCATGTCGTAGTAGACGAAGCGCAACTCGTCGAGGACGTAACGCCCGAAGTCCTCTTCGTCCACCTCGGCCGCGTCGAGCAGCGCCTCAATCGTACGCACGGCGGCTAACATGGAGCGCGCCGAGGGGTCGAGGCGGTAGGCGCGGCGGTACCAGTCGGGCGTCTGCGCCTTGTCCTCGCCCTCAGCGGGCGGCAGGACGCCGCTACGGTCGCAGAAATAATACCGCGACAAATCGCCAAGGAAGCTGAGCGTGCTCTCGCGCACTTCGTAGCTCAGTCGGACGTCGCCGGGGAAGCCTTGGAGGTAGCTGGCGAACTTCACGCCGTCGATGCGGTGCGTGAGAACGCCGACGAGGAGGTAGAGCGTGGTGAAGCGCTGCTGCCCATCGCAGAGCATGACGCGCCCGGCCACCTCTTCGTAGCCGTAGAGCACGCCGAGCGTGCGGGCTTCGTCGGCGCGGAACGCCTCGATGAGGTCGTCGACAAAGGCGGTCACGAGCTCGCCTTGCCGCTCGCGGTTACGCCCGTAGGTCTCGCTGCCCCAGCAGTAATCGCGTTGTAGGTCGGGCACGACGAGGCAGTGCGGCGTGCCCAAGAGTCGGCCGAGGGTGTATTCCTCGCCGCTCTGGAAAGTATGATAGTTACTCATGGTATAACGTTTTGACTTGTTCCTGGATTTCTTCGTAGTAGTCCGCGATTTGCCGGGCGCCCCACGAGGTGGCCGCGAACTTGGACACGGTGTGCAGCAAATGGCGGCTGCTGAACGCGTCGCTATGGACGTCGAAGAAGGCGGCCTTTTTCTCTTCATAGCTGCGGGCACCGAAGGCCGAGTTGTCGCGTCCGTAGAGCAGGACGAGGTTGCCCACGCAATGCTCGCTCAGGGGCTGGCCGCTGGCGGTGCGGATCTGCGCGCGGTCGAGCCAGCCGGACGCTTCGGAGCGGATCTCGTCCTCCGCTTCGGGCGTCAGCTCGGCGCCGTCGCCCCGGCGGAACGTGCCGTCGGCGTCACGGTGAGACACGCGAGCCTTGGGCCAGATGTGCTCCAACGACTTCGCGCCCCAGACGGTGAAGTCGAACTTGCGGCCCAGCCGGTTGTCCTCGACAAGGTTAAGATAGAGCAGGAAGCCGAAGCACGCCGCCTTTGCCTCGTCGTCGTTGTATGCATCCGCCGCGGCCAACAGGTGCTGCAAGCGCGCTTGCTTCTCGTGCAGTCGCCGCTCTTTTTCCTCCGCGTTGCCCTGACCCTCGCCTGTGATCTCCTGATGGGTGGCGCCGGCCAGGCGGCACTTGGCGTAGCGGGCCAAGGCGTCCGCGCCGTGGCGGTGACGGAGGAAATAGCGGAGCGTCTCAAACTTTTCGTCACGCCCCGGTGCGAACAGCAAGGAGAGCCCGAGCCAGTTGTAGGCCACGGGGTCGGCATAAACGTCCTCAACGGCGGTCTGGATGCTACG
>DVNY01000046.1 GCA_018714085.1 Candidatus Caccomonas pullistercoris
TCTTGTGGCGGTAGTCGGCGCGGGCGGCTTTCGTGATGGTCTCGCGGTAGGGGATGCGTTGCTCGCTGAATTCAACGGCGATTTTGTCTATGTTTTCAAGTCGCCATTTGAGCGTGCGAAGGTGGAACTCCCCTTGGCCGTGGACGAGCGTCTGGCGCAACTCCTTGCTTTGTTCGATTTCCCAGGTCGGGTCTTCTTGGTGCATGCGCACCAGTGCGGCCATCATCTTCTCCGTCTCGGCCTCGTTGACGGCCCGGATGGCGCGCGTGCACTTCGGGTTGGGGAACTTGATGAAGTTGAAGCGGTTCTCGCAGTCCTTGCTGTTGAGCGTGTTGCCCGTCTTGACGTCTTTGAGCTTGACCGAGCAGCCGATGTCGCCGGCCGAGAGCGAAGCGACCTTCTCGCGGTTGGCGCCGGCACAGACAAAGATTTGCGCCATGCGCTCTTTCGAACCGCGGTCGGCGTTGGTGAGGTCGTCGCCTTCCTTGACGCATCCGCTCATCACTTTGAAGTATTGCACTTCGCCTATATGCGGTTCGATGCCCGTCTTGAAGAAGAAGAGCGACGTCGGTCCCGCAGGGTCGGGCATGACGACTTCGCCGCGTGTGTTGTGCACCGGGGGCATCTCGTCGACGAAGGGGACGACGTTGCCGAGGAACTCCATCAGTCGGCCGACGCCCATGTTCTTCGTGGCGCAGACGCAGAACACAGGGAAGATGCTCCGCGTCACCATGCCCTTGCGGATGCCTTCACGCATCTCGTCTTCGGTGAGCGCTTCGGTCTCGAAGAATTTTTCCATGAGGCCTTCGTCGTTCTCGGCAGCGGCTTCGACGAGGGCCTTGTGCATGGCGAGGGCCTTGTCGTGCTCCTCGGCGGGGATGTCGCTAATGACAGGTTCGCCGCCCTCGGCTCCCCACGTGAGCTGCTTCATCAGAATGACGTCGATCAGGCTGTTGAAGTCGGGCCCGGTCTTGACCGGATATTGCACCGGTACGACCTTCGGGCCGTAGATGCCTTGCAGTTCGGCGAGGATGGCGTCGTAGTCGCACTTCTCGTCGTCGAGCTGGTTCACAAGGAAGATTACGGGCTTGCCCAGCTTTTCCGTGTAGCGGAAGTGGTTCTGCGTGCCGACCTCCGGGCCATATTGTCCGTTGATGAGCAGGAGGGCGGTGTCCGTCACGTTGAGCGCGGTGATGGCGGCGCCGACGAAGTCGTCCGAGCCCGGGCAGTCGATGATGTTGAGCTTCTTCCCGTTCCACTCGACGTGGAACACGGTCGAAAAGACGGAGTAGCCGTAGTCCTGTTCGACGGGGAAGTAGTCCGAGACGGTGTTTTTGGCCGTGATGCGGCCGCGGCGTTTTATCAGACCACTCTCAAAGAGGAGGGCCTCAGTGAGGGTGGTCTTACCTGATCCGTCATTGCCAAGGAGGGCAATGTTTTTGATTTCATGTGACTTATACTCTTTCATAGCATCGTAGTGTTTGAAATGATTTACAGGGTGGTTGAAAACCGCCGCAAAGTAATCATTTCTTCCGGGACGGCCAAAAGGCGTGCGTATGTTGTTGAGCAGTTTTTCAGTCAGTCGGTGTGCCGGAGCCGTGTCCGTGGTGCGGAGCGCGGGCGCCGGGCCCGCCGGGACGGGACGGCTGACCGTTTTCACGGGACGGCTGACAGGAAATCCTGTCGCAGTGACAGAAAATTCTGTCAGCCGTCCCGTTTCCCGGGGTGCTTTGGCCGCATGGAACAGGTGGCCACGGCGCAGCCGGGCGCGTGCGGCCGGCATTTCGGCCAGGCGTGGGCGAAGTTGCTGCCGCTGTGGGGCGGCTCTTCGCGATTTTATCCGTAACTTTGCCCGGATACCCATTCATGTTAACAAGACCGACCGTTATGGACGAATATATCCGCGTCAAAGGCGCCCGGGTGAACAACTTGAAGAACGTCGACCTCGACATTCCCCGTGGCCGCCTCATCGTCATCACCGGCCTGTCGGGCTCGGGCAAGTCGTCGCTTGCGTTCGACACCCTCTATGCCGAGGGGCAGCGTCGCTATGTCGAGAGCCTCTCGGCCTATGCCCGCCAGTTCCTGGGCCGTATGCACAAGCCCGAGTGCGACTACATAAAAGGCCTTCCGCCTGCCATTGCCATCGAGCAGAAGGTCACGAGCCGCAACCCGCGCTCCACGGTCGGCACCTCCACTGAGGTGTACGACTACCTCCGCCTGCTTTATGCCCGTGTCGGCCGCACGTTCTCGCCCATCAGCGGCTGTGAGGTGAAGCGCCACACCACGGAAGACGTGGTGCAGTGCGTGCTCAACTATTCGCCCGGGACGCGCTTCACCGTCCTGGCCCCGATGCACGTGCCCGGCGGCCGCACGCTCCGCGAGCAGCTCGAGATCGACTTGAAGCAAGGACTCACGCGCATTGACGCCGGTGGCGAGATGATGCGCATAGAAGACTATCTCGACCAGCACGCCGGCGAGTCCGACGCCGACCCCTCCACGATTGCCCTGCTCATCGACCGCATGTCCGTCTCCGACGACAAGGACGCCATAGCCCGTCTTGTGGATTCGGCCGAGACCGCTTTCTACGAGGGCGACGGCGAGTGCATGATCCGCGTCTATCCCTCGCGCGCCGTCCACCACTTCTCGACGCGTTTCGAGGCCGACGGGATGACCTTCCACGAACCCGACGACAACATGTTCTCCTTCAATTCGCCCCTCGGCGCCTGCCCGCGCTGCGAAGGCTTCGGCCGCGTCATCGGGCTCGACGAGGGACTGGTCGTCCCGAACCGCGCGCTGTCCGTCTACGACGGCGCGGTGATGTGCTGGCGCGGCGACAAGATGGGGATGTGGCGGGACGAATTCTGCCGACGGGCGGAGAAAAAAGGCTTCCCCATCTTCACGCCTTATTATAAGCTGACGCGCGAACAGCGTGACCTGCTCTGGCACGGCGACGCCGAGGAGCACGCCCTGCCCAAGGAGGAGCAAGTGTCGATCGACGCTTTCTTCCGAATGCTCGAAGAGAACCAATACAAGATCCAGTACCGCGTGATGCTCGCCCGTTATCGCGGCAAGACCACCTGCCCCGAGTGTCACGGCACTCGCCTCAAACGCGAAGCCTCTTACGTCAAGGTGGGCGGCCGGGCCATCGCCGAGCTGGTCGACTTGCCTGTCACCGACCTCCTCGACTTCTTCGAGCGCCTCGAACTCACTGACGCGGAGCGGCGTGTGGCCGACCGCCTGCTCACCGAGATACGCAGCCGCCTCCACTTCCTTGTCGATGTCGGCCTGGGCTACCTCACGCTCAACCGGCTCAGCAACTCGCTCTCCGGAGGCGAGAGCCAGCGCATCAACCTGGCCACCTCGCTGGGCAGTTCGCTTGTCGGTTCGCTCTACATCCTCGACGAGCCGAGCATCGGCCTCCACAGCCGCGACACGGAGCGCCTCATCAGCGTCTTGCGCCGGCTTCAGCGGTTGGGTAACACCGTCATCGTCGTCGAGCACGACGAGGAGATCATCCGTGCCGCCGACTACATCATCGACATCGGCCCCGAGGCCGGCCGGGGCGGCGGCCAGGTGGTCTACGAGGGCGACCTCTCCGACCTGCGTCCCGGCTCGGCGAGCCACACGGTGCGCTACCTCCTCCACGAAGAGACCATCGAAGTCCCCGCCAGCCGTCGCGCCTGGAACCGCAGCCTGCTCGTGCGTGGCGCCAGGGAGAACAACCTTGCGGGCATCGACGTGCGTTTCCCGCTCAACGTGATGACCGTCGTCACCGGCGTGAGCGGTTCGGGCAAGTCCACCCTTGTGCGCGACATCCTCTACCGCGGCTTGAAGCGTCGCTTCGACGAGGTCTGCGAACGCCCCGGCGAGTTCGTCGCCCTCAGTGGCGACCTCGACGCCCTGAGCGCCGTGGATTTCGTCGACCAGAACCCGATCGGCCGCTCGTCGCGCTCGAATCCCGTGACCTACGTCAAGGCCTACGACGAGATACGCCGGCTCATGGCGGAGCAGCCCTTGGCGCGCCAGATGGGCTACACGGCAGCCTACTTCTCCTTCAACACCGACGGGGGGCGCTGCGAGGAATGCAAGGGAGAGGGCACGGTGAAAGTGGAGATGCAGTTCATGGCCGACCTCGTACTGGAATGTGAATCCTGTCACGGCAAGCGGTTCAAGAGCGAGGTGCTCGAAGTGCGCTATGAGGGCAAGAACATTTACGACATCCTTGAAATGACCGTCAACCAGGCCATCGAGTTCTTCACCGAGCACGGCCAGCCGCGCATCGCCCGCCGGCTGAAACCCCTGCAAGACGTCGGGTTGGGCTACATCCGGCTCGGGCAGTCGTCCAGCACCCTCTCGGGCGGCGAGAACCAGCGCGTGAAGCTCGCCTACTACCTCGGGCAGGAGCGCGTCGCCCCGACGCTCTTCATCTTCGACGAACCGACCACCGGCCTGCACTTCCACGACATCCGGAAACTGCTCGAAGCGTTCGACGCGCTCATTGCGCGCGGCCACACGGTAGTGATCATCGAACACAACCTGGATGTCATCAAATGTGCCGACTATATCATCGACCTCGGCCCGGAGGGCGGCAATGGCGGCGGCCGTATCGTGGCTGAGGGGACGCCGGAAGAAGTGGCGCGCTGTACGGAGGGATACACCGGGCGCTACCTTCGCGAGAAACTGGCGCAGTGACCGCCATCCCGGGACGGCTGTCAGAAAATCCCAGACGGCTGACAGGGATTTCTGTCACTGCTTCCGGGTTTCCTGTAAGCCGTCCCGTTCGTCCCGCCGCCGCGGGCAGCATACGCCTCGCCCCGGCCGGAGATTTCCGGCCGGGGCGAGGCGTGTTTCGTGGGGCAGCGCGGGCGTTCCGGGCGGTGCCGGTGGGGTGGGTCAGCGGTGCCGGTGTCGCCAGCGGTATTTGGCGTATTTCGGCAGGAGCATCCACGCTTTTGCTGAGAGCGGGTGGCGCGCGATGTGCCGCGCGACAGCGCCGAGGGGGCAGGCCGCGAAGAGCCCTTTCTGCATCAGGAGTTTCAGCCAGCCCGTTTCGGCCCGCAGGTCCCATGCCGGGAGGTCGGCCTCGGTCACCGGGCAGACGTAGAGGGGCAGGCGGGGCATCCACTTGCGGTGAAGGCGGCGTAGGCCGTCGAGCCAAGCCTCGGAGTAGTTGCCCTCGGAGCGGTGCTCGGGCGTGACGGTCTGGCAGACGTAGTTCCGGTGGCCGCCCTCGGCGACGGCGAGCGTGAAGTCGAGGTCGTAGCCGTGGAAGCCGGGGCAGGCGTCGGCGTCGAACGGCGTCTGCGCCCACACGTCGCGGCGCACGAAGAGGCAGAAACCGTCGAGCGTCACCACGGGAGTGAAGGCCTCGTCGCCGTCGGCGCGGTGGTGCCGGTGGCGGCGGCCCCGCATGTGCTGCACGTAGTTGGCGCGCATGTCGCGGCCGCAGACGTTCCATGCCGTC
The DNA here is from genome assembly GCA_018714085.1 of Candidatus Caccomonas pullistercoris. Lineage (GTDB taxonomy): Bacteria > Bacteroidota > Bacteroidia > Bacteroidales > Bacteroidaceae > Alloprevotella > Alloprevotella pullistercoris. The sequence goes on from DVNY01000046.1 coordinate 5,465, forward strand.
AGCCGGGCAGGCTTGACGATGCTGCCCGCAAAGCCCACCACGCCCGTCGCGGGCAGCGCCAGTTGCGGTGCCAGGAGATGCCCCCAGCCCTCGGTGAGGAAAGCGGCGTCCTCGTGGATGAAGCAGAGGTAGGGCTGGCGCGCACGGCTGGCGCATCGGTTGTAGACGGTTGCTATCGGCAGGTTCTCCCGTCGGTTGTCGAAGGCGGTGAACTCGTATTCCACGCCCTCGCCGATGGTCGCCGCGATGTTCTGCCGCAGGGCTTCGGCGGCTTCGGGGCAGACGCTGCAACAGATGATGCTGAACATGGGCCTACGAAAGCAGTTGCTTGTAGATCTCGAATATCGGCTCGTCGATACAGCAGAAGACCACGCGTTCCAGACTGGGGTGGGTGAGGAGCGAGAACTGCACTTGGCGCACGGCTATCTGCGAGGCTTCGCGCGCGGGGTAGCCGTAGACACCCGTGCTGATGGCCGGGAAGGCCAGGGAGCGCACCCCGTTCTGCACGGCGACCTCGACGGAGTTGCGGTAGCAGTCGGCGAGGAGGTCGGCGGGGTGGCGCTCGCTGTAATAGACGGGCCCGACGGTGTGGATGACGTAGCGGGCGGGCAGGTCAAAGCCGGGCGTGATTTTGGCCTCGCCGGTGCGGCATCCGCCCAGCCGGCGGCAGGCTTCGAGCAGGCCGGGGCCCGCGGCGCGGTGTATGGCGCCGTCGACGCCTCCCCCGCCGAGCAGCGTGGGATTGGCGGCGTTCACGATGGCGTCTACGTGGAGCGTGGTGATGTCGGCGAGGACAGCTTCGATAGTTTGTTTAGTGTGTTTTCCCATAGCGGTAGGTGTTAAAGGTCCTTTGAGTAGGCGTGCTCGATCTCTACGACGTAGACCGTGTGGAGCGACTGTCCCTCGCCCGGGCCGTACCAGCGTTCGAGGCACTCCTTGTCGAGGAAGTCGGCGGCTGCCATTTCGCTCTTGAAGAGCTTGCGGCATTCGAGGGTGAGCCGGGCTTGTTCGAAGGTCACCGACCCGCCCGGCGTCGGCAGGGGGCGCAGGCCCGTGGCCTGCGCCTTGTCGCAGTCGCGCCCTGAGTGCGAACCGCAGAAGCTGAGGACGTCGCGCTCCTCGGGGCTGAGGAACGAGAGGGTGAGGCGTTCGTGGCGCTCGATGAACTCGTGGGTGTAGCGCTCGGGGCGCACGAAGACGAAGGCGACGGGCCGGTTCCACAGCCAGCCGACACCGCCCCACGAGGCCGTCATCGTGTTCCACCCGTCGGCAGTGCCCGCCGTGACGAGCATCCATTCCTTGGCGATGCGCTCGACGAGCGGAGCGCCTAATGCTTTGAGGTCGATTTTTTCCATAGCGTATCAAATTTCATTCAGGTCGACAAATTTTCCGCGCGCCTTGCGCTCGGCGATGAGGCGGCTGAGCAGTTTTCGCCGCTCGGGTGCAATCCATCGGCGGGCAAAGATGTTCGGGATGGCCACACCGAGCGAGATGCACAGGATAGCGAGCGCCGAGCCGATGCCGAACTGCATGGCGTGCGTCACTTCGCCCACCACGCCGTCCATTTCGATGACAGAGACGAGCGCCCTGTACATGAGCACGCCCGGTATCATCGGGATGACGCTCGGTATGGTGAGGCAGTGGTTCGGCGTGTGGAACCAGTGGACCGCCTTGACGGCGATGAGGCTCACGACGGTCGACCCGATGAGCGAGCCGATGGGCAGGCCCAGGTCGAGCCCCACGTTGTCGTTGCTCGGTCCCAGGTTGACGAAGTTGCGCGTGCAGACGGCGATGATGCCTCCCAGCGCCACCACCCAAAGCAGGCGGCGCGGCAGGTTGAATATCATCGAGAAACCCATCGCCGAGATGGCCGCAGCGATGGCGTAGTTCCAATAGTTGTTGTGGGGAGTCATCGAAATCTGAGTAAACTCAGAAACGTCCATCCCGCTGACCTTTAAGAAGATCGCTATTCCGAACGACATGGCAGCAATCATGAGCGCCGTGTTGACGGCTCGCGTCAGCCCGACTTGTATATAATTGTCGAGCATGTCGTCGACGAAATTGATCAGCGGGACACCCGGCACGATGAACAAGGCACAGGCAAGGAGGGGGTGGAGCGGTGTGTCGGTCCAGGCAGGCAGCAGCGTCGAGGTCCAGGCCACCAGTGTTGAGGTGAAGGCCGCCAGGGCGATGCTCATGTAGTGGTTCATGCCGCGCTCGTTGCAGACGGCGCGCAGGCGGAAGCCCAGCATCGCCGCGATGGCGGCGTAGATGAAGGCAATCCAGTCGCAGCCGAACTGGATGCAGAAGCCGCCGCACGCGAGGCCCGTCCCGACGGCCACCTGCCAGGGCGTGTAGTTCCGCCGGCGCGTCCGGATGTGTTCGAGCTCCTCCTCGTAGCGGTCGAGGGAGTAGTCCTCGCGTATGGCGCGCCACGAGAGTTTGCTGACGGCCTCGATGGCGGACATGTTGACCCCGTGGTGCTCACAGCGTTGGAACTTGGAGAACGAGTGCTCCTCATCGCTCAAATTGACCATGAGCATGGAGTACGTGACGTAGATGTGCAAATGCTCCTCAGGCAGGCCGAGATAGGCCGCAGTGCGTTTCATGTTACGCATGATGCGGTTGGTGTCGGCGGCGCTCTCGACGAGCAGCTTGCCAGTGCGCAAGAGGAGGTCGAGCTTCCGGCGGAGGACCTGTTCGGCGTTATTCGTTTGCGTTTCAGTCATTGGGTTTGAATGGTGGTTAATGGGGTAAAAAGCGGGATGCTTATGCGTTCCCGCACGGCAAAGTTACGATTTTCCGACGTAATTTTACAACTTTTAGCGTGGCTTTAACGCGCTTCGCCCGCAGCGGCACGTGCGCCCCGGGCTTGCCTCCGGCGTCCGCGAAGCCTTGCGCGCGGCGTCGGGTGGGCGTCCGCCCGTCCGCCGCACCCTGCCGCGTGCAAGGCCATGCCCTGGCCGCAAATCCTGTCAGCCGTCCCGTCGCTCCTGTCGCAGTGACAGAAATTCCTGTCAGCCGTCCCGGTTTTCCGGTCAGCCGACTTGTCCATCCCGCCAGCCGTCCCCCTTGTGCGGGCCGAGGCGGCGGACTGCCCGTAGGGCTGCCGGCAGGATGGCGCAGGGAGACGGAGGCGGCGCGGATTGCTTTCTTTTTTCCACCTCGGGCAATGTTGCGGCTCATGGGTTTGTACATTATTAGATAAAGCCTTATCTTTGTGCCGAACATTACTAACCAAACACACATCAATGAAACTGAAATTTTCGACCCTACTCGCGTCGTTCCTCTGGCTCTGTGTGGCCGTCGGGATGCAGGCGCAGGTGAAGTTTGAGCGTGGACGGCTCTACACGATCCGCCCCGCGTCGGCGAAAGCGCAGGTGTGGAGCGGTGGCGGGAGCGGCCAGGCGGTCGCCCTGGCCAAGGCCGACGCCCGCGCCACCGACCAGCAGTGGACCGTGGCGGCCCTCTCGGGAAGCTACCGGCTGATCAACCCGTTCAGCGGCCTTGTGGCCCACGCCACGACAGACCGCCGCGTGGCCATGACGGAGAACAACGGCTCTGACGAGTCGCAGCTCTGGCTCATCGAGCCGTCGGGCAAGGCCAGCCTGCTTGTGCCCGCGAACAGTCCGACACTCGCTGCCCGCATGAAGGCCGACGGCACGGTGGAACTCATCGACAAGGCCAAAGCCCAGGCCGACCGCGCCGCCCAGTTCTTCTTCGAACCGAGCCCGGTGGCCGGTTTCGACGTCAATGCCACCTATCGCATCGAGGCGCTCGGCACCGAAGGTCTCGTGCTGGGCAACGGCGACAACGGGGGCAACAACGCGCGCATCCGCACCGAAGCCCCGGACTCGGCGAACCGTGGCCAGTATTGGCAAGTCAAGATGCTGGACATCGACCGCCGCGTCGTGGGCGGCGCCTTCTACCAGCAGAACTTCGACGACGGCGGCACGAACGCCTCGATCGACCACCTGCTCCAATGGCCGGCCGAAGAGGGCAAGTGGAACAACGCCCAGTTCGTCTTCATCCCCGTCAAGGGACAGCCCGACACGTGGCAGATAGCCTCGGCGGCGCCCGCGAAGAAAGGCCAGGTCTACGCCGTCAGCGAGGGACAGCTCAAACGCGTCCCGGCAGCCGGCGCAGGCCGCGAGTCGTGGTTCCGCTTCCGTCTGGTGGAGAAACCGAAAATCCAGTCACCATATTGGGAGGATGAGACCCGCTTTGCCGAAAACAAGGAACCCGGGCACGCCACGTTCATGCCCTATCCCTCGGAAAAGGCCATGACTGACGATGCCGCCTACTACGCCACGCCGTGGGTCGAAACGAAGAGCGCGTCCGTCCAAAGCCTGAACGGGACGTGGCGCTTCAACCTCGTGAGCGAGCCCTCGCAGCGCCCGCTGGATTTCTATAAGGAAGACTACGACGTGACCGGCTGGGACACCATCCCTGTTCCCTCCAACTGGGAGATGCAAGGCTACGACCGTCCCATCTACTGCAACGTCGAATATCCCCACAGCAACACCCCGCCCTACATCAAGGCGCGCCCGGGCTTCAATGACGGCGGGAAGAACTACGGCATCAACCCCGTGGGCTCCTATGTCCGCGTCTTCGACCTCAAAGCCCCCAACCGTCAGGGCGAGCGCACTTACATCCACTTCGGAGGCATTTACAGCGCCGCTTTCGTCTACATCAACGGCCACTACGTCGGCTACTCGCAAGGCTCGAACAACGTGGCTGAGTTCGACATCACCGACTATGTCCGCACCGGCGCCAACCGCGTGGCCGTGCAGGTGTTCCGCTGGTCCGACGGCAGCTACCTCGAATGCCAGGACATGTTCCGCATGAGCGGCATCTTCCGCGACGTCTACGTCTACCGCACCCCGCAGGCCGCCATCCGCGACCATTACATCACGAGCAGCCTCGACTCCGCCTCGGGCTACCGCCGGGGCACGATGAACGTACGCCTGACGCTCGACAACCGTGCCGGCGACATCGGCAAGAAGATGCTCATCGCCCGCCTCTTCGACCCGCAAGGCAACGAGGTGCGCAGCCTCGCCAAGGTCGTCGCCTACATGCCCAAGGACACCGTCAAGGTCGTCGACATCCCCTTCGAACTCGACAACCTCCTGCCCTGGACCGCCGAGACGCCCAACCTTTACACCGTGCGCATCGTCCAGCGCGACGAGGAGGGCTACGACGAAATGGCGTTCAGCACCAAGTATGGCTTCCGCGACATCAAGATCCACGGGCCGCTCGTTTACATCAACGGGAAGCGCGTCTTCTTCAAAGGAGTGAACCGCCACGACAGCCACCCGCTCTACGGGCGCGCCGTGACGACGGAGTCGATGCTGCGCGATGTGCTCCTGATGAAGCAGAACAACATCAACACCATCCGGACCGCCCACTACCCGAACGCCGAGCGCATGTACGCAATGTTCGACTACTTCGGGCTCTACTGCATGGACGAGGCGGACTTAGAGGATCACGCAAACCAAGGCATCAGCGGTATGCCCTCGTGGATTCCCGCCTTTGTCGACCGCGTCGATCGTATGGTCCTGCGCGACCGTAACCACCCCTCGATCATCTTTTGGAGCATGGGCAACGAGTGTGGAGGCGGCGGTAACTTCAAATACTGCTTCGAGCGCATCCGCGAGCTCGACCCGCGTCCCATCCACCACGAGAGCACGCGCGACGGCAAACCCTATGGCGGCAATCGCTTCTCTGACCTTTACTCGAAGATGTACCCGGGCATGAACTGGATGAACCGTTATGCCGATTACTTCGACAAGCCGATGTTCATCTGCGAGTATGCTCACTCGATGGGCAACGCGATCGGCAACCTCACCGACTATTGGAACGTCATCGAGAACAGCAAGACCTTGATCGGCGGTGCGATTTGGGATTGGGTCGATCAGTCCATCTATGAGCCGCGCGAAATCAAGGCCGGCACCTGGAAGGGGCGCATCCGCACCGGTTATGACTTCCCCGGCCCTCATCAGGGCAACTTCTGCTGCAACGGCATCATCCCCTCGTCGCGCAACGAAAGCCCGAAGCTCAAAGAGGTGAAAGCGGCGCAGCAGTACGTGAAATTCGCGCTTACGGGCGACGTCGCAGGCGGTGCACCCGTGCTCAGCGTCAAGAACAAGTATGCCTTCCAGAGCCTCGACGGGATGAACTTGCAGTACCAGCTCGTCATCGACGGCTATGCCCAGAAGATGAAGCAGGTAGCCCTTCCCGCCGTCCAGCCCGATGATTCCGCCCTCATCACGCTCAGCGTGTCGAAGTCGGCTGTGAAGAAGGCCCGCAAGCAGGGCAAGGAAGTGATGCTCAACGTTTACGTGTCGCTCGACAAGGCGGCCACCTGGGCGCCCGCCGGCCACGTCGTGGCGCAACGCCAGTTTGCCGTGGCCGACCGCGCCCCGCTGCCTGCCGTCAGCACGAAGGGCACGAAGCTCGCCGTCAGCCGCACGGCCGACGCCGTGAGCGTGACGGGCGACGGCCTTGCCGCCACCTTCGACGCCCGCACCGGCCAGATGACTGCCCTCACGCTCGGCGGCCGTGCCGTCCTGGCTCCGGGTCAGAGCTTCATCTATCAGAACCAGCGCTACATTGAGAACGACAAGTTCAGCAAGACGACCAACGGCCTCGACAGCACGGGCACCATCCAGGTGGACGAGCGCGACGGTCTCGTCGTGGTGACCACCGGACGCAGCGGTTCGCTCTGCTCGACGGGTGTGACGTACACCTTCTCGCCCGCCGGGACGGTCGACGTCGCCGCCGAGTTCACGCCCCACGCTGCCAACCTGCGCCGAGCCGCCTTGATGTGTAACGTCGACAGCACGCTGAAAAACGTCGACTACTATGCTTACGGCCCTTGGGAAAACCATGTTGACCGTCACGACGGCGTGCTTGTCGGGCGCTACCAGACCACCGTCGAAGGCATGTTCGAGGAATACGTCAAGCCTCAGTCGATGGGCAACCGCGAAGGGCTGCGCTCCTTGCGCCTGACCGACGATGCCGGTCGCGGCGTGCAGATCGACACCGAGGGCGACGTTTCGTTCTCAGTCCTGCCTTGGACTGACGAGGACCTGATGAACGCACGCCACCTTTGGGAGATGAAGCCCCGTCCCTACCTCGTGCTTCAGCTGAATGCCTACCTGCGCGGCGTGGGCAACGCCAGCTGCGGTCAGGACGTCGACACGCTCCCGATCTACTGGGTGCCGAACAAACCGATGAGCTACAAGCTCCGCCTTTCGGCCGTTGCGCCCTAAGGCCGAGCCTATCGGAAACGAGCGGCGCTCCCCCGGCGGGGAGCGCCGCTTTGTTTTTCAGTCTTGCGAGAGGAATTCCGTTCCCCGCCGGACATCGTGCCGGGTTTGTCAGACGGCCGTGCTTTCACGGTGCTTTCCCGAAGGTTCCTGTCGCTACGGGAAGCGCTGCGTCGTGCCGCATGGCGAAACCTGTCGTCCTGCACGGTTTTTCGGTCAGCCGTCCCGTGATTTCTGTCCGGCTGACCGAAAATCCTATCCGGCTGGCAGAAATCCCTGTCAGCCGGCCTGTAATTCCGGCCGATGCGGTCGGCTTTCGCGACGCACCGCCGGGCGATGTGTTCGGACGTCCGGAAACGCCGAAGCCCCCGGACCGCAGTGGGACCGGGGGCTTCGTAGGATGTGACAGCGTTGTGGTGTTCAGGCGCAGGCCTTGGCCGGGCGCGCAAAGAGGCGTTTCAATTCCCCGCCCCAGAGCACGAGGCTCGTGATGCCGATGATGACCAACCAGTCGGCCACGGGGAGCGGCGTGACGTTGAACATCTGGCCACCGATGCTGACAATGATGATTTGCCCTATGAGGATGACCACGGCGATCAGGCCGAACCCGCGGCACTGGCGCAGGGCGTGGAAAGCCGAATGCCCTGTGGCGAACGCGCGGGCATTGAACATGTTCCAGAATTGGAGCAGCACGAAGATCGAGAAGAAGACGCTCTCTTCGTATGCCGTGAGCTCGACGCCCACTTCGCCGTAGGTGGCTGTCCAGGAGAAGTCGGTGAGCGACGTGACGTCGGCCTTCTGCATCACGACGAGCAGCCCGATGAGCAGGGCGGTGAAGAGCACGCCCATGCCGATTATGCCGCGCCACATGGGCGGGCTGACGATGAAGTCTTCACGCCGGCGCGGCTTGTCGCGCATGACGTCCAACGAGGGCGGCAGTGAGGCCAGCGCCATGGCAGCAAAGGTGTCCATGATCAGGTTTACCCACAGCATTTGCGTCACAGTGAGCGGCGATTGAGTTCCCATGAACGCGCCGATGAGCACTATGAGGCACGCGGCTACATTTATTGTCATTTGGAACAAAATAAAGCGGCGAATGTTCAAATAAAGAGAACGTCCCCACATCACGGCACGCGTGATGCTCGAAAAGGAATTGTCGATGATCGTGATATCGCTCGCTTCCTTGGCCACACTGGTGCCGTCGCCCATCGACAGTCCCACCTGTGCGGCCTTTAAGGCCGGGGCGTCGTTCGTGCCGTCGCCCGTCACGGCCACTACTTGGCCGAGTTCTTGCAGGGTTTCGACCAGTCGTTTCTTATCCATAGGCCGTGCGCGCGATATGATCTTCAAGTCCATCACCCTGCTGCGCAACTCTTCGTCACTGAGCGCGGCGAACTCCGGGCCGGTGATTTGCTGGCGGTCGCCGTCGGTCGGTTGCCAAAGGCCGATTTGCCGCCCGATCTCCCGTGCCGTACCGGGCGTGTCGCCGGTGACGATTTTGACTGCAATGCCCGCGTCGAGGCATTCCTTGACTGCGGCGGGCACTTCCTTGCGGACGGGGTCGGCAATGGCGACGATGCCCATGAACGTCAGTCCGTCGGCCACGACCCGGCCGTCGCGGATGACGGAGCCGCCATCGGCAGGCAACTCCTGGCAGGCGAAGCCGAGCGTGCGCATGGCTTGGTTCTGGTAAGCCAGCAGGCGGGCGTCGACGTCCTCTTTCGTTACGCCGCCCTCCGCCGTGCGGCACATGCCGAAGACGATTTCGGGCGCGCCTTTGACGTAGAGCATCCGCCGTCCGGGCAGCAGGGCCGACTCGACGACGGTGGCCATGTATTTCCGCTCCGTGGAGAACGTGAGTTGCTCGACCACGCGGGCTTTCTCGCGGATCTCGTTGTAGTCCGTGCCTGCGTCGTGCAGCCAAAGCAGTAAGGCGCCTTCCGTGGGATTACCCATGGCTTTGGGTCGCGCGGCGTCCGTGAGGTCGAGAAAGGCGGTAGAGTTGACAGCCATGCCTTCGCGGATGCGCTGGCTTTCTTCGTCGTTGCCCAGCGCACTGTCCGTCCGTCCGAAGAAGCAAGCCTCGTGAACGCGCATTTGATTTTGCGTGAGCGTTCCTGTCTTGTCCGTGCAGATCACGGTCGTAGCGCCCATTGTCTCGCAGGCGTGCATTTTCCGGACTAAGTTGTTCGTTTTCAGCATACGACGCATGCTCAGCGCGAGAGAGAGCGTCACGCTCATCGGCAGTCCCTCGGGGACGGCCACGACGATCAGCGTCACGGCCACCATTATCGTTTGCAGCAGGTACGACGCGAAGTCGAACCAGTTGACGTCCGTGCTCCATCCGTGGAAGTAGGTGAAAAGCCGGCCGGCTATGATGAGGGCCGCCAGGACGTAGCTCACGCGTGTGATTACTCCGCTGAGGCCGTCGAGTTGCTGATTGAGCGGCGTCTTCACGCTGTTGTCGATTTGCGCGGCGACGAACACTTTTCCGTTCTCCGTCGCGTCGCCGACCTTCGTCACTCGGCAGAGGCCGTGGCCGTCGACTACGGTTGTCCCGCGCAGGACGTGGTCCGTCGGGTAGGTGGCTTCTTTGTCGAAGTCCTCCGGCCGGACTGATTTCTTCACGATCGGTTCGCCCGTGAGGGTCGACTCGTTCATCTGCAACGACACCGCTTCGAGCAGGTCGCCGTCGGCGGGCACTTCGTCGCCCGTGTTGAGCACCACGATGTCGTCCACGACGACGTCGCGCCGCGGCACTTCGGTCGGGTGGCCGTTCCGGATGACTTGGACGGGCTCGTCGTCGTTCACTTGGTTGAGCACGTTGAAAGCCTTGTTAGCTTTGACTTCGAACCAAAAGCCGATGCCCGTGGCCAGCACTATGGCCAGGAAGATGCCCGCAGGTTCAAAGAAGGCTTCCACGCCTTTGTGTCCGTCGGCATATTCGAAGATGGCGATGCCCACGGAAGCCAGCAAGGCTACCAGCAGGATGCGGATGATGGGGTCTTCGAACTTTTCGAGGAATTGCTGCCACAGGGGCTCGCGCTCAGGCGGTGTGAGCACGTTGGCGCCGTACTTGGCGCGGCTGGCCTCGACTTGCTTGTCGTTGAGGCCGGTCAGATGAGTTGTGTCGCTCATGGGGTTATTTTCAGGGTTTGATTTGTCGTGCTTGCCGGGGGCGGGAGGTTTCCGGCCATGGCGGGCGTGTGCGGCCGCGCCGTTTTGGCGGTTCAAATATAACCATTTCGTGCCAGCCGCGCAACGCGGGGCGGTTTTTTTGCACCGAAAAGCGCTCCGGTCCGTCTTTCCCGGTTGTCTATTCCGGGCTTACGAAGAACCGCCGCCGGTTCTGTGCGGACCGGCAGCGGCTTTGTGAGAAGGGGGATAGGGTCAGTCTTCGACGGGCGAGAAATCGTCTTTCCCGACGCCGCAGACGGGGCAAACCCAGTCGTCGGGGATGTCCTCGAAGGCCGTTCCGGGTTCGATGCCGCTTTCGGGGTCGCCCACGGCAGGGTCATAGATCCACTCGCATACGTTGCAGATGTACTTTTTCATGACGTTCGTGATGTTGGGGTGAGTAATTGGGTTTATTCGGGCAGTCGGGCGTCGACTTTCTGCCAGTCCACGAGTTTCCAGACAGCTTTCAGGTAGTCGGCCCGCCGGTTGCGGTAGTCGATGTAGTAGGCGTGTTCCCACACGTCGGCCGTCAGCAGGGGCACGCAGCCGTCGCGCAGGGGGGTGTCGGCGTTTGGCGTGGTCATGACGGTGAGCTGTCCGTCGAGTCCGACGACGAGCCACGCCCATCCCGAGCCGAAGACGCCCGTGGCCGCCGAGATGAAGCGTTCTTCGAGTGTTTCGAATGAGCCGAAAGCCACGGCGATGCGGTGCATCAGCCGGTCGGGCACGGCGGTCGGCATCGGCGTCAGTCCCTCGAAGAAGAACTGGTGGTTCCAGGCCTGCGCCGCGTTGTTGAACACGGGGCCTACGGCTGTCCGGATGAGGCTGTCGAGCGTCATGTCGGCCTCGGCGCGCCCTTCGGTGAGGCGGTTGAGGTTGTCGACGTAGGTGGCGTAGTGCTTGCCGTAGTGGTATTCGATTGTTTCGCGGCTCATGAGGGGTTCGAGCGCGGCCTTGTCATAAGGCAGGGGAGCCATGGTGAATTTCATTGTTGTCGTTGTTTTGAGTGTGACTTCGGTTGTTTTCACGGTCAGCCGTCCCGTCGTTCCTGTCGCAGTGACAGGATTTTCTGTCAGCCGTTTCGGATTTCCTGTCAGCCGGCTTGTGCTTCCTGCCAGCCGGCCCGCCATTCCGGGCGTGTCGGTCGGACGGACGGCTCCGGGAGCAAAGATAGGCATCGCCCGCCGAAAAAAGAACAGGCAGGGACGGAAATTCTGTCCCTGCCTGTGTTAAAAAAACGTTTCGTCCGGATCGCGGGGCTGTTGCCCGGTCCGTGGCGCCCGCACCGGCTCAGAAGTAATAGCTCAGGCCGACGCGCAGCCCGACCGTGCTGTTCCCGCTGAAATCATGCAGGCTCATTTTGTAGTAGACCGACGGTTCGAGCGCCAGGTAGTGGTTCAGGTAGAACGCATAGCCCACCTCGACGGGCACCATGACGTCGTTGTTGCTCTTGGTGAAGTGGTTGTATTCCGCACCGGCGCCCATGAAGATGCCGTTTTGGCTGAAATAATAGCGGGCAGTGACGCCGACGCGCACGTCGTCGGTGTAGCGTGTGTGCTCGTAGCCGATGTTCCCTTTGAGCAGGAAGCAGTCGCCAAGGAAGTAGCCGCCCTCCAAATCGAGCCCCATGCGGAAGCGCTCGTTGGAGCTGTATGAAAGGCCGAGGCCCGAGAGCGAGGCGCCGACATACTTGGTGCGTTTCTCAAACTGTGCGCTTGCACTGGCTGCCACGACGAAGAGCAGCATCAGGATAGTCCACTTTTTCATGATCGTAGTGTTGTTAGGGTTTGTCGTTCTTTCCGGCACGCTCGCGCCGGCGGTTCACCCACCAGAGGCAGGCCACCAGCGCGTAGCTCAGCCCCACCAGCGCCACCGAACGGGCATCGAGGGGGATGGAACCGTTGACGTAAAGCCAGACATAACTGACGGTCAGGTACAGGGCCAAGGCGGCCGGGAGCCACGTGCTCCGCCGGGAACGTTTCATGCTGACAGGTTTTTCGGGCAAATGTACGAAAAGAAACCGGAACTGCGGCCGAAGTTTCTTCTTTTGTCCTGAAAAAAACAGGAGAACCGGCGGTTTTCTCACATACTCCGCCAAAAATGACTACATTTGCTCCGTAACCATTTATCGCCGTCATGAAACGACTGTCCGCCCTGTGCCTATATATTATATGTGTGTCCGCCGCGTTCGCCGCCCTGCCGCCGCGCGAGGTCAGGGCAGTCTGGCTCACCACCCTGAGCGGCCTCGACTGGCCGCGCCGTGCTGCGACGACGCCCGAGGGCTTCGCGCGCCAGCGCCAGTCGCTCTGCCAGACGCTCGACAGCCTCCGTGCCGCCGGCATCAACACGGTGCTCTTCCAGGCGCGCATCCGGGCCACGTCGGCCTACGCCTCGCCGTTCGAGCCCTGGGACGGCGTTTTCACCGGGACACCCGGCCTCGCGCCCGACTACGACCCCCTCGCCTTGGCCGTCGACGAGTGCCACCGCCGGGGCATGGAACTCCACGCCTGGGTAGTAGCCTTCCCCTTGGGGCGCGACGCCGTGCTCCGCCGGCTTGGCCGCTCGGCTCTGACGCGGCGCCGGCCCGAGCTGTGCCGCCGCGCGGGCGACCAGTGGTACATGGATCCCGGTCTGCCCGGCGTGGCCGAATATCTCGGTGCCCTGTGTGCCGACATCGCCCGGCGTTATGACGTCGACGGTGTCCATCTTGACTACATCCGCTACCCCGAGCGGGGCATTCCCTTCGACGACCGAGCCACCTATCGCCGTTACGGCGCGGGCCAGCCCCGTGCCCAGTGGCGGCGCGAGGCGGTGACGCGTTGCGTCCGCGCTGTCCACGACTCCGTGCGCCGTGTTAAGCCCTGGGTGCGCCTGAGCTGTTCGCCCGTAGGCAAACATGCCGACCTCGCCCGCTACTCCTCGCGCGGCTGGAACGCCCGCGATGCCGTCTATCAGGACGCCCAGGCATGGCTCCGGGCGGGCTGGATGGACCTGTTGTTCCCGATGATGTATTTCACCGGCGACCACTTCTATCCGTTTGCTGCCGACTGGCAGGAGCAGTCCGCCGGCCGCCCCGTCGTCCCCGGCCTTGGCATCTACTTCCTCAGCCCGGCCGAGCGCGACTGGCCGCTCCGCACTGTCGAACGCGAGATGCGTTTTGTCCGTCGCCTTGGCATGGGGCAGGCCTACTTCCGCAGCCGTTTCCTGACGGCCGACACGAAAGGCCTCTACCGTTTCATGGCCGACGAGTTCTATGCCCGTCCCGTCCTCACGCCCGCCATGACGTGGGTCGACAGCATTGCGCCGCCCGCCCCCGCCGTCCGTGCCGAGCGCCGCAGCCACAGCCTGCGCCTCAGTTGGCCCGCTGTCGCCGACAACGCCCCCGGCGGCGTGGCCTACTGCGTCTACGCCCTCACCGGCGGCGAGTGGCGTCCCCTCTCGCTGCGCCAGTCAGCCACCACCTATACTTACGCCCCGGCGCTCCCTGCGCGGCTCGCCACGCCCTTGGCCGTCACCGCGCTCGACCGTTATGGCAACGAGAGCCAGCCCGTGATGGTCAGCCTCGACGCCGGAGCCGTTCAGGCGCCTGCCCACGTCGTGGCCGACAGCCTGCCGCTGCCGCCCCTCGACGCCGAGTTCGTCCTTCTGACCGACGCGGCGGGCCGTCCGGTCATGACGTCGCGCCCGACGCGTTCCCTGTCCGTCGCCACCCTTGCCCCGGGCTTCTATTCCGTCCGTACGCTCGATGCGCGCGGACGCTCGCACCGCGTCGCTGCCTTTGTCAAGCGCTGACCCGCCGGCGTAGCCCGTTTTTCCTGTCAGCCGTCCCGTCGTTCCTGTCGCAGTGACAGGATTTCCTGTCAGCCGTCCCGTTTCTCCTGTCAGCCGTCCCGTTCCTGCGGCCGCGGCGTCCGCTTTTACGATTTCGCCGCGGGTCGGGAAAGACGGGCGTTCCGGCGCTTCAAAGATTGTTAACAGCGGGCCGGGAAAGGCGTCGCGCCTATTGCCTGCTTCGGGGGATAATCCTAACTTTGCACCGGCCCACACCGTTTAACTGATCAACCGTTATGAGAAAGCCTCAATTGCTCCTGGCGGGCTGTGCCGTGTGCCTATGGTGGGCGTCGGTGTGCCCGGCGCAGGCCCAGGCCACGCCGGCCGACAGCCTGATGAACCTGTTCCGCCAAGTGGCGGGCTACGAACAGCGCTGGACGCGCGAACAAGTCTACCTGCATCTCGACAATAACGCCTACATCGAGGGCGAGACCATCTGGTTCAACGCCTATGTCGTTTACGCCTCCACACTCCGCCCCACGCACCTCAGCCGGGTGCTCTACGTCGAACTGCTCAACGCCTCCGGCGACGTGATGAGCCGCCAGAAACTGCGCATTGCCGACAACGGGCAGGCCGACGGCTCGTTCAAACTCGACGAGCAGACGATGAAGAGCGGGTATTACGAGATACGTGCCTACACAAGGGCAATGCTCAATTGGGACGCCGCGTCGGTCTATTCGCGCGTAGTCCCCGTGTTCCGGAAGCCCGAAGGCGGCGTGCCCGGCGGCCAGCTCGTCATGGCCGGAGCCTACGAGAACGCCGACGCTCCCTCCCTGCGACCCACGCAGCCGGCTGATGCCGACGAGCAGCGGGGGCGAGTGCAGAACGGGCTCGACCTCACGTTCTATCCCGAGGGCGGC
This sequence comes from Candidatus Caccomonas pullistercoris, assembly GCA_018714085.1. Taxonomy (GTDB): domain Bacteria; phylum Bacteroidota; class Bacteroidia; order Bacteroidales; family Bacteroidaceae; genus Alloprevotella; species Alloprevotella pullistercoris. The sequence continues at coordinate 20,604 of DVNY01000046.1, forward strand.
TTCCGCGTGTCGGGACTGGCCTCGAACGTGGCGTTCCGCCTGACCGACGACCGGGGAAACCCCGTCGAGGGGACGCTCCGCCTTGTCGACAAGGCTGGCACGGAGCTGGCCACGGCCCGCACCGAGCATGAGGGCATGGGCAGCCTCACCGTGACGCCCGCAGCCGAGGGCGGAAGCGTCGTGGCCGAGGCTGGGGCGGCCACGGCTCGCTTTGCCCTCCCCGAGAGCCATCCCGGCTATGCGCTGAGCGCCGCGTGGACATCGCCCGACACGCTCCGCCTCACGGTCGGCGGAGGCACGGGAGCGGCCGCCCGGTTGCTTGGCGTCAGTGCGACGACGCGCGGCCACGCCACCTATTTCGACACGCTCAGCGTGGCCCCCGGCGCGGTGCGCAGCCTCAGTGTGCCCCGCGCGAGCCTGGGCAGCGGCGTCAACCAGCTGACCCTTGTCGACGCCTCGGGCCGCGTGTGGGCCGAACGCTTCGTCTGGAACGATCCTCCGGCGGCCCTGCGCCTCGACGTCCGTCAGAGCCAGGCCAGCTACTCCCCCTGTTCGCCCGTGGCGGTCGAAATGCGGCTCACTGACGCCGCCGGGCGTCCGCGCCAGGCGTCCTTCTCGCTCGCCGTCCGCGACCGTGGCGGCGAACTCGTCGCCACGGGTTCCGGCATCCGCGAGAGCCTCTTGCTCAGCTCCGGCGTGAAAGGCTATATCGCCCGCCCCGAATACTACTTCGCTGCCGACGACGCCCCGCGCCGCCGCGCGCTCGACCTGCTCCTGCTTGTGCAGGGCTGGCGCTGCTACGACTGGCGCGAGATGGCCGGACTGACCGGCAAACGGCTCGAACAGCCCGTCGAGGAAGGCATCCTCATCGACGGGCGTGCCGTCGGCGGGCGCGTGTCGAAGTCCTTGGATCATTGCGACGTAGACATCGACATCTTCCTCGCCGACCAAAGGCTGAAAGGTGAAGCACGCACCGATTCTGCCGGTGAGTTCGCCTTCCTCTGCCCGTCGTTCTACGGCGACGCCATCGGCACTTTCTATCTCTCGCGCGGCGGCAAGGCGCGCTTCGGCTACGTCGCGCTCAACCGCAACTTCATCCCCGCTCCCCGCTACGTCGGCGCGGCCGAACGCGAACTGCGCCCGCCCGTAGTCCCTTCGGATCCGGCTTTGCTCCATGCCCCCCTGTTCGCCTGGACCGACACCCTGCCGAAAGCGTCGATAGTGCTCGGCGAGGCCAAAGTGAACGCCAAAGGCTTCGACAACTACTTCACGGGGCGCTACTCCTGGGGTGGGGGCGAGGCCGCCGGCCGCCGGTATGCCGACATCTACTACAACGTCGAGGACGAGGTGGAGCGTTACATGGACGAGGGACATGCGAGCCCCGGCCTCTGGGAATGGCTGCGCGGGCGCAACAAGTATTTTTACTATGAGATACTCGACGACGGCGGGCCGGCCGACGCGCAGCGCCGCGAGCTGGCCGCGACGGGCCACCCGGGGCTTCCGAAATTCAAGGTGGAGTACAAAGGACGCCCGACCTACGTGATCCTCGACAACGAACTGCTGGGCGCCGACGGCCCAGGCTTCCTCGAAAAGACAAATCCGTCGGAGCTCACGGCTGACGAAGTGAAGACCCTCATCATCAGTGAAGACCCGCTGGCCTATCAGCGCTATGTGCAGCCCAAGACGGGCGTGGCGCTCTCGCAGGCGGGCGCCCCGGTCACCATCTTCGTTTACAGCAACCCCTCGACCGACATCTATCAATATAAGAAGGGACGCCGCATCACGCGCATCCATGGCTACACGGCGCCGCAGGACTACTATCATCCCGACTACCGCACGCGCGACGTCCCGACCGACACCGACTATCGCCGGACGCTTTATTGGAACCCCAGCGTGGCGACCGATGCCGACGGGCGCGCCTCGGCGGTCTTTTTCAGCAATTCCCGTCCGGACGCGCAGCTCGTCTTTTCGGCACAGGGCGTCACCCCGTCGGGCGAGTTTGTCGATTTGGAGAAATAAAAGGCCGCCGGCTTCGGGCCATGCGGCTGACGGTTTGAGGCGCCGCCGGACCGGGAAATGTTCCCGCCGTCCGGCGGCGCCTTGCGTGGCGGGAGCGGGCGCCGGGCAGGGTCAGGGGATTTCGAGCCAGGCCTGCACGCCTGTCCCGGCCTGTGCCGGAGTGAGCGGCAGGCTCCCCCGCACGAGGCGGCCGCCGTCGGTTTCGGGCTCCGGCGCCGGTTGTCCGGGGCGCCGCAGTGTCAGGCGGGCCTGGCGGCCGGGCGCCACCCAGCGCAGCAGGTCGAGTGCCACGCGGCCCATAGTCCGGCGCACGTTGACCTCCACGCAGGGATGCAGCGCCGGGCGTCCGGCGCGCCCGTCGACGGTCATGAGGTCGACGCCCACCGGGCCGGCGTAGCCCGGGAGCGCGGCCGGCAGGAGGGTTCCGACGTCAGCGGCCGCCCGTTCGACGACGGCTGTCCCCACGGCCCGACCCATGTGCGCCAGCAGGACGTCGGGCGGGGCGACGAGACTGCCCGTATAGCGTCCCGTGGCGTCGGTGGTGAAGAACGAGCCGCCGAGAAATTCAACCCGGCCGCCCGGATGAAGCTCATATTCAAAAGCCATGTCGGCCAGCCGGTCGAAGAACGGTTCGACGACGACGGCGCCCTGCCGCGACAGCACCCGCCGCACCCAGCCGTCGAGCGGCGGCTCGTAGCGCCCGAAGCCGCGGCGCAGGCCGCGTCCGCTGCCCGACCAGGGGGCTTTGAGCATGGTGCGGGGCAGGGCTTCGACGGCGCGGATCACCTCTGCTTCAGACGTGCACCACAGGGCGTCGCCGGCATAGGCCGGACCGGCGTCGCGGAGTGCCCGCAGGAGGCCGACGGCGGTGTGGCGGCTCGACAGGCTGCGCAGGGTGTCGAGCCGCGCAGGCGAGGGCAGCAGGCCGGGTGCCACACCCCAGGCACGCAACTGGCTGGCGGTGTGGGCGTCCCACCCCCAAGGATCGACGCACCCGACGCCACGCAGCGCACGGACAGCGTCCGCGCTGCCGTCGAGGGGCGTGAGGCCACTGAGAGCCGGGAGGCCATCGCCGGTCAGGCCGACCCTCCCCACCATCGGGCGGGGTGCCCAGACGCCCTGTCGGCCGTGACGGGCAGGGGGGCTGACCGTTTTTCTTGTCAGCTGATTAGGATTTTCTGTCAGCCGTCCCGTAATTTCTGTCAGCCGTCCCGTTCCGCCGTTGTCGGCAGACGGCGTGTCCCAGACCACGACGAGGTCGCCGGGTTGCGCCCACCAGAGCGGCAGGCACGCCAGGTCGGCCGCCAGCCGGCGGGCAGCGAGCGGCGGCTGGCAGTGGGCGTCGCGGGCGGCAAGGGCCTCGTCGTGCCAAGGGTTAAAGTAGTGCAGCGTCATGGCGTTTCCGTTTTCCGCGTCACAGCCTGACGTCGACGCCTTGCAGCGCACGGCGGGCGCAGTCGTAGCCTTCGTTGTAGAGGTCGGTGAGCAGGGCGACATCGTCGGTCAGCCGGTCTACGCGCAAGGGGCGTTCGGGGCGGATGACAAGGATGCGGCCTTCGCTTTCAAGGCGGTCGACGAGTTCAAGCTCCCGGTTGTAGTAAGCGTGGCGCCGGCTGAGGCGGACGCGCAGGCGCGGGTAATCCTTATAGACGAAGGCAGGCTGCCGGCGGTCGTGCGCGGTGTCGCGGTAGCCCCGGTTGCGTGTCAGAACGACGACGTTGAAAGCGTGGCCCGTAGCGATGGCCCGCTCGACCGGTATGGAGTCGACGATGCCTCCGTCGAGCATCGGTTCGCCGTCGACATCCGCGATGGGGCATACGTAGGGCAGGCTGCTCGAAGCCCGTGCCAGTTGGATGAGACGCTGCGGGTCGCCCGTCTCGGTGAGGTAGCAGGCAGCGCCCGTGCGGCAATTCGTCGTGACGATCTCGAACACCTGTCCGCCCCGGAAGTATGTCTCGAAATCGAAAGGCAGCAGCTCGTTCGTCATCCGGTCGTAGATGGTCTTCTGGTCAAGGATGCTGTGCTGCTGCCACAGGTAGCGGAGGCCGATGTAGTGGAACCGGTCGAGCATGTCGATATTTGTCTTCTTCGCGCGGCCACGCTGGCGGCTGACATAGGACAGCCCGTTGCACGCCCCGGCCGACACGCCGACGCAATAAGTGAAATGGATGCGCCGGTCGAGCAGGTAGTCGAGCACGCCGCAGGTGAAGACGCCGCGCATCCCGCCGCCCTCCAATACAAGTCCGGTTTTGTCGTCGATGATCATAGCGAAGGAAAAAAGTGGAACAAATGTAGTGTTTTCTGAGACAAAAACCGTATTTTTGTGCGGTAAAACTAATATGACGAAGGCCTATGTTCTCCAAAACAACCTATACTGAGCGGCGCGCCGCATTGCGCCAGCTGGTGGGCCACGGGCTCATCCTCATCTTCGGGAACAACGACAGTCCCGTCAACTACCCCGCCAATGCCTACAAGTTCCGACAGGACAGCTCGTTCCTGTACTTCTTCGGACAGAAGCGTGACGGCCTGGTCGGCGTCATCGACGCCGACAGCGGCCGGGAACTCCTCGTGGGCGACGAAATCGACATCGACGACATCGTCTGGTACGGTTCGGTCAAGAGTGTCGGCGACATGGCCGCTGAAGTCGGCGTAGCCGAAACGGCGCCCATGGGACGCCTGCAAACGCTCGTAGACGACGCCGTCAAGGCCGGCCGCACCGTGCACTTCCTCCCGCCTTACCGGTTCGACATCCAGATACAGCTGTTCGACCTGCTCCGTATCCATCCGAGCGAACAGCGCGAGGCGGCTTCCAAGGAGTTGATCCACGCTGTCGTGAAACTGCGTTCGAAAAAGTCGGCCGAGGAGATCGAAGCGCTCGAAAAGGCGAGCGCCATCGGTCATCGTATGCACACCACGGCCATGCGGCTGTGCCGTCCCGGCGTCACGGAACAATACATCGGCGGCGTGCTCGACGGCATCGCCTCGTCCTACGGCTGCATCGTCTCGTTCCCCAGCATTGTCACCATGCACGGCGAGATTCTCCACGGCTACCCCTCCCCGCGTCCCTTGGAGGCCGGCCGCCTCATGCTCTGCGACGCCGGGGCGGAGACAAACGACAACTATTGTTCCGATCACACTCGCACGACGCCCGTCAGCGGCAAGTTCGACACGCGTCAGCGTGAGATTTACGACATTGTCTGCGACTGTCACGACCTCGCGCTCACCGTGGCGCGCCCGGGAGTGAAGTGGTGGGACGTGCATATGGACGTGTGCCGCCTGATGACCGACCGGCTCAAAGCCCTCGGCCTGATGAAGGGCGACACCGAAGCGGCCGTCGCCGCTGGCGCCCACGCCCTCTTCCTGCCTCACGGACTGGGACACATGATGGGTATGGACGTGCACGACATGGAGGGACTCGGACAAACCTATGTCGGCTACGATGACGAGGTGCGCCCCTCGTCGCAATTCGGGACGGCCAGCCTGCGTTTCGCCCGGCGGCTTGAAGAAGGCTTCGTCGTCACCGACGAACCCGGAATCTACTTCATACCAGACCTGATCGACCTTTGGCGTTCGAAGGGACTGCATAAGGATTTCCTCAACTACGATGCCATCGAAACGTACAAAGACTTCGGCGGCATCCGCATAGAGGACGATGTGCTCATCACGGCCGACGGCTGTCGCTTCCTCGGCGAGGAGCGCATCCCCTACCGTGCCGATGAAGTCGAGGCCTACGTGGCTGAACACCGCGACGCCAGTCCGATGATCTATTGAACTCACTGAAATTAATAACGTAATAACAAG
>DVNY01000047.1 GCA_018714085.1 Candidatus Caccomonas pullistercoris
GCCTCACCACGCGTCCGGAACCCCTCGGGATCGGTTTCCACACCTATCCGAGCCGCGTGGCTTTCCGCCAGTCGAACCGCTCGCAGGAGTTCCTTGCACAGGCCGGCGACCCGGACCGCCGACAGGGCGACTACATCGACCAAGGCATCCTGCTCCATAAAATTTTCTCGGCACTCGACACAGCCGCCGACGTCGACCGTGTGCTCGACTCCTTCGAAGCCGAGGGCTTGCTGGGCGAGCAGATCAGGAAAGACAGCCTCCGGCACCTCATCTGCCGCCGCCTGTCATCGCCACAGACTGCCCCGTGGTTCGACGGGTCGTGGCAGCTCTTCCGTGAGGTGGCCATACTCTCGCGCGACGCTGGCGACCGCCTCCTTGTCCGCCGCCCCGACCGCGTGATGGTCCGGGACAACAAGACGATCGTCGTCGACTTCAAGTTCGGCAAGCCGCGCGAAGAGCACGACGCCCAGGTGCGCGAATACCTCGGCCTGCTTTCCGACATGGGCCGCCCGTCGCCGCGCGGCTTCCTTTGGTATGTTTTTACGAACACAGTTGTTGAAGTTAATCCCTGACCGACCATGACACTTTTCCTGACGCTGGTGGCGCGCGACCTGCTGCACCGCTTCGGCCGCGACCTGAGCCGTGTGACCGTCGTTTTCCCGAACAAGCGCGCCAGCCTCTTCCTGAACGATTATCTCGCTGCCGAAAGCAGCCGGCCGGTCTGGGCACCGGCCTACCGCACTATCAGCGAACTCTTCCGCTCGCTCTCGCCGCTGCGCGTGGCCGACCCGATTGAAGCCGTCTGTCGCCTGCACCGCACTTACTGCGAGGCCACGCACAGCAATGACACGCTCGATTTCTTCTACGGCTGGGGCGAGCGCCTGCTGGCCGACTTTGACGACGTAGACAAGAACATGGCCGACACGGAACGCCTCTTTCGCAACCTGCGGGACATCAAGGCCCTCGACGTGGCCGACCTGCTCAGTGAAGAGCAGGAACGCGTCCTGCAAGACTTCTTCCAAGGCTTTTCATTGGCCAAGAACTCCGAAGTGAAACAGAAGTTCCTCAGCCTGTGGGAGGCCATGCTCCCGATTTACAGGCAGTTCAACGCCTCGCTTGCCGCCGACGGGCTGGCCTATGAGGGTGCCCTCTACCGCCGCGTGGCCGAAGCGCTCCCTGAGGGAGGCGTCGCCTTCCCCCCGGACACTGAAATGTATGCTTTCGTCGGCTTCAATGTGCTCGACAAGGTCGAGACCGCCCTTTTCGACTACCTCGCGCAGCACGGGCAGGCTCTCTTCTATTGGGACTACGACGTAGCCTATGCCGGGGACGACGACCGTTTCGAAGCAGGCACTTTCCTGCGCCGCAACCTTGCCCGCTTCCCCTCCGCATTGCCCGGGACATGCTTCGACAACCTGCGGGGGGCAAAAGACATCGCCATCGTCTCCGCCCCGACTGAGAACGCACAAGCCCGGGCGGTGGCACCGTGGTTGCGGGCGCACCTGACCGCCGACGAGAAACGGACGGCCGTCGTCATGTGTAACGAACAGCTCTTGCAACCCATACTACACGCCCTCCCGCCCGAAGTGCGGGAAATCAACGTGACCAAAGGATTTCCACTCACCCATACTCCAGCCTTTTCTCTCGTTGAACAATATATAAAGGAGCAGGCCGACGAAGAGGCGTTCGTCGCCGGTAAATTTCTCGACGGCCTCGCCGCCCGCATCCGCCAGGCCGCACTTGAACGACGCGAGCACGACGAAGCGGCCGACACAACGGGACGCATTCTCGCCCAGCTGTATGCCGAATCCTACTTCCGGGCCTACACCACTGTGGGGCGCCTCCGCCTCTTGGCAGGGAGCGGCTGGCTCGACGTGGGGCGCACGACGCTCTGCCGCCTGCTACGGCAGGTGCTGCGGCAAGACAGCATCCCCTTCCACGGGGAACCGGCGGCAGGCCTGCAAGTGATGGGCGTGCTCGAAACGCGCTGCCTCGACTTTGAAAACGTGCTGATGCTCTCGGTGAACGAGGGAAACCTGCCTGCGGCCGCCAACGACAACTCGTTCATCCCCTACGTCCTGCGGCGTGCTTTCGGCCTCACGACCTCGGAACACCGCACTGCGGTCTACGCCTACTACTTCTACCGCCTCGTCCAGCGCGCACACCATGTGACGATGGCCTACAACTGCACGGCCGACGGCCTCGCAAAGGGCGAGATGTCGCGTTTCATGACCCAAATGCTCGTCGAGACGGACCTGCCCATGCGCCGCATGGCCCTGTCGGCCGAAAGGCAAACAACAGCCGCACCGCCGCCCGTCATCCCAAAACCGGCCGACCTGCCCGACCGCTTCCGGCGGCTCTCGCCCTCGGCGATCAACACCTACCTGCGCTGCCCGCTGCAATTCTACTTCCGTCACGTGGCACGGCTCGACGAACCGCAGCCTGCGCCGGACGTCATCGAGCCAAACACGTTCGGTTCGCTCTTCCACAGGGCCGCCGAACTGGCCTACCGCGAACTGACGTCGGCCACGCCGGCCATCACGCGCGAACAGCTCGACCGCCTGACCGAAGCCGGGGGGCGGCTCCTCGTCAAACACATCAGGCAGGCTTATGCCGACGAAGGGCTGGTGGAAAATCCGGTCATCACGGAGGTGGTGCGCATGTACCTCGTGCAACTCTTGGAAAACGACAAAAAACTGACGCCCTTTGAGATTGTCGGCATGGAAAAAGAGAGCTATACGGACATCGCTGTCCCCACAGCGCTGGGCGAACGGACCTACCGTGTCGGCGGCATCATCGACCGCCTCGACGTGGTGCAGCTCGACGGCATCACGACGCTGCGCATCGTGGACTACAAGACGGGGGGCAAGCCCGAAGCAGCCGTCGATGTGACCCAACTGGTGACGCCGGACAAAGACCACCCACACTATGTGTTCCAAACGTTTGTCTATGCGTTGACCGTATGCGAAACGACAAAATGGCCGATAGCCCCGGCACTCTTCTTCGTGCACCAGTCGGCCGGCGATGGCTACAATCCTTACATCCCGTTCGGACCCGAAGGCGCACCTCTGGCCGACTTCACTCCGCTGGCCGCCGAGTTCCGCTCGGCACTCACAGGCCTGCTGACCGAACTCATGGACACCAGCCGCCCCTTCACGGCCACTCCGTTTGCCGAACATTGCTCAAACTGCCCCTTTGCCTCGCTCTGCGGGTTCTGAAAAACATACAGATGGACTACGAAATCACCGAAGAACTGCGCCGCTGCTGCCCGGACTACGTGGCCGCCATCGTCGAAGCCGACGTGACGAACAGCGCGACACCCGAAGCCCTCTGGCTCGAAATCGAAAACGAAACGAATGCACTGCGCCGGCGCCTGACGCCCGACACGCTGAAAACACTCGCTCCCGTAGCCGCTACACGCGACGCCTACCGTCGCTGCGGCAAGGACCCCAGCCGCTACCGCCCGTCGGGCGAACAACTGGCACGCCGCGTGCTGCAAGGCAAAGCGCTCTACCGCATCGACACGCTCGTCGACCTCATCAACCTGGCCTCCCTCGTGTCGGGCTACTCCATCGGCGGATTTGACGCCAGCGCTTTCGTGGGCAGCACGCTGCGCCTCGGCGTGGGCCGCGAGTGCGAGCCTTATGAGGGCATCGGGCGGGGCGTGCTCAACATCGCCGGGATGCCTGTCTGGCGCGACGATGCGGGCGGCGTGGGCACCCCCACAAGTGACAATGAGCGCACCAAAATCACGCTCCGCACCCTCCGCCTTACGGCCATCGTCAACGGCTATGACGGCTCGGCCGACGGCGTCCGTGCCACAGCCGAACGCATCCAGGAACTGCTCCGCCGCTATGCCCGGTCGGACGGCGGGAAACTGCGCCTTGTCCGCTGACAGACGCAGGCCGCCCTCACCGATGTTCATGACAATGGGAGGGCGGCACATTCATCACTCATCAAACTATGGCAGACAGACCGCAGGACATCTGTACCAATGGCTGCGGGAAGCGGAGCGGTTCATTCCCGACAGGGATGGCCAACGGAATTTTCAGTCAGTGCGGCCGGATTTTCAGGCACACTGACCGCCCTGCGTTCAAGCCAGCTCGTCTTTCAGCTTGTCGAGCCAATCACTGATCCGGGCTTGCGTCTTGTCGGCCTCGTTCACTTCGTCAAGTGCCAGACCGACAAAGGCGCCATCGCGGACAGCATCGGAATCCTCGAAACTGTAATCGCCCACAGGCACGGTGCCGACCATGCGGGCACCCGCAGCGAGGGCAACATCGTAGATAGCCCCCAGCGCACCGCAGAACGTGTCGGGATACGACTCGCAATCGCCGCAGCCGAAGAGAGCCACCGTCTTGCCGCTGAGGTCGCAGCCACGGAGCACGTCGAGCCCCCCGTACCAGTCATCCTGTAAGTCGCCGGAGCCCCATGTCGAACTTCCAAACATAACGACGTCGTAGGCGGCCAGCGCGGCGGCCGTCATCTTCGACACATCGTGCACATCGCTCGCACCCACGCCAGCCTGACGGGCAATCTCCTGTACGACCGTTTCAGTAGTTCCGGTTGTGGAACCGTAGTAAATGCCAATTTTTTTCATCATCAGTCAGATTAAAACTCTAAGCAGGTACAAAGATATGCCCTCCACTCCCACTAGAACAATACCCAAAAACGATGATTTCGCCCTCACTGCCATGCAGCGGCAATAAACGATACACAGCCATGGCGGACGAGGCTTTCGTTATCCCCGTGCCAAGCATCCGCAAACAGCAACGGCGAGGGGCTGCTTCCGACAGCGGAAACAGCCCCTCGCTCTTATTATGTTTGTTGCTCGGAAAGGCGTCAGCAGACTTTTTCGAGGCGCTTCATAATCGAGAAGATGAACAGCGCCGACACGAGGCAGAGCACGACGAGCACGCCCCAGACCACGACGAGGGGCACGTTGCCCCAAAGCAATGCGGGAATGGAGACGAGCAGGTTGCCCACGGCGGTGGCCACGAACCATCCGCCCATCATCATGCCTTTCATCTTCGGGGGCGCCACTTTCGACACGAACGAGATCCCCATCGGCGAGAGCAGCAGCTCGGCAAAGGTCAGCACGAGATAGGTCGACACCAGCCAGTTGGGCGAAACGGTCTCACCGGACGTCAAGCCAATCGAACCGACAGTCATGATGATGAAGCCGCAGGCGGCCACGAGCATGCCGAGCCCGATCTTGCGCGGAGCGCTGGGCTCCTTGCCGCGCTTAGCGAGGGCGGCGAAGATGGCCATAGACACGGGCGTCAGGCCGACCACGAAGCACGGGTTGAACTGCTGGAAGATGGGGGCGTCGAGCGGCGTGGAAGCCGGCAGCGTCGTGTACTTATAGCCGAGGAACGCCAGCGAGGCAAGAAACACGACGGCGGAAACAAGCTTACCTTTTCCCGTTTTGGACTGGAAAAGGGCGAAGAGGGCATAGACGATGAGAATGACGGCGACGAGGTTCCACACGTCGAACATCATGCTGCCCACGCCTGTGGCCACGGTGTCGGTGTACTCCTTGGCGAAGAACGTCAGTGTCGAGCCGTTCTGGTGGAAAGCCATCCAGAAGAAGATGACCACGGCAAAGACAAGGCAGAGCGCCACGACGCGATCCTTCGTCTCGCGGGGCGACAACTCGGGAACGTGTGCGGCCGTGTTAGCAGCCTCGGACTTCGAATTATAGTCGGCATGTTTGAACGTGCCGCGGAAAGCATAATAAATAATGATGCTCAGGATGAGCGAGAGGCAGGCCACGCCGAACGCATAGTGGTAGGCATCAGCCCGCGACACGCCAAAGTTCGCCTCGACGTAGCGCATGATTTCGACAGCGGCCGACGGCGCAAAGAGGGCGCCGATATTGATGGCCATGTAGAAAATGGAGAAAGCCGAATCACGCTTCGATTCCAGTTTGGGGTCGTCATAAAGATTGCCGACCATCACTTGCAGGTTTCCCTTGAACAAGCTGGTGCCCACACACACCATGAGCAACGCCAGCGCCATGATGCCCACAGCCACGATGCCACTGCCCGCCGGGATGGAAAGCAAGAGGTAGCCAAGGAACATGACGATGATGCCCGTCGTCACACACTTTCCGAAACCGATCTTGTCGGCTACGATACCGCCCACGAGAGGCAGGAAGTAGACCAACGCGAGAAACACTGCATACCAGACGCCCGCCACGCCCTGCGACCAACCGAAGTTGTCCATCAGGAAGAGTGTGAAGACGGCCAGCATGGTGTAATAGCCGAAACGCTCGCCCGTATTGGCCAGCGCCAAGGCATACAAACCTTTGGGTTGTCCATCAAACATAAGTCAATTTATTTATAATTAATGATAATGCGTCCATTTTCATAGTCTGAGACCCACGTTGGCCGCACGTTTCATCAGAAGACGCAGAACGTACAACCGGGTGCGCACGCCACGCGCTATCGGAAAAAGCATCGTGGAAAGCGAAGCAAAATTAAGAATAATCCACAGAACCACCAAACAGACGACAGCTTTTTCCAGAAAAAGCCACCCACACGTCACGCGTGACGATTGTTCCTACCGGTGCGACAGGAAAAACGCCTCGGCTGACAGGAAAAACCAGCAAGCATTCTGTCTATACATTGCTCCCGGCATAGAAACGCTACCGGACACGGCAGGCGTCCCTCCACGTGAGCGAAAAAACGCACCACAAACATGACGCAAACGCCATAAAGCCATGCGCAGTTCCTTTTGATTGAAGAAAAAGCAAATGAAGCGGGAAAGACCGAGGAGGGGGATATAAAACAAAAATTGATTGTCTCACGACAACCAATCTTTACTAACCTTAAAATCTAATACCATGAAAAACACTGCAAAAGTACTCACAATTTAGATACAATGCAAGTGCGGGGATGACTTTATCCATTTCTTTAATCTTTTTTATTGAAGTTGGTCTCGTTTTGACAAGTGGAAAGTTCAAAAATCCCTATATTTTTCAGTCTAACGCTCATTCTTAAACATAGCTCCCGCCACATTCCATGCCGTTTTCTGGGAGCGTGCGCATTCCGACAGCCATTCTTCTTGTTTATACTATCTTTTCAGAAGACAAGGCGGCACTCGGTAAAGCCCTTGCGATTTTCCGGCTGAACTCGCACACCTTTCCGCTCGTTTGCACTATCTTTGCACATAAAAACGAAGCCATCAAACATTTCCGAAAAATAATGCAGTGCCTCGTAGCCGTCGTCATAGGCGTCTACGTCGTGATGTATGCCTTGTTCAACCTCCCCCCCAGCCGCGCATATCTGACGGACGTGGCCGCCCGGACGCTGAGCGAAAAATTGCATACGCACGTCAGCATTGAAGACCTCGAAGTCGGACTTTTCAACCGGGTGATGCTTCACAATGTGCGCATCGACGACCAACAGGGGCGACCCATGCTGAAAGGGCGCCTGCTTTCTGCAAAAATCAACCTTGGCGCCATCCTGACAGAAAAGCGCGTCGCCCTTCACACCATCTCCCTGCTTGACCTCGACGTGCGGCTAAGGCAGGACGCCAAAGACGCGCCGGCAAACTTCCAATTCATTCTCGACGCATTCAAAAGCAAGTCACCCGACAAGAAGTCACCGCTCGACCTGCGCATCAACTCCCTCATCGTGCGCCGCACGCACGTCAGCTGGACACGCAGCTTTATTCCGGAAAAAGGTTCAACTATCGATCCTAACCATTTAGACATAAAAGACTTAGACGCAAGCATCAGTCTGAAAGTCCTGACAGACGACAGCCTGAACCTGCGCGTGCGTCACCTGAGTCTCACTGAACGCAGCGGACTGAAAATCAACCGTCTGGCTCTTCGTCTGGCCGCCAACCGCCGGGAAGGATACATCGCCAGCTTCACTCTTGACCTGCCCCACAGCCACCTGGCACAGGAAAAACTGAAAATCAAGTACGACACACGCCGGTTCCTGCACTCGCTCAACGTTAAAGGAACTTTGCGTCAAAGCCGGATATCCCTCTCAGACTTAGCGTTTTTAGTAAAACAGAAAGATGGTTCGGAAGACCTCAGGTTCACGCTATCCTCGCGTTTCGACCTCCGCTCTTCGCGCTGGATGTTCAAAGATGTACGGCTTGAAAGCGCCGACGGCGAATTTAGTTTCCACGCCGATGTTGCCCTGCGACGCGAGGCCCGTAAACGCATCGACGCCACCCTGCACGAACTTCAAATCACTCCCGGCTTTGCCCAAAGCGTAACCAGCCGCTTCACGTCGCGCGAACTCCCGGAGTTCCTTGAACGGTTGGGCCGTGTCTCCGTGTCCGGGCAGTTAGGCTATGAGCAAAAAACGCTCGATTTCACCGGGAAAATAACGACAAACGCAGGCGAGATAAGCGGAAGCGGCCTTTATGCCGACAATCATTTCGAAGCACACCTCAGCACGGATGGCTTCGACGTGGGGCAAGTCATGGCCGACACTGCGCGTTTCGGGCGCCTCTCTGCCGAAATCTCGGCCAAAGGGAGGGGTCGCGAACAGGCGGTTTTCAGGACCGACATCAGGCATTTCCGTTTCGGAAGCCACGACTATTCCAACGTCGGAGCCGAAGGCCAGTGGGACGGCAGGAAGCTGAGCGCCACCCTCAACGCTGACGCCCCCGATCTGCGCCTGACGGCCAGCGGCTCGGTGTCGCTCCCCCGCCCGCTCGACGGCATCGACATCATCGCTGACGTCTCAGCCCTCTCGCCCCATGCCCTCGGATGGACACAGCGCTACGCTTCAACCACGTTCTCCGGACGCCTCACGGCGAATGTGCACGGCGCGTCGTGGACGAAGGTCGAAGGAAACGTGCGCCTCGGCAATTTCAGGATGGCCTCGGCCGACACCACTTGCGTCCTCGACACGCTGGCCCTCGACGTAGGACGCGACGCACAAGGACACTACGTCCGCCTGCGCAGTGATTTCGCCACAGCCGACTACCGTGGCCGCCGTCCGCTTTTCGAGAGCCTCCCCCACGTGGCCAGCTACCTGCGCCCTTACCTGCCGACTCCCCTGTCGTCTCCGGCCGACGTGTTCCAGCCCGCATCGGCTGGAAGTTTCCGTGTGCACGTAGACAACACCCGCCTGGCCGAACACCTGGCCGACATGCCCGTGACGCTCACGGCCCCGCTCACGGCCGAAGGCTACTGGACCGACACCAGGTCTTTCTCCCTCTCAGCCACAACGGGGGGGATACGTATCGGCGAGACCGCCGTGGACGACATCAAAATTTTCGGGCGGGGCGACGGGCGGAAAGCGCACGCCGTTGTCCAAGCCTCAAAACCCATGAAGAACACGGACATCCGGGCCTCGGTGGAACTCACAGCCAGCGAAGACAGCCTCCGCACAGACCTCACGTGGGCCGACAGCGACCGGCAGGCATACCGTGGCGATGTCCACCTGTCGGCCGACTTCACCCGCTTCACGTCCGAAAAGAAGGAAGTGGGTATCGACATGCTCCCCGGGCGTGTCTATATCAACGATACGCTCTGGAACGTCGGGCGCGGGCGGCTCGACTGGTCCGGCCGACGCTTGCACATTGACAATTTCAGCCTCAGCCACGGCGCACAGCAGCTCAGTCTGGCCGGAAGCCTCGAACGCGGTTCAGGCGACACGTTGGCCGCCAATTTGAGGGACATCGAGATAGGCTATATCATGGACCTCATCAACTTCCATGCCGTGGACTTTGCAGGGCGGGCCACAGGACACGTCGTGCTCACCAACTCCATCGACGACCCGCACATATCCGCCCGCATTGACATCGCAGACTTCCTTTTCAATCAAGCGTCGATGGGCTCGCTGGCCGTCGAAGCGGCCTGGAACCGCGATGAGAACCAAGTGGACCTGGCAGCCATCATGGCCGAACCCGGCCTGAGCCAGACATACATCAACGGCTTCATCTCGCCACGCCTCAAAGGGCTTGACCTCCGGTTCCGGACGCAGGGCACGAACCTGCAATTCATCAACCGTTACCTCGAAGGCATCTTCTCAGATGTCACAGGGCGCGCCAGCGGCCATCTGCGCCTTCACGGCCCGTTCAAGGCGCTCGACCTCGAAGGACAACAGGCCGTCCACATGGAGTGCCACGTGGTCCCGACCGGCGCGGACTATACCATAGAGAGCGATTCGGTCGTCATCACTCCCGGCCGTTTCGCCCTCCACGATATCCGGCTTGCCGACGCCATGGGCGGGCAAGGTTCCGGCTACGGCGAACTGCGCCACAAGAACCTGCGCGAACTGACCTATGACTTCAATCTCCGGGCACGCAACCTCCTGGCCTACGACCGCCCCAAGGAACTCGACATGCCGTTTTTCGCCACGGCCCGCGTCACAGGCGGCCTGCGCATGGACGGGCGGCCGGGCGCATTCAACGCCGACATCGACATCCGCCCGGAACGGGGCACACAACTGACCTACATCCTCGACCGTCCGGAGACGACGAACAGCAGCCAGTTCATCACCTTCCGCGACCGTAGCCTGGTAGCCTCGGCCGCGAGCGGGACAAAATTCCCCCCGACGACGCAACCCATGCCGGCCGCCACGGACATCCGCCTCAACTTCCTCATCGACATGAACCCGGAAGTCAACGTGCGCGTGCTGATGGACGAAGATGCCGGCGATGCCATTGACCTTGCAGGGCAAGGCGCCATCCGCGCCTCATTCTACAACAAAGGCGACTTCCAGCTCTTCGGCACGTACAGCGTCGACCGCGGCACGTACAAACTCAGCTTGCAAGACGTCATCCGCAAAGAGTTCACCATTCAGCCCGGCAGCTCCATCACCTTCATCGGCGATCCCGGCAACAGCGACCTTGACCTGCAAGCCGTCTATACCGTCAATTCCGCCTCGCTCTCCGACTTGAACATCGGTTCAAACTTCACCAGCAGCACCGTCCGTGTCAACTGCCTGCTCAACGTCGGCGGGAAGGTCAGTTCGCCGCAACTTTCATTCGACCTTGACCTGCCCACGGTCAATGCCGACGAGAAACAAATGGTGCGCAACATCATCAGCACCGAGGAGGACATGAACATGCAGATCCTCTACCTCCTCGGCGTAGGACGCTTCTACACTTACGACTACGGCTCGACAGCCACGGCCTCGACCCAAAGCCAGTCGTCCGTGGCCATGAAGTCTTTCCTGTCGAACACCCTGACGGGGCAGCTCAACAACATCATCTCGAACGCCATAGGCCCGTCGAACTGGTCGTTCGGCACCAACCTGAGCACAGGCGAGGTGGGATGGAGCGACATGGAGGTCGAAGGCCTGCTCAGCGGCCGGCTGCTCAACAACCGCCTGCTCATCAACGGCAATTTCGGCTACCGGGACCGCGCCGCCTACTCCACCGGTTTCGTCGGCGACTTCGACATCCAGTGGCTCCTCACGCCGTCCGGCAGCGTGAGCCTCAAAGCATACAGCGAATCAAACGACCGCTATTTCACCAAGTCGTCGCTCTCGACACAAGGCATCGGCCTGATCCTGAAACGAGACTTCACCCGCTTTGGCGACATGTTCCGCTGGGGCCGCCGAAGCAGCCGAAACGACACCCAAACGTCCCCCTCGCAGAAGAAGTGAGCCACCTGCCCGATGCTTAGCCATTTCCGGACACCTTCGTCCACACACGTCCCTCCGTACACATGCGCCTGGGAACGCGGCAGGTGCACGTCACCATGCTGATCCACAGCCCGTTGGCACGCATTCCGGCTTAGGCAGGAAACACCCAAGCACCTCCCTCTCCGGTCAAGCGCAGACAGCTAACCCACGCACAATCAATCCGTTCCATCGCTTTGTGTCACAAAACCTGTCGCTACACTTGTACGCCCGGACACCCCCTTCGTCTGCAGCGACAAATGAGTATGTACGTCCGGACGTACCCCCTGTCCCGTCGTGCATGCAAAAGAAACATACAAGTAGTTGTAAAAGAAGAATAATAAAAGGAACACGTAAGAGGCCCCGACCCCACAAAAAATGAATTTCAAATTCTGACTTGGATTGCCCGGCCCGGTGAAAGCCGGCTAAGCCATCGCCGTGCCGGGCATGAATACGTCGCCCTTCCCAGATGCCCTCCCAAGATGCAGCAAGGGGAGCCACCCGTGAAAAAGGCAGCTCCCCTTTGTCTCTTTGTCAGCGTTCGCTCGCGCGACCCTATCGCTTGCGCCTGAAAAAACGCGCAAGGCGGAGACGGCGCATCACTTTGATGCCGAACATCGCCCCGTCATAGATCGCGATGGCACGCTCAATGTTCCCCATCCATTTTCCTGCACGCCCTTCGACGGCAGCAGCTGGCGCGAATATCCCTCTGGCCTTGTCGTTCATACGTGTGCGGCTTTCGTGCAGTTCTGTGAGCACTTGCGCTTTGGCGGCCACGATGGCTTCAAGGGAGTTCAGCGCGGGTTCGGGCTTCATGGTGTTCATAGGCATGAGGATTAAGGTTTTTCCGGTCCTACAAAAAGTTTAGCCACGAACGAGGCTATCGGATTCACGATGAGCCGTTTGCGTTGAGCGTAGACCACGAAGGCCACCACAATCCAGACAGCACATACCACGGCATAGGCCGCAGCCTCGCTGCCCAGACACGTTTGCAAGACGGACACGCACAGGTAAGAGAGGAACAAGACGACGATGCCGCCGAACAGGAAGAGGATGGCGCCGAGCGCCATCGTCGCCAGCAACACCGTCAGTTTCTCGGCTATATCCAGTTGGGCATAACGCTTTTGGAGCTTCACGTAGGCCATGACCTCACGCGCAAGCTCTTGCAAGCTTTCTATGTTCTTGTTACTGGATAACACGGTCAGACTGGTCAGTGAGCGGCAGACAGTTCGTCGGCGATGTCGTCAACGAGGTTCTCCATTTCCTTGCTGTTCAGCTTGATGCCGCGTTTGCGGATAGCCTCAGCGATTTTCGTGCGGGTGTCTTCACCCTTTTCCGGTGCAAACAGAATGCCACAGGCAGCTCCGACGGCTGCACCACCCAAGAAGGCGGCCAAAATGCTCAATCCTTTCATAGTTTTATCGTTTTAATGAATAAATGTGAGTGTACGCGTTTGGTGTACGGCTCAAAGGTACGGGTTTTATTTGAAATACGAAGCATTTTCACCACACTTTTCGCCTTTCTTCTGAAAATTCCGGTTGTTAGCATTAATTAACCGAGAAAAATGCGCCAATCCGTCATAGAATGGTAACTTTGCGCGTGACATCGTATAAACAAACCTGTAATCCACATTATTCCGCACCTAAACAGATGAAAAAGGTTTTATTCTTCGGCGTGGGTCTGTGTTCCGCACTGGCCATGACGTCATGCAAATCGAGCGAAAGCGCTTACAAGAAAGCATACGAGAAGGCCAAGGCCCAAGAGATGGCTGCCGCCAACCAACAGACGGAGGAGCCGACGGCTACGGTCACTCCCGTAGCGACGACGGAAACCGTGACCGTAACGCCTGTCACTACTCCCGTCCAGGAAGACCACAGCGACGTGCGCACCATCAGCGGCGGCGTGTCAGTTGTCAGTGGCACCGGCCTGCAAGCATACAGCGTGGTGGTGGGCAGTTTCTCGACCCAAGCCAACGCCGAAGGCCTGCAAGCCACGCTCAAATCGCAAGGCTACAACGCCCAGGTCGTCAAGACCAACGAAACGATCAACGGCATCACGGGCTGGTTCCGTGTCATCGCCTCCACCTTTGCTGACAAGGCCTCGGCCGTGCAGTCGCGCGATGCCCTGCGGGCCACATACGCCGACGCATGGCTGCTCTATAACAAATAAGCCAGCGCGAGCAACCCCATACGAGGCGGGCGGCGTCCGAACGGACGCTTCCCGCTTTTTTCATGACACAGCCTCAACGTGGCACGGCTTTTGCAAGACAGCCGGCAGGAAATTTCAACACAATCGATATGCAAAAAGGTAACATTGGAGTAACGACAGAAAACATCTTCCCTGTCATCAAGAAGTTCTTATACAGCGACCACGAGATCTTCCTGCGCGAGCTCGTCTCGAACGCCGTCGACGCCACGCAGAAGCTCAAAACCTATGCCTCAAAGGGTGACTTCAAGGGCGAGCTGGGCGACCTGACCATCCACGTCAGCCTCGACAAGGACAAGGGCACGCTCACCATCAGCGACCGCGGCCTCGGCATGACGGAAGAGGAAATCGACAAGTACATCAACCAGATTGCCTTCTCGGGCGCCAACGACTTCCTCGACAAATACAAGAACGACGCCAACGCCATCATCGGCCACTTCGGCCTCGGCTTCTACTCCTCGTTCATGGTGGCCAAGAAGGTCGAAATCCTCACCAAGAGCTACCGCGACGACGCCCCCGCCGTGCGCTGGACCTGCGACGGCTCGCCCACGTACGAAATCGAACCCGCCGAACGCGACGGCCGCGGCACGGACGTCATCCTGCACATCGACGACGACTGCAAGGAATTCCTCGAAAAAGGCAAAATCCAGGAACTGCTGACAAAATACTGCCGCTTCCTGCCCATCCCCGTTGCCTTCGGCAAGAAGACGGAATGGAAAGACGGCAAGCAGGTCGACACCGACGAGGACAACGTGGTCAACGACACCACGCCCCTCTGGACCCGTAAGCCCGCCGAGCTGAAAGAGGAGGACTACAAGAAGTTCTACCGCGACCTCTACCCCATGGCCGACGAGCCCCTCTTCTGGATCCACCTCAACGTGGACTATCCCTTCAACCTCACCGGCGTGCTCTACTTCCCCAAAATCAAGAGCAACATTGAGCTCCACCGCAACAAGATCCAGCTCTACTGCAACCAAGTCTACGTGACCGACCAGGTCGAGAACATCGTGCCCGACTTCCTCACCCTCCTCCACGGCGTGATCGACTCGCCCGACATCCCCCTGAACGTCAGCCGCAGCTACCTGCAAAGCGACGCCAACGTCAAGAAGATTTCGACCTACATCACCAAGAAGGTCAGCGACCGCCTCGCCTCCCTGTTCAAGAACGACCGCAAGGACTTCGAAAGCAAGTGGGACGACCTGAAAATCTTCATCCACTACGGCATGCTCACCGAGCCCGACTTCTATGACAAGGCCAAGGCGTTCGCCCTCTTGAAAGACGTCGACGGGAAGTATTTCACCTACGACGAATACCGCGACCTCATCAAGGCCACGCAGACAGACAAGGACGGCAACCTCGTCTACCTCTACGCCAGCCATCTCGACGAGCAGTACAGCTACATCGAGGCCGCCCGCGCCAAGGGGTACAGCGTCCTGCTCATGGACGGCGAACTCGACATCGCCCTCGTCGGGATGCTCGAACAGAAGTTCGAGAAGAGCCGCTTCGCCCGCGTCGACGGCGACACCATCGACCGCCTCATCCTCAAAGAAGACGCCAAGGACAGCGGCCTCGCCGCCGAAGACAGCTCGAACCTCTCCGCCCTCTTCACCACGCAGATGCCCAAACTCGACAAGGTCGAATTCCACGTCGAGGTGGCTCCCTTGGGCGAAACGGCAGCCCCCGTGCTCATCACGCAGAGCGAATATATGCGCCGCATGAAAGAGATGAGCCGCCTGCAATCCGGCATGTCCTTCTACGGCGAGATGCCGAGCATGATGAGCGTCGTGCTCAACGCCGACCACC
>DVNY01000048.1 GCA_018714085.1 Candidatus Caccomonas pullistercoris
GGTGCCCGGCGGGGCACAACGTAACGGCCGCAACCGCCACGGTAACGCACTCCGCCGCAATCACTGATAAAACAAACTGAACCAAACATAATCACTCACCAATAAATTACGCAAACACAGAAAAGAAACAGAAAAGACAGACTACCGCGGAGACCGGCACCCATGAGGAGCCGCCCGCACCAACCGGAAAGAAAACGAAAACAGTTAACTTCTTAATCAAACAAACAAAACGTATGGCGAAAAAAGAAACGTACGAAGCTCCACAGACCCAGATGTCGGAGGTGGAGCTTGAACAAGGCTTCATGAACGCCTCCGTCTTCGACCCCGAGAACGGGCATGACGATGGTGTCAGCATCGAAGGGCACGGCTTCGGAAGCTCTGTGGATTACTTTGAAGGCGAGAATGCCTCTCAATGGGACAATACGACAACAAACTAACAGAATGACTATGAAGAAAACAACCATTTATGCTTTGACGGCAGCCGCTTTGCTCTCGCTGGCCGGCTGTCAGGACGAGGCTTTTGTAGAACAACCCGGCACACCCGTCCAAGAGGGCGAGGAGATCGTCTTCGGCTCAGCCCTGCCCGATGTCGCCACACATCGCACCGTCTACGGCACACCCGACGTGGAGAACCAAGTCTATCCCGTCTATTGGGAATATGATGCCAACGATGCCAGCGTGCGCGACCATGTGAAGATCTACTGTCTCCAAGCCGCCCAGGAGAAGCTCGTAGAATACATCGTGCAGCCCGGCAAGGCAAATTCGTCCACCTCGCAGCAGCTTGAACGCGTGGGCGACTGCGGCCTCCAATGGAGCGATGCACCGACGCATAATTTCTACGGCTTCTATCCGGCCGCGTCTGTGAAGGGCTCGGAGAGCGACGGCCGCATCCTGTCCGACATTCCGGCTACGCAGTATGCCCTGGATTGGGAAGACACGCAGGAGGATGACGGAAGCACGACTTGGCGCGCAGCGACCAACACCGACTATGCCGCCATGGTGGCCTACACGTCGGTCGAGACCGACAAGATGACGCAAGGCGCCCCCATCCCCTTGTCGTTCAAGCCCCTGACCACGATTCTCGAAATCGTCGTCAACGGCCCGCTCAACACTGGCGAGACGGAGAGCGTCACCGTGACCAACATCAACGTCCGTGCCGCGCAGGGTTCGGCCATTTGTGGCCCGTACTATTGCAACATCTTGGCCAAAGATGAGCAAACGGGCGAGCTTGACCTCGACTGTGAGCCTGCTGACAATCCCGAGGGCGAGTCGCGCAACAACATCTCCATCCCGACCTACAACCGTGAAACCGGGTTCGGCAACATCGAGTTGAAGAGTGGCGACAAGATGGTGGTTCACGCATTCCTCGTCCCCACGACGGACACCCCCATCGACGGCAGCCAGGTGACCATCAGCGTGGCGAGCAATGCGGGCGTCAACCGCAAGACGCTCACCGGCTTCACCATCCAGCCGCACAAGGTGAACCGCATTGTCCTCCCCGCCGTGCAGCCCGCTGCGGCGAACAACTGGCTCACCTCGCTCGACCCGAATACCTACCTGACCGAGCTTTCCATCCCCGGCAGCGTACACTCGGCTTTGACCCCTGCGAGTGGTGGAGAAGTGGTATGGCATGACGCCAATATCGGACAGCAGTTCAACGACGGCATCCGTGCGTTCTATTTCCAGACAGGAGCAGTACATGAAAATGGTGGTCCTATTATTGGCTGGGGAAATCCGGAAATGCGTTTGGCTGTTGCGGTACCTCGTCAGAGAATTTTTGGAAGTACAGAGTTAGAGCAAGGAACGGGCGACCTCGCTGATTTGAAAACCAGTTTGAATCAGATCGCCCAAAAACTGGCGGAAGCAAAATCAGCCGGCGGTTCGCAGGAATTTGCTGTCGTGCAGGTGACATTTGCTTCTAATGCGACGGATTACGATAGGAACGCAGGATTATTGGCAAATGACAAATACAATACGGCAGAGAAAAGCTGGATGGCTACCGTGGAAACCTGCTTCAAAGAGTATGCCAACGATCCGGATTTGAAGGACTACATCTATACGGGTGGAATTACTGAGAATACCACGATTGCCGATGTGGCCGGAAAGATTATCCTGAAAGCCAACATCAACGCTACGGTTAACGCGGACGGCGCGAATGATCACCACATGAGCAATTATATGGATGTGAGTGCCGGAACGCCGAGCCTCTTCTCAGAATGGCTCTCTCGCGAGGATGTAGACGACAATACTTGGGAAAACAGTCAGCCCCGTACGGGTTATGAGCCGGACGGCGTGCCTTTGACGTGGGGAACGTCACACTCGAACGTGCAGGCCACCACAGGCTTGAAGTGGATTTACCAGGAGTTGACCACCATTGGAGAAGACGAGGGACAGATCCCGACCATCGAGATGAAGCAGAACATCATTGGCGGGCTTTTCGACAAGAGCGCACAGATCTACCAGGAACATCAATCGGGTGAAGCATCGCCATATTGGTTCATGAATGATGTCAGCGGATGTATCCTCGAGCGTAATGCAACGGACGCGACGACGAACGGCATTTTGGACGGCATCGAAAGCATGAACAATTATGTGGTCGACAAGATGGGCCAGCGCATCGAGAAGAACGCCCCGCTCGGTTTGGTCTACATGTCGTATGCCAACCGCAATACGGCGAATAGTCTCAAATATAACTGCGGTGAGCTGATCCAGACCATCATCGACAACAACTTCCGCTTCAACCTGCGCCGTAAGCCCACCGGCACACCGGCGCAGCAGTACAACGCCACGTACCAGAACGGCGGCGACGCCATCAGCCATTGATGCCGCGCCGTAGTTGACCCTTGGGATTTTCCCGTCCGCCCCGCCTGTTCCCGCGGGCCGGGGCGGATGCGGCGGCGTTAGCCCGTAGGGGCGCCATTCATGACGCCCGGTGCCCCGCCGGGGCACAAGGCAACCGCCGCCCCGCCTGTTTCCGCGTGAATGCGCCCGTCGTCCGGGCGTCACAAGTGGCGCCCCTACGTTTGGCGGCGAAAGCGGCGGGTTACGGCGTCCGTCACGGCATGGCGACCGGCCCCGTCGCCGTGACTGAAAATCCTGTCGTCCTGACAGGAAATTCTGTCGCTGCGACAGACGAAACGGGAACGGCTCCCGCCACGGACGGGACGGATGGGAAAATCCTGTGTGTAAACAGAAACGAAAAGGAATAAACCGATAACAATGAACCGATACACGAACAAGAGTTTGCTCCTCGTGGTGGCTGCGGCCGGACTGGCCGGTTGTGCCGACGAGGACTTGGTGAACGGTCCCGGTCGCGACACGGTGAAAATCGTGGCGCGCATGGCTCCGGCGGTGCAGACCCGCACCTGCGTGGGCGGCCCGGGCATCGACGGCACGTCGACGGGCGTCCTCTGGTCGCCGGGCGACACCATCGGCGTCTTCGGCGACAGCGGCACGCGCAATGCCGGCTTTGTGAACCAGAGCACGGCGAACGTGGCCGAGGCCACCTTTGCGGGCCAGCTCGGCGCCGGCGAACGGCCGCAGTATGCCTACTACCCGTACAGCCCAGAGAACGCTTCGGCCAGCGCCACCGCCATTGCGGGCACGCTGCCGATGACGCAGCGGTTCGACATGACGTCGGGCCGCCTCGAAGGCGACTACAAGGTGGGCACCCCGACACGCTGGGACGAGGACGGCAGTGAATTCACCTTCACCCACCTGTTCTCGCTGCTGCGCTTCACCATCGACGCCACCGGCACGCCCCTCGAGGGCGAACGCTTGGAGAGCATCACCCTGACCCTTCCCGACGGGCGCCAGCTCGGCGGCTCGTTCACCGTGGACGCCACGGCGGGCGGCGCCGTCGACTGGACCTCGCGTCCGGAGGCGGCCAACGTGCTGACCATGGACTGGACCGACCGCCCCGCGCTCGAAAGCGGCGCGAACTACACGGGCTACATCACCTGTGCGCCCGACGTGCACGAGGGCGACGAAATCCAGATCACTGTGCGCACCACGCAGTTCGAGGCCACCTTTACGCGCGAGGCGCTCATGGACTTCACGGCAAACAGCGTCTACACCTTCCCCCTCACGTTGTCGCTCTTCAACGACATGGAGGTCAAGGCACGCCCTGTGTTCACGTCGTTCGTCTTCGCGGCGGCGGCCAATGAGGGCAAGATCCTCGGCAAACGCCTGGTGAACGACGGACTGCTGACGAAGGTCATCGACGTGGCCGGCGACACGCTCGCCATCGACGGGACGACGGTCTCGGGGTGCATCCCCTATCTCTACCGGTTCGACCTGGCGCCGACGTTCGCCACGCCCGAGGGCGTGACGGTCACGGTCGACGGCGTGGAACAGGTGAGCGGCACGACGGTGCAGGATTTCAGCCAGCCCGTCACCTACACCCTGAGCAACGGGGAGCAGGAAGCGCAGTTCACCGTCGAGGTGAAGAACACGGGCTTGCCCGTGGTGGTGCTCGAGCAGGAAGGCGAGGGCGACACGCGCTGGGACGCGGCCGACCTGATGGTCTACGGCAAGGAGGCCGAATGGGCGAAGACGGACAAGGTCTCCGTCTATGAATCCGACGGCACGGTCAACGTGGACCGCGTGGACGCCGGTTTCCGCCTGCGCGGCAACTCGACGCAAGAGTATCCCAAGCTGCCTTTCGCCATCAAGTTCGACAAGAAACAGTCGGTGCTCGGCATGCCTAAACACAAGCGCTGGGTGCTGCTGGCCAACTGGATGGACCGCACGATGCTGCGCAACGCCGTGGCGTTCGAGATAGCCCACCGGACGGCCGAAGCCTTCAACGACGGCTTGGGCTGGAACCCGAGGGGCACGAACGTGGAGGTGGTCTACAACGGCCGCCACGTGGGCAACTACTACCTCTGTGAGCAGATCAAGATCGACGGCTCCCGCCTCGACATCAAGGACTGCTATGAGGATGTGGTTGAAGACATGGGCGAGGGCAACGTGACGCCCGCCGACTGCGGCTACCTGCTGGAGTTTGACGACGGCTACGACGAGAACTGCAAGTTCATCACCAACCGCCGCTACCTGCCCTGCCAGCTGAAAGACGATGTGCCTTGGGAGAGCAGTTCCGCGTTCCGCACGTTTGTGGAAGACAAGGTGAACGGTGTCGAGGACGCCCTTGCGGACGGGGATTATGCCCGCGTCTATGAGCTGCTCGACATGAACTCGGTCATCGACCAGTTCTTTGTGTGGGAGCTGACGATGAACAACGAGTATCGTCACCCGAAGAGCCTCTACATGTACATCGACGGCGACAGCAAGCTCTTTGCCGGTCCGGTCTGGGACTTCGACTTCCAGACCTTCCCGAACGAGGAGAACATCGTCAAGCTGCGGCCTGAGTACGGCATCACGACAGGCGGGGAAAGCGGCCTCATCACCGACCTGCCCGACTTCGGCGAGTGGATGTATGCCTACTCGGCACCCGACGCGTGGGAGTGGGGAGATTGGTGGGGCGGAAAACCCTCGTCGCCCGACAAGTTCGACGCGCCCTACATGTGGTATCCGCTCCTGTTCAAGGATGAGTCGTTCCGCCAGCGTGTGCAGGAACGTTGGGCCACGATCTATCCTGCCCTGCTCAGCGTGGCGGAAGAGATCCGGCAGTTGGGCGAGGCCAACCGCCTGTCCGACCGGTTCAACGAGACCATGTGGCCGCTTGACGGCGCAAGCCGCAAGGGCGGCAACCCGCAGCTGGGCTACTTGCCCGACGTCAACGGCGACGAGCGCATGACCTATGACGAGGCCATCCGGAACTTGGAGGCTGTCTTCTCGGCCCGCTTGGCCGGCTTGAACAGCCTGATCACCTCCGGCTCGTTCGTGACGGACGCCAAGTGAGTGTATCGGTAAAAAGCAAATAACTAACCAACGAATGATATGATAAAGAAAACAATGCTGGCCGCCCTGGCTTTGGCGGCCTCAGGCACGGCGATGGCGCAAGAGGCGCAGACCGTGCAGAACGGCGATTTCACCGAAACGGTGGAATACAGCACGGACA
>DVNY01000049.1 GCA_018714085.1 Candidatus Caccomonas pullistercoris
GTCCCAACCTGTTCGAACGGGCCGGCTGACCGAAATCCCTGTCCGGCTGACAGGAACGACGGGCAGGGCGACAGGATTTCCCGCCGCAGTGGCCGAAATACCGGGAAACGTAGGGGCGACATTCATGTCGCCCGGCGTACGGGCGCAACCGCACGCAAGCGGCGGCGGACGCAGGGATGGGCGCAGCGACGGCGGGCCGAAAAATCCCCGCCGGCTTGCCTGCATCCCCGCGCGGGGCGGCGAGAAACCGTAATCCGGGTAATAAAAGCCTCGGCGAGGGTAACCGCCGTAAGGGGCGAAACGGTTATCTTTGCAATCAGGTATAATCATTCTACTCACCCTGTCATGAAACATATCCTAACTACCATGATTGCGAGTCTATTTGCCATGGGAACAACGGCCATGGCGCAACCCGCGCCCACTCCCGGCGCGGACGGCAACAAGTACGTGCCCTATGAAGAGCGAGGGGGCAACGAGTCGATCGTCTACTTCACCCGCAAGCTCTCGCCGCAGGGCCTGATCGAAGCCTACGAGCAGGTGTCGGCGCGCATCGGCGGCCGCGTCGGCGTGAAACTGCACACGGGCGAACAGCACGGCCCGAACATCATCCCCAGCGCCTGGGTCGAGGCGCTCATCGCCAAAGACCTGCCCGACGCCCATATCGTCGAGACGAACACCTACTACGAGGGCGACCGCTACACCACCGAGCAGCACCGCCGGACGATTGAGGTGAACGGATGGACGTTCTGCCCGGTCGACATCATGGACGAGGAGGACACCCTGACACTGCCGGTCAAGGGCGGCAAGTGGTTCGACAAGATGTCGGTGGGCAGCCACCTGACGGACTACAACTCCCTCGTCGTGCTCACCCACTTCAAGGGACACACGCAGGGCGGCTTCGGCGGGAGCAACAAGAACATCGGCATCGGCTGCGCCGACGGCCGCATCGGCAAGGCCTGGATCCACACCACCCCGGGGCAGGACGACCAATGGGACATAGCCAAGGAGGAATTCATGGAACGCATGACCGAATCGACGAAGGCAGTCGTGGACTTCTTCGGGCCGCACATCACGTACGTGAACGTTATGCGCAACATGTCGGTCTCGTGCGACTGTGAAGGCCTGGCCGCCGAGCCGGTCGTCACGCCCAACGTCGGCATCCTCTCGTCCACTGACATTCTTGCCCTCGACCAAGCCTGTGTCGACCTTGTCTACGCCATGACCGAGGCGGAGCACCACGACCTCGTCGAACGCATTGAGAGCCGCCACGGCCTGCGCCAACTGTCGTACATGAAAGAACTGGGCATGGGCAACGATCGCTACGTCCTCATCGACTTGGACAACGGCGGACGCCGCATCACGGCCGCCGAAGCCGTCAAGGGGCTTAAACCCTTTGTCCGGGAGTAAGGCGCCGACGCCCAGGGCCGGGCACGAAGCCCTCAGCCAAGGTGCGGGCCACGCAGAAGCGCTCTCCCCAACACCCCGACGCCCCACAAAGACACTCCCCGGCCAGACGGCTGCTGCCGTCTGGCCGGGGAGTGTTCCGCAAACCGCCAGCGCCCGCACGGAGCGCGGCGGCGTCATACCAAGTGGGCCACGAGTTCTTCGCGGTCGCCGGGAAGCAGGTCGATGACCGGCACTTCGATCATCGTGTAGCAACCGGGCTGCTGCTTCATGGCGGCGCGGGCCACGCAAACAAGCACCTGCCCCGTCAGGGCGGGGTTGTTGATGCGCATGTTGAACTCGAAGAGCTGATTCTGTGTCCGACCGCTGACGCCCTTACGCGTCAGGTTGACGCCGTGACCCATATCGAGGAGTGCGTCGACCGACGGCACTTCGATCACGTGGGTCTCGTCGCTGGCGAAGTAGGGGTCTGCTTTCACGGCGGCGGCGATGTCTTCAAACTTGTAGCCGTCCTCGACTTCCACATAGACCATGCGGCGATGGATGCCCTCACCGGTAGGAATCGTCATCGACAGGGCTGCCTTGACGCCCGGCTTTGACTTGACGGCTACCGTATGCCCCATGCTCATGCCCGGGCCGAAGTTCGTGTAGGTCAGGCCTTTCGGGGCGATGGCTTGCAGCAAGGCGCGCACCACGCTGTCGCTTCCGGGGTCCCAGCCGGCCGAGATGATGGACACCACGCCGTGCTGGCGGGCCACCTCGCCGAGCGAGCGGCGCAGGGCGGGGATTTGGGTGTGGATGTCGAAGCTGTCGACGGTGTGGATGCCGAGGGCGAGGATCTCCTTGGCATAGGCCTCGACGCTGCGCGTCGGGGTGGCAAGGATGGCCACGTCGACGGCTTCGAGCTGACGGATATCGCTCACGACGGGATAGGCGGCCAACTCGGCGGGCTGCTCGCCCGTGGCGTTGCGACGGACTACGCCGGCCACCTCGAAGTCGGGCGCGGCTTGCAGGGCTTCGAGCACATATTTTCCGATATTGCCGTAACCGACTACGGCTGCTCTGATCTTTTTCATCGTTTTTCTTTGCTTAATAGATACTTTGTTACAATTCGGGTGCAAAGTTACAGTTTTCACACGTTTTCTGACGGTGAAAAATCGTTTTTCTTTGAAAAAAATCATCACAGCGGCAGGGTGCGCAGGCCAACCGGACGAGACGACGGAACGGCTGCCCCCTGCCCCCGGACGGGCTGCGGCGTCCCAAGGCTACGGCAATAGGAAAAACGCGACGGCTGCCGGGATTCACGGGAGGGCTGACAGGAATTTCTGTCGCAGCGACAGGATTCGCGGGTCGGCTGACAGGGCAGACGACCCCACTGGCCTTTCGGCGCCGCCGGTTGAGAGGCTGTGGAAAGGCCGTTCCCGCACGTCCCCCGCCCGGCGGCGGGAACGGCGGGAAGGAGCCAGGAGACGGCTAACGGTCGTAAAGGTGGAAGATGCGCTCCATCAGCTGCCACTTCTCGGCGGATGAGGCGTCGGCCGAGGCTTTCTGGTAGCGCGCCGTGAGCGCCTCCCATTCGGCCTGGCGCGGCAAGGCGGCCATGCGTTGCATGGCGCTGTCCCAGTCAAAGTCGAGCGGCGCCTCGACAATCATGAAAAGGCGCGTGCCGACGAGGTAGATCTCCATTTCGAGGATGCCAACGCTGCGGATGCCGTCGAGGATTTCCTGCCAGATGCAGGGCTCGCTGTGGAGGCGGCGGTACTCGGCGATGAGGGCCGGATCGTCGCGCAGGTCGAGCGTCTGGCAATAACGTTTAACGGGCTGGTCGTAACGGCGTGTCGGATAGCCGTTTTTCGGAGTTTCTGTCATTATCTTTCGGTTTAATCTGTTCGGAAAGGGAGGCCAGCAGGCGGCGCACGTCGGCCTGCACACGGCGATAAGGCGGGGCTTCGCGGTAGCCGGTGTGCTTGCGGAGCATTTCTTCAAAAGGAGACGCGGCATGCTGATAGGCCGACAGTTCGTTCTGCATCTGCACGCTGTGTTCCGCAAGGCGGCGGATTTCGTGCTCGCGCTCGCGGCGGAGCGCCTCGCACACGGCGGCCAGCAGCGGCGACACGACGGCGTCGCAAAGGTCGTGGCCCCGGATGTAAAGATAGGTAGTTTCGGGCGTGACGCCAAGGCTGACGAGCTCATCGCGCAGGGCGGCGTAGTCTTTCCGTGCCTGCGGCAGGTGGTGCTGGAGCCAGTTTGTCTTCCGGTTGACGCGGTGGCGGAGCTGTTCGAGGGCCTGCTCGGGATGCGCGAAACTGAGGTTGCTGAGCGCGATGACGTTGCAGAAATCTGCCATCGAGAAAGTCTTGTAATAACCGTGGCGGTAGCACCACACGGACCAGACGAAGAGCGGCCAGACGGCGACGGAGAAAGCCGCGAGGAAGCCCTCGAAGTCGAAGATGCGGTGGTCGTTGAGCGTGGCCATGACGCAGACGCTTTGGAGCGCCGGGGCGTAGCACTGGTAGTTCTCGATGGCGTAAACGTAGGTGTGGAAGACGTAGGGGTTACGCGTCACGGTGCGCGAGATGTCGGTGGCGCCCTGCATGAGATAGTCGTAGTCGGCGTCGACACAGGCAATCATGTGCCCGCCGAGCTGTTCGCCCATCACGTTGGTGAGCGCCTGGCGCTTGCCCTTGCAGAGCGTGCTTCGCGAAGGCAGCATCACCTCGAAGCAGAACTCCTCCGTCTCTACCTCGCGCAGCAGCTGGCTCCAAAAGAGCACATCGTCGTAGCTCTCGACGTATGCGAAGATTTTCCGCCGCGCCCGCTTCGATTGCAGGCGGTGGGCGGCTTCGAGGTATCGCGACGTGAGGTTTTTCGAAAGGCGCTTTGCCATGGCTCGTCAGTGTTGGGCAGGACGCGGGGCAGTCACTCGGTGATGTCGCTCACTTCGGTGACGGCGTCGAGCCAGCCGTCCATGATGACGGCGGGCGAATGGGTCGTCAGCACGACTTGGGCGTGTGGATTCAATTCCCGGATAAGGGCGATGAGGCGCTGCTGCCATTCGACGTGCAGGCTGACCTCGGGCTCGTCCATGAAGAGGGCGTAGGGCTGGCGGTCTTCGATCAACACCGTCAGCAGGATGGCGAGCATCTGTTTCTCGCCGCTCGACAGCTGGTGGGGCAAGAGAATTTCGCCCATCTGGTCGAAGCGGATCTCGTTGCTCGACCGGTCGATTTTCTTCCCCGTTTCGCTGAACAGGTCGTCCACCATGTCTTGGAAACGCCGCTTGGCGTCGGCCACGGCGGTGGCTTTCTCGCGCGCGTCGGGGTCGCCGCCCGTCAGGAGGGCGATCATGCGGTTGCCGATGTTGACTTGGTAATCCAAGTAACGGCGTTGAAGTTGGTAGAGTTGGAGGTCGAGTTCCGTGGCGACGTGGGCGTCGGCCACCTT
The DNA here is from genome assembly GCA_018714085.1 of Candidatus Caccomonas pullistercoris. Classification (GTDB taxonomy): domain Bacteria; phylum Bacteroidota; class Bacteroidia; order Bacteroidales; family Bacteroidaceae; genus Alloprevotella; species Alloprevotella pullistercoris. The sequence continues at coordinate 4,849 of DVNY01000049.1, forward strand.
GCCGAGCAAGTCGCTTTGGACAAGGGGACGGTCGAAACTGCGTATAACGTCGAAACGGATGGCCGTAGCGTCGGCCGGCTCGAAGTCAATCTTGACGCCGTGCGCCTCGGCGGCACTGAGTGCGCCCGCAGCACTGTCGGCGTGCAAACGGTAGACAAGTTTGTTGAGGATAGTGGTCTTCCCGACGCCATTGACTCCGCTCAGGATGTTCACGTCGGGGTGAAGTTCCCAGACTACATGCTTGCGTCCGCTCCAAAGACTCTTTATTTCTATCCGCCGGATGTAATCAGCCATCTTTACCATAGGTCTGCGCATTTGGTCCTTTGTTATGACAAAGGTAGTGAAAGGCGAGCGCCGAGGCCGGAGAAGTTGGCTCCTCGCGGGACTTGGCCGAGCCGCATCCTACCTTCGCAATAGCAAAGGTAGTGATTTATCCGACAGGCCGTACGGGTTCAGGTGGCAAATTCTTTGATGGCATCTATAAACAGGGCGCCGTATTTTCTCAGCTTGTACTCTCCGATGCCGTTGACCATCCCCATTTTCTCGAGCGTCGTGGGGCGAATGGCGGCCAGCGCGCGGAGCACTTTGTCGCTCATGACGATGTAGGGCGGAAGGCTTTCGGCGTCGGCCAGCTGGCGGCGCAGGGTGCGCAGCCGCTCGAAAAGGGCGTCGTCGGCCGCCGACGTGGCCGGCGCTCCGGCCAAGGGGAGCGACGGTGTGGCGGGAGCGGTCTTCGTCCGGCTGCGGGCTGCCCGCGGAGCCGGCTCTTCGCGGCGCGCGACGGCCAGCAGGATGCGCTCGCGGCCGAACAGGACGCGCCGGCCATAGTCGGTGATTTTCAGATGGTTCTGCTCGTCATACGCCACGTCGAGCAGGCCGGACTGTAGCATTTGCAAAAGATAGGCATGCCAGTCGCGGGCCGGCACGTCGCGGCCAGCGCCGAACGTGCGGAGGCGTTCGAAACCCGCCTCGCGGACTGCGGGCGAATAGCGGCCGACCAAGATGTCCACCACGGTCTGGAAGCCGGCAGCCTCGCCCGTGCGGGCAATGGCGCTCAGGGCTTTCTGCGCGTGCACCGTCCCGTCGAAACGGACGGGCGGGCAGCGGCAGACGTCGCAGTTACCGCAATCGTGTTCGCTCGCTTCGCCGAAATAATTGAGCAGTATGCGGCGACGGCACACCTCGGCCTCAGCATATTCCTGCATACGGCTGAGGCGTTCCATGTTTATCTCGCGCTGGCCGCTCGCCCTGGCGAACGTGGCGAGCTGTACGATGTCGGCATAGTTGTAGAGCAGCAGGGTGTCGGCAGGCAGGCCGTCGCGCCCCGCCCGGCCTATCTCCTGATAGAAGCTCTCTATGCTTTTGGGCAGGTTGTAGTGAACAACCCACCGGACGTTGCTCTTGTCGATGCCCATGCCGAAGGCGATGGTCGCCACGACGACCTGGACGCGGTCGCGGATGAAGTCGGTCTGCGCGGTGTCGCGTTCGTCGGCGCTGAGGCCGGCGTGGTAGGACGCAGCCGCTATGCCGTGGGCGCGCAGGTCGGCGGCGAGTTTGTCGGTCGTCTTGCGCGAAAGGCAGTAGACTATGCCGCTTTGCCCTTCATGGGCTGCGATGAAGCGGAGCAGGGCCGACAGTTTCTCGCGGCCTTTGAGCCCGCACTTCACGTCAAGGTTCAGGTTGGGACGGTCGAACGAGGAGATGAACACGGCGGGCTCGCGGAGCGCGAGTTGGGTGAGGATGTCGCGACGGGTGACCTTGTCGGCCGTCGCGGTAAGCGCCATGACGGGCACGCCGGGGAACTCGCGCCGCAAGATGCCGAGCTGCGTGTACTCGGGACGGAAGTCGTGACCCCACTGGCTGACACAGTGAGCCTCGTCGATAGCAAAGAGGCTCACGCTGATGTCATGGAGAAGATAGGGAAGCTCCGAGAGCAATGTCTCGGGGGACAGGTAGAGGAGCTTGACCTGCCCTTGCACGCACTGTTGGCGCAGGAGGCGCTGCTCGCCAGCCGGAAGGCTGCTGTTGAGCGCGACGGCAGCAATGCCGTTGGCCCTGAGCGCCTCGACCTGGTCTTTCATGAGCGAAATGAGCGGTGAGACAACGACAGCCGTCCCGTCCATTTCGAGCGCCGGGACTTGGTAGCAAAGGCTCTTGCCGCCGCCCGTGGGCATCAGAACGAGACAGTCGCGTCCCGACATGGCGTGGCGGATGATTTCCTCCTGCTGGGGGCGGAACGAGTCGTAGCCGAAGTAGCGTTTAAGTGTATCGAGGAGCATGGCGGCGGGGCGACGGTCAAGTGTTGAGCGTGCTCTCGATTTCTTCCACCTCCTGCCGGTAGGCCATGTCAATCGAGATGCGTTTCTCGACCTGCGAACAGGCATAGAGAACCGTCGAGTGGTCGCGCTTGCCGAAGTTCCGTCCTATCTGCGCCGACGAGAGGCCGGTGTACTTCTGCGAGAGAAACATGGCGAGGTGACGTGCCTGCACCACCTCCTTTTTCCGGCCGGCCGAAACGACATCGCGCTCTTTCACCTTGTAGTGACGGCAGACGGCCTTGGTGACGGCCTGCACACTGATCTGCCTCTTCTCCAAATTGACAAGGCAGCTGATGACATGGGCGGCCATGGGGACGTCGATCTCACGGTCGTTGACAATCGAGCGAAGCATCAAGGAGTTGATGACGCCCTCGAGCTCGCGCACGTTGTTGCTGACGTTTTCGGCGATATAACTGACCACGTCGTCGGCAATAGTCAGGCCGTTGCTCTTTATCTTCGACTCGAGGATGCGGCGGCGCAACGTGGCGTCGGGGCGGTGCAAGCTGGCCGACATGCCCCACTTGAAACGCGTCAGGAGGCGCTCTTCCATTCCTTCGAGCAGGGCCGGCGGGCGGTCACTCGTCATGATGAGCAAACGCTTGTTCAGGTGGAGATGATTGAAGATATGGAAGAAAGTCTGCTGTGTCCTGGGCGTAGTCATCTCCTGTATGTCGTCGACAATCAGGACGTCGACGCTTTGGTAGAAGTTGATGAAGTCGTTCCAACGGTCGCGGCGCACGGAGTCGGTGAACTGGCGCATGAACGTATGGGCCGACACCATGAGCACGCGTTTCTGGGGGAAGCGGTTGACGATACGCCACCCGATGGCTGTGGCTAGGTGAGTCTTTCCGACGCCCGACGGCCCGTAGATGAAGAACGGGTTGAACGTGACTTGTTTCGGGTTGTCTGCTATCGACAGGCCGACGCTGCGCGCGAGCTTGTTGCTCTTCCCTTCGATGAAATTGGCGAACGTGTAGTCCGGGTTGAGGTTCGGATCGAAGCCGGACTGCGTGCTGCCGGCCTCGCCGCCGGACTGCGCCAAGGCGGGTGGCGCCACGTGGGCCGAGCCGCTGAGGATGGGCTGCGGCGAAGGGGCCGGGGCGTCGGGCGCAAAGCGGTACTCCACCTTGACGCCCATGCCGTAGGCGCTGCGCACGGCGTTCGCGACAAGCCTTGCGTAATGTTCTTCGATGAACTCGCCGACAAAGCGGTTCGGCCCGGAGATGACGAGCTTGCGCTCGCCGTCTGTTTCGGCGAACTCGACGAATTCCAACGGCTCAAACCACGTGCTGAAGGTCTGGTCCTGCGGCACTTTTTCGCGGATGAACTGTAAGAATTGCTCCCAGGCTTGACGGGCTTTCTGCGCTTCCATGAGTTTTTCTTTCGACGGCTACGGTGTCCTCCGTCATAGGCGACGGAATTGCAAAGTTGGCATTTTTTTGGCGAACGCACAACGCTTCGCCTTACTTTTTCTCCGGCCGTAGGCCGCGATCGGGGTCCTCGCTTTTTCGGCCGCCTTGGCTGAAATGACTGTCGCTGTGGGCGTTATGCTTGTCGGGGTGACAAACGCAAAAGCCAGGGTCTCCGACGGGAAGCCCTGGCTGACAGTGATTTACGTCTTATGCGAAAAAATTGTGGCTTTCCTACTTGTCTTTCCGCCCAAAGAGTGAGAAATGGACATAGCGCTTCGGGTGTTGGCGCAAGTCGATGAGCAGCGAGTCGGCACTGCGGACGGTGCTGTTCAGGTTGTCATAGAGTTGACGGTCGCCCAACAGGAGGCCCAGCGAGTTGTCGTCGGCGCGCATCTTGGTGTCGAGGTTCTGCGTGAGGCTGTTCATCGTCTGCACGAAGCCCTGTGCGTCGCGCAGGGTGGCGTTGACGTTGTCCACGGTGGTCTTGACGTCCACCTGGGCCAAGTTGCCCGAGAGCGTCTCGACGTTGGCGCCGATCTGGTTGAGGTGGGCGGTGAGCTGGGGTACGTCGTTCTCCATCAGGGTGTTGAGATGGCGCGTCGTGGTGCGCAGGTCGGCGGTCAGGGCGGCGGTGTTCTGCAACGTGGCGGCCAGGGCGGGATCGCCGGTCAGGCGGTTGATGTTTGTCAGGATGGAGTCGATTTTCGGCACCATAGTTTCGATGACGGGCATCATGGCTTCGAGTTTTTCGAGCGCTCCCTGATGGACGCCTCCCTCGACGGTGTCGCCGGGCGAGAGCACATCGGCCGGGTTCGGGCCGAGGATGAGGTTCATCGTCACGCCTCCCAACATCTGCGAAGCCAGTTCGGCGCGGGTTCCGGCGGGGATGCGCATCTCGTCGTCAAGCTCGACGTCGACCATGACACGGTCGCGGCTCGCATAGTCGTAACTGATGGAACGCACCGTGCCGACGGGATAGCCGTTGGCATATACGGGCGCGGAGACGGTCAGCCCGGCTACGTTGTCGAAACGGACGACGTAATGGTTCGTCGGGCTGAAAAGATTGATTCCCTTAAAGAAATTAATGATGAAGAATAAGAGCGCGGCAGCCACAATGGCGGTCAGCGCGATCTTGACTTCTTTGGTAAAGAATTTCATAACTATCGTCGTTTCTATGGGTTACTTTGATGTAGCGGCACGGCGGGCCTCGGCCACGCTCACGCGTTTGCCGTCGACAAAGGCCACCACGAAGGCGCCCGCGACGGCCTTGCGGGCCTCGCGTTGCAGGCGGAGGGCTTCGTTGTAGTCGTCGGTCGAGCCGTAGGTGTACTTGTAGAGCCCGCCTTCTTCGTAATAGCTCACCGGGGTGAGGCCTTTGAACGAGGCGTCGCTGGCCGCGAGCTTGCGGCTCGACGCGATGAGCTGCACGCGGAACTCGACGCTGCCGGCGACGGCGCGGTCGGCCTTTCCGGTCAGCCGTCCGGGATTTTCTGTCGCAGTTCCCGTTTTTTCTGTCGCAGTTCCCGTTTTCCCGGTCAGCCGTCCTGATTTTTCTCCCTGCCCGGGGGCATCGTCGGACACGGCGGGCGGTGCGGCCGACTCGGCCACCCTCGTCTCTGCCTCGACGTCGGCGCGGGCATCGCGGCGCTTGGCGTCGCGCGGGGCTTTCGGGCTGCTTTTCTTCGCCCCGCCGTCGTCGAACGGACGGAGCAACGCCCCCGTCCCGCCCTGCGCCCGGCGGTATTCAAGGAAGCCTTCGTAGATGCTGCGCCCCATTTTGGCCACGCCTTCCTTGCTGTTGAGGAAGCGTTCTTCGGCGGGCGTCGAGATGAAACCGACCTCCGTCAGGACGGAAGGCATCGAAGTGTTGCGCAGGACGAGGAAACCGGCCTGATGGACGCCCTTGTCCTTGCGCCCGCCGGTGCGGACGTAGGCCCGCTGGATGGACCGCGCGAGACTGACGCTCTGCCGCATATACTGGTCTTGGATAAATTCAAAGATGATGTAGCTTTCGGCCGAATTGGGGTCGAAGCCGGAGTAACGGGTCTTGTAGTCCTCCTCATAGAGGATGACCGAGTTCTCGCGCTTGGCCACTTCGAGGTTAGCGGCGGCGCGCGCCATACCGAGGGTGTAGGTCTCGGGGCCGTAGGCTATCTTCCCGCCGGGCAGGGCGTTGGTGTGGACCGAAATGAAAAGGTCGGCGCCCGCACGGTTGGCGATGTCAGCGCGCTCTTGCAGGGGGACGAACTTGTCGGTCTTACGGGTGTAGATGACCGTCACGTCGGGACAATTGGCTTCGACCAACTTGCCGAAAGCCAAAGCTATGCTGAGATTGATGTTCTTTTCTTTCGAAAAAGCGCCCACGGCGCCGGCGTCGTGCCCCCCGTGCCCGGCATCGATGACCAGCTTGAAACGCTTGGCAGCCTCGGGAGCCGACACTGCGGGAAGGGCGAGGAGCAGCACTCCCACGGCCATCAGGATTCGTTTGACTGACTTTTTCATAATCAACAGTGTGCCACTGCCTGCAAAAGTAAGAGTTTTTTCCGACAAAACTCCGTCTAAAACTACGGTTTTCGTGTCCGCCATTACGCTTTAACGTTTCAGTTCGCGCAAAACGCCGGCCATGAGCGGCACAGCCAGGACGAAAGCCAGCAGGTCGGACACGGCCTGGCAGGCCTCGACGCCCGAAAGGCCGAACCATCGTGGCAGCACGACAATCAGAGGTATGAAGAACAACCCTTGGCGGGCCGAAGCAAGCAACACGGCGCGGCCGCTCTTGCGGATAGTCTGCAAGGTCATGTTGCTTATCGTCACGAACACGTTGAGGGGCAGGACGAGCAGCTGCCAGCGCAGGGCGTCGGTGCCGACGGCGACCACGGCGGGGTCGGCCCGGAAGAGGTGGACGACCTCAGGGGCGAACACGAAGCCCAGCACGGAGCACAGGAGCATGAAAGCGGCACCCACGCGCACGCAGAACCAGAAGCCGGAGAGCACGCGGCCATTCAGGCCCGCGCCGTAGTTGAAGCCGCAAACGGGCTGGAAGCCCTGCCCGAAGCCGAGTAGGAACGAGAAGATGAAGAACGTGATGCGCGTGACGATGCTCATTCCCGCGATGGCGGCGTCGCCATAGGCTGCGGCGGCATGGTTGAGCAGCAGGGTGGCCAGGCAGGCCAGCGCCTGCCGGCTGAGCGAGGGCGAGCCTCCCCGCACGATCTCGGCGAAATCGCTGCGCCGCCAACGCAGGTGGCGGGGAGCCACGCTGAGCGTCCCGCCGCGCCGCGTCATGAAGAGAAGCAGGCAGAAGCTGAAAGCCTGACACACGACCGTGGCCACGGCGGCCCCGGCTATGCCCCACCCCGCCACGAAAATCAGCAGGGGAGCGAGCAGCACGTTGAGCACCGCCCCGGAGACGATGCCGACCATGGCGTAGGCCGCGTTGCCCTGAAAGCGCATCTGGTTGTTAAGCACGAGCGAAGCGGTCATAAAGGGCGCGCCGGCCATAACGATACCCACGTAGGTCTCGGCCAGCGGCAGGATGGTGTCGGTGGCTCCGAGTGCACGGCAGAGGGGCGTCAGGAAGGCGTAGCCCAGCGCCTGTCTCTTATACACATCTGACGCTGCCGACGA
>DVNY01000050.1 GCA_018714085.1 Candidatus Caccomonas pullistercoris
CGCCGGACACGCAGCCACTTCACCGTCCGCAAAGAGACAGCCTGACAATAGCGGCCAGCCTAACGGAACACTTCACGAAAGCCCTAATTCCCCTCACACCGAAACAGCGCGCACGGTCACAGCGACAGAAAATCCAGAAAGCCGTCCGGAAAATCCTGAAGCAGTGACAGGAAATCCAGACAGCCGCCCGGGAAAAACGGGCATTACGCCCGCTACGCGCGACACCCCTTCCGTCACACCGAAAAACTCCGCGTCCACACCGCCCTATCCGGCGCGAAAAACAAAAGCGGTCGCAGGCTGGCTTATCGGCGGGACGTTAGCTATTGCCGTCGCAGTAGCCGTCGTCTGCCTATGGCCTAATCGCCGTGCAGCCTCGATTGAAAAACATCCATCGGTCCTAAAAACGATGAAAAGTGGCCGTTTGGCCAGCCTCGGGATGAGAGAAAAGTCCGCAAAAGCCGCGCGCGAAACGCCATCCCCGTCTGTGTCCACAAGTATCACGCCGGAGGACAGCCCCGCCGCCCCACAAAAAGCGAACACCGGCTCAAAGCCTGTCACGCAGCCCCATCCGTCCACCCCATCGCCGGCAGCGACTACGAACAAAACCGTCCAGCCTTCCACAGAAACGGAAAAACCGAAAACACCGACGACACCTGTCTTCGACCCAACACACCAAGCAGCCGAACAGCAGTTGCGTAACCATCGCAATGCACAGCCCAACCAGACAACAAAAGCGTCGAACGAGGTGTACACCGTGGTGGAACAGCCACCAATGTTTCCCGGAGGCATGACCGCATTGGAACATTACATCAAAAGCCATATCCGCTATCCACGCGTAGCCCTCGACCGTGAGATTCAAGGAATCGTCACACTGCGCTTCGTGGTCCTCGCCAACGGCGTCGTAGGCGACGTGACTGTCATACAAGGGTTAAGCCCGAGCTGCGACGCCGAGGCCGTCCGCGTCGTCAAATCGCTGCCCCGCTTCACCCCCGCACGCCAGGAAGGCCGCCCTGTGGCCTGCTGGTTCACCCTCCCGGTGCGCTTCCAGATAGATTGACAAGCAAAGAACACAGTTCAAACCACACAAAAACCTCATTATAATAACAGTCTGCCCGCTGGAAAACGCCCGGCACCACCACCGAGAGCAAGCCCCGGCTGTCAGAAAAAAGAAAAAACCACTTTCAAAAAACACACAGTTATGGAAAACCCGACGAAACGCTGCCCGTACTGCGGCGAAGAGATTTTAGCCGTTGCACGGAAGTGCCGCTTCTGCGGCGAATGGCTCGACCGCCCCGCACCGCCGCCCGAGAAGCCCAAAGTGCCCTGCCCCATCTGCGGCGAACTCATCGACGAGGGACTCGAGGAGTGTCCGTTCTGCCACGAACCCCTTGACACCCCGACCGACACACCATCCGACACATCTCAACCTGCGCCGGAAAGAACGGTCGCCGCGACAGAATTTCCTAACGCTGCGACAGGAAAAACTAACGCTGCGACAGGATTTCCGGGCACGGCATCAAGACAATCTCCCCCACAGCCAAACACCCCTCCTCCCTATCCTAACCAGCCGGACACGACCGGCAGACACGACTATGGGCAAACCCCACAAGGTTATCAGGCCGCTCCGCCCGTGCCGCCCGTCGCCGCTCCTTACGGGGCAGGCCAGCCACCCGCCGCCCAGCCCGGCGTGGCCGTCGACGAGCTGCCCCGTGGATTTTTCGACTACTACTTCGTCGACGTCTTCTTCCGCCATTACGCCGACTTCCGCGGCACGATAAGCCGCCGTCAGTTCTGGTTCGCCTGCCTCTGCCTGTGGATTGTCATGGTGGTGCCCCGCAGTCTCGAAAACGTGCTTTGGTTGGACAACTTCCTTTTGCAAAAAATACAACCTTTCACGTTAGCCATCGGCCTCGGCCTGCTCGTTCCGTCGCTGGCTGCCGGCGTGCGCCGCCTGCGCGATGCAGGGAAAAATCCTTGGCTCATCCTCGTCGGACTCATCCCAATCGCAGGGTTCATCTGGCTCATCGTGCTCTATTGCCAGCCGGGTAAAGCCGTCGCCCGGCGGGCAAGGGTGAAAGCGCCCGACATCATCATTTTCATCGTGGCTTTCCTCATTTGGGTCGTCTGCGCTGGCATCGTTTTGTCGCACAAACCGAGCGAAAAAGATGTCGAGAAGTTATTAGACCTCTACGGACTAAACGAATCGACCAGCCCTGCTTGGGATTCAGCATCCGTCGTCAATCCCGTACAACGCGGCGACACGTATGTCGGAAGCTCCGAATCGGGGCGCTACACGTACTACCTCGATCACGCCGACGCTTCCGACGGTTCGCCCACACTCCGGCAGGTGGATTCGAACGACGGCATGACCTATCATTTCGACCTGACCAGCTTGGGCGATGGCCTGCCGTTCGTCGCTTCCGTCTCGGACTACACCACCGTCGGCAACTACATCATCCTCATCACTTACAACGGCGGGAACGGGATGTTTGCCGGTGGCGACGCGCTGGCTTTCGAAATGGATCAGGAGACGTGGACGCACATCGGCGGAGGCAGCATGGTCGAATTTAAGGACGGGAAAACGAAGCTTTCCGTCACGCAGCGCGACGGCGACAAGCAGACGTATGACTTGACCCAACTGCCATGACCCACGGCTTCACCATTTCGACTGTCTGAGCGTACCGGGCAATACTCCCAGACGGTCCACTTTCCGTCTCCATGCTGCGCTGCTGACGCGACGGGTATCCCACGGGTGAAACGGTCGCTGCGATGTTTTTTTCTATCCGGCTGACAGAAATTCCTGTCGCAGCGACCGAAATCACTCTCTTCGCCAAGAAAGAGAAAGACGCCGCCCGAAAGTTCCCGGAAAAAACGGAGTTTCCTCTTGTCTTGACGCTCGCCTTTTCTTACCTTTGCCTCGGTGCTGGTCAAACCGTTCCCGCCAGTCTCGACCGCAGCGCCCCCTCTCCCGGCCAGACTGGCTGACATGAACGCCGCCCCTACGCCTCGCACGAAGACTTCGCCACGCACCACACCCCTGGCTGCCCCGTGCTGGACATGACGACGCTAAGAAAGAAAAACACTCATCACCAAACACTTTCTCCAATGAAAAAAACGAGAAACACCCTCGCGACCATCCTTCACACGGCGACCGCATCCTGCTTCCGCCGGAACGGCAAACCGATGGCCACCGCAGTCCTCTCAGCCGCCCTATGCCTCGGCTTAATGCCAGTCGCCTCATGCACAGGAAGCTCCAAAAACGAAGTTGCGCCTGAACCGGAAACCACCGCCGCGGTGAAAGAAAGAACTGGCACCCTCAACCCGCATGAACTCAAAGCGATCGCCCCGGCCGACGCCCGTCCCGAAACGCCCACTGCCACCGGGACAGCAGCTTCGTCAGCCACAGCATCCACCCGTCAGGCATCGGCAGCCACCGCCGAACAGGCCACCACGCCTCCTCCGCCGCAAGAAAGCGCTACACCACCTGCGGAAGAAGAGACCTCGCCTACGGACGAAGTTTATACGGTCGTAGAACAGCCTCCAAGGTTTCCGAATGGTGAAGCAGCCCTACTACAATACATCAGTTCCCACTTGAAATATCCGCAAAGCGCGATGGAACAAGAAATCCAAGGCGTTGTCACATTACGCTTCGTCGTCCAGTCGGACGGGTCGGTGGGTGAAGTGCACATCGTGCAAGGAATCGATGCAGCCTGTGACGCCGAAGCGGTACGCGTCGTCAAGTCCTTGCCGCGCTTCAACCCCGGACATCAATACGGTCGCCCTGTGCCTGTCTGGTTCACCCTCCCCATACGCTTCCAGATTAACTGACCTGAGCCCGGCCTCACCGTCCCCCACGCTCGGACACGCCGGGCATGTATTCCCTGACGGCCCACGTGCCGTCTTCCTGCAAGTCGCAGACGCGACGGGCACCGCCGGGCAGGGTTTCTTCCGTATGAGTGATCACGATGACGTTGCCACCCATACGTGTTTCAGCAGCGCGCATTTTTTCCGCTTCGAGGAAGCGGTAGGCCCGCTCCTGCCGGCTGATGGCGGAGAGCACCTCGTCCCAGCATTGCCCGTAGAGGGCTGACCCGGGCGCCGCGCGCTCGGCGAGCCACTGGACCGCCTCGGTCTTGGCGCGGTGGCGCCAATGGCCGATGCTCGCCAGCGTGTACGACGGGCCTGTGCGGAGCGTGTCGCAGGCGTGGAGGTGGGCCTCAAAGTGACGGAAGGCTATCTCGGCCGCTTTGCGCTGGGTCTGTTCGGCCAACGAAAGGGGCTGTCCGCCGCCACAGAGCGCCGCGATGCGGGCCTCGACAAGCGGGCGGTGCAGTTGGCGCAACTCGGTGTAGGTCTTGTCAATTTTGTGGTCGAGCAGGGAGCGATAGTCGTCGGGACTGTAATCCCGCGCTCGCCCGTCGTCCGCGAGCCATCGGTGCAACTCGCGGCGCAATGCCTCCCGGAGGCTCTCCCCGGGCTCCTTCAACTGATGGCGCACCACGCCATTAGGCCCGCCGCCAAAGCGATACTCCGCCGCCAAGGCCCGCAACGCGGCGGCGTCGCGGCAGTCCATGATGCGGACAACGAGGGTGCGCACGTCGCTCAGCACGACGTCAATGGCTTGCCAGCCGACGCGGGAGTTGATGCCTACGTCGGGGCCGGCGTCCCACTCGGCCGGCTTGAACGCCGGGCCAAAGAAATCCTCGAACACCGGAGTGCGATCGAGTGGCTCGGGCGCCGGAAGAGTGGCCACCGTGTCGCTCGGAACAGTCAGCCGTCCCGTTTCCCCGGTCAGCCGTCCAGGGTTTTCTGTCAGCCGACTTGTTTTTCCTCTCACTGCTTCCGTCCCGGCAGTGTCAGCGACAGGCTTTTCCACCAGTGTGGACGGAAGCGTGCTGCCCCTTTCCGGCACCACAGGCAGCCCGTCGCGCGCCCCACGGAGCACCGCGGCGGCCACCGCCGCCACGACGAGGGCAGCCAACAGTCCCCACGCTGCCACGAACAGCCGACGGAAGCGGCGGAGCAGGCGGGGAACATCGGCAGCCGCAGGCCGCCTCAAAGGATCTTGCCTGGTGCAGCGCCGCGATGCGGCGCGTGCCGCCTGGCTATGGGGCATCAGTTCGCGCAAGACGACGCCCAATGCATAGACATCGGCCGGACTGCCGACCGCGGCCGTCGGGTCATACTGCTCGGGAGCCGCATAGCGACGCGTGCCGGCGGGCTGCTTCAAGACGGCATAGTGGTCGGCATCGGCAAAACCGAGGTCGATGAGTTTGACGTGGTGGCCGTGGTGCGTGATGAGGATGTTCTCCGGCTTGACGTCGCGATGGACCGCCTGCCGGCTGTGCAGGTAATCGAGCGCGCCGCACAACTCGTCCACCACGCGGCGAAGGTCGGCGCGCGTCAAGCCGCCGCGCGCCATCCATTCCCTGAGCGTCAGGCCGTCCACGTACTCCAAGACGATGCATGACCCGAGCCCGTCGACCGCTTCGAAGCTCACGGTCTGACGGACAGCCGGATGCACCATTTCGTAACCGACCTCAAACTCCTTCCGCAGGAGCGCGGCATAGAGGGGCTGGCTGCGGAACTCCTCCTTCAAACCTTTCAGCACGAACCACTTGCCCATCCTGTCGGCCTTGTAGAGGATGGCATAGCCGCGGGCGGAGACGTGGAGCGTCGTGATGCGTGTGAAAGCCATTGTGGGCAGCAGGTCCGCTGCATCGAAAAGGGCGGAATCGGATGTCAGGTCGTCGGTGGTCATGCGTCAGATAGCGACAGGTTTGGACGGAAGGGGTGAAAAAAATCTGACCCGTTACTGCTTTTTATTACTCCACATCCGCAGAAACACTATCGCCCTTTCCAATACGACCTCCGGCGGGCGTAAGAGGCACATACACCTCCTCGACGCAGCCGGCAAGGGCGTTCAGACAGCGGGCCAGGGCGAAAAAGTAGCTTGACAGGCGGTTCAGATAATCCTGTGCCGCAAGCGTGGCCGGCGCAGGGGGCAGGACGCACACGCGACGTTCGGCCCGGCGGCAGACGGTGCGGCAGACGTGAGCGCGGCAGGCGGCCTCGCTCCCCGACGGCAGCACAAAGGCCCGCACACGGGGCGAGGCAGCGAGCAGGCGGCGGCTCTCAGACAACCAGCGGGCGGCCGACTCGGCGACCCACGGCGCAACCTCGGCATCGGGCTGCGCAAGGAGACCGCCAACGCCGAACAGTTCGCGCTGAATAGCGAGGAGGTCGCGACGGAGCGGCTCGCCGGAGACGGCGGCAAGCAGGAGGCCAACGTGGCTGTTGAGCTCATCGACCGTCCCGTAGGCCTCGACGCGGGCGTCAGCTTTCGACACGCGGCTGCCGTCGGTCAGCGACGTGGAGGCGTAGTCAGAGCGCAACGAAGGAGTGGCTTTCATCTTCTTAGAAGTTTACGAGGTAATGCTGTGAGTTTAGCTTCGGATGCAGAAAGACGATCCCGAGGTCATAGAGGTCGAACGTGACCGTCGCGCGGGGATGGCTGCACACAGCTTTCCACTCGGCCGCCCGCCGGCGACAGCGATGGATGCCCTCGAACACAGCTACGGCCCTGTCCGGTGCCTGTGCCGCGAAGGCCTCGAAAAGCACCAGCCCGTCCGCAGGACGCCGGGCATAGAGCATGTCGTAGTCCATAGCTGCGGGCAAGGCGCCACAGCCGACTTCGTCAATGCGGGCACGGCGGCAACCCGCCTCGACATAACGCCGCGTCACGCCGACCGCATCGCCCCAAAGGACCACACGGCGCGGCTGGACGTCGTTGACAAGGCGCAGCATGAGCCGGTCGAGCCGTTCCGACTGCCCGCAAGCCTCCGTCCGCCGCACCACCGCCAACGGACGGTATGCATAAAACTCGCCACGCTCGTAGAACACGCGCGTGATGAGCTGGAAGGCGAACGGGGAGTGCACACCGTAGCCACGCCGGTGGCGGAAACGGCATATCCATACGACGGGACGCCACAGCGAACGGGGATCAAACCTTTTCATAGGAGCGAATGTAACACTTTTTTGCCACATAAGAGAACGCGCGACTGGCTTATTCAATTTTCTTGCGCTGACAAAGACTGGAACCACAGCGTACGACGCGCCACAAGCACAGGTAAAATTGACAAGCAGAGATAGCAACAAACTTATTGAAGTATCAAAACATGTTATAAAGCATATTTTTTGACCGCCGTTCCCTTGCAACTTTCGAGGAACTGCGTATCTTTGCACTGTGTTTTTCATAGTATTAGATTTAAGGTTTACAAAGGTTGGGATACAGCGGTATCCCTTTTTTTATATCCCTTAGCGAAAACACGCCCAAATTTACCAATTATTCCATCCGCCTACTCTGTTCTGCGCGAACAACAGCCCAACGTACGCACAACCTTTTCCCAAAAACAGTCGCACAGATCCTTACACGCGTAAAAGCGCCCCTAAATTGCAAAATAGAAATAACATTTTGTGTATGCCTAAGGCATGACGTTCATCATACTCCTCAAAACGACAGGACTGCTGACAGAAAAAACAGGCACAGTGACTGCCCATTCAATCACTGTGCCTGTTTTCAGGAAAGGTCTGACCGCTTTTCCGGTACGAGACAAAAGGGAATCCTATTGAAGCAGTTTGCCCCACAGGACGTCTGTGGCTTTCTTCGGAAACCGTGCAAGCCGGTATGGGGCAGCCGGACGGTCAGCGGACGTCTTCGGCGTGCTCGCGAAAAGCAGCCTCCTCAGCAGCCCGGATAATAGACTCGCGGTCGGGCGTGGCTGCGACTTCTTTTCCCGGCTCGGGCTGGCGTCTCCTTCGCTGCGGCTTTTTGGGCTCGCTGGCGGCTGCAACCGGCACTGAGGCTGTGGCTTCCTGCTGTGGCTTCGCCGTTTCGGGTTTCTTGCGACGCCGGCGACGCGAACTCTTGGCAGTGTCTGCTTGTTGGGGGCTTGGAACCGCCGGTTGCGCGGCTGCCTCAGCTTCGGCCGCTTGCTTGACATGCAGGTCGCGGGCAGCCAGCACACGGTTTGCGAACTTGCTGTCGCGACGAATGCGATCCAAAGCCTCCTTAGCGGCATTCTGTTGACTTTCTTTCTTCGAATATCCCTCGCCTCGACCCGCAGGAATCCGTTCGAGGATGACCTCACTCCGGAACACCGGACTGTTGCTGCCCTCGACGGTCTCGTCTTTCAAGGGGAAGACAACGTTCACTTTGTTCTTCTGGCACCACTCGATTAACTTGCTCTTGAAATTCACCTCATGGCGGGCCATGCTGCTGAGGTCGACATACTTGCCCAGCACGCGGTGGCGGAAAAACCAAAGACAACGTCCGAAACCTTGGTCAAGGTATATGGCTCCGACCAAAGCCTCAAAAGCGTTCCCGTACATATAATTATTGTGTGACGAGCTACTGTTTGCCCCGCTCCGCACCAAGCGATCGAGCTTCATCTCGGTAGCTACCCGATTAAGGGTCTCACGTTGCACGATTTTGCTCCGCGTCGTAGTGAGAAACCCTTCGTCTTTCCGTACAAACTGGCGGTAGACTATGTCGCTCACAACAGTTTCCAAGACTGCATCACCAAGGAATTCCAACCGCTCATTGTTCAGCGCCAGCCCTTGCTTGGTGCGATAGACCTGCGACTTGTGCGTCAGGGCAATCTTGTAGTAGTCAATGCGTTTCGGGTAAAAGCCCAAGATTCTGTACAAACACGAATAAAGCTCCTTATCCTTACGGAAGAGGAGCTTTATCCGGTCGAAAAGATTATTCATCATACCGACACGTTGAAGTAACAGTTACTCAGCGTATTTCTTCATAATGCAACAAGCATTGTGTCCGCCGAAACCGAATGTGTTGCTCAACGCTGCGCGCACCGTACGCTTCTGCGCTTTACCGAAAGTAAAGTTCAGATTATAGTCGATCTGCTCGTCGTTGTCTCCCTCCTCGTGGTTGATTGTTGGAGGAACGATGTCGTTCTGCACAGAAAGCGCGCAGACCATGGCTTCGACTGCGCCGGTGGCACCCAGCAGGTGGCCGGTCATTGATTTCGTCGAGCTGATGTTCAGCTCATAGGCATGCTTGCCAAACAAGGCCAAGATGGCTTTTACTTCCGACACGTCGCCAACAGGGGTCGACGTTCCGTGTACGTTGATGTAATCGATGTCTTCGGGCGTCATACCTGCGTCTTCGAGCGCATTGGTCATCACGAGACGGGCACCGAGCCCTTCGGGATGCGAGGCAGTGATGTGGTAAGCATCGGCCGACATGCCGACGCCAGCGACTTCACAATAGATTTTCGCACCACGGGCTTTCGCGTGCTCGAGCTCTTCAAAGATGAGACAGGCAGCGCCTTCACCCATCACGAAGCCGTCGCGGCTGGCACTGAACGGGCGCGAAGCATGTTCAGGGTCGTCATTACGGGTCGAGAGGGCGTGCATGGCATTGAAACCACCGACGCCGGCAGGGAAGATAGCAGCCTCAGCACCTCCGGTGACCATCATGTCGGCTTTTCCGAGGCGGATGAGGTTGAAAGCGTCTGCCAGAGCGTTTGTGGCCGAAGCGCACGCAGATGTGGTCGTATAGTTAGGACCGTGAAATCCGTACGTGATCGAAATCTGACCCGACGCGATGTCGGCTATCATCTTCGGGATGAAGAACGGACTGTACTTCGGACCTAACGTCTCGCCGTTAAGGGCATAATTGCCAGCCTCCTCTTCGAAAGAGTGAAGGCCACCGATGCCCACACCGAGCACTACGCCGATACGGTCTTTGTTCACGGTTTCCAAGTCCATGCCCGAGTCTTTCACGGCCTCCATGGCTGCGACAAGGGCGTACTGCTCGTAAAGGTCCATCTTGCGGGCTTCCTTGCGATCGATGAAGTCGGTCACTTTGAACCCCTTTACCTCACAAGCGAACTGGGTCTTGAACTTTGACGCGTCGAAGTGCGTAATCGGTCCGGCTCCGCTCACACCTTTGAGCAGGTTTTCCCACGACTCGGGAGCCGTGTTACCCACCGGCGTCAGGGCGCCCATACCGGTTACTACTACTCTCTTTAATTCCATATCTTTGTAAAAGAGGAGGGATGTCCTGCCCTAATTATTTCGTCTTCTCTTCGATGTAAGCGATGGCGTCGCCGACCGTCTGGATCTTCTCAGCCTGATCGTCGGGAATTTGGATCTTGAATTCTTTCTCGAACTCCATGATCAGCTCAACGGTGTCCAGAGAATCTGCACCCAAGTCGTTCGAGAAGCTTGCTTCGTTCTTCACTTCGGCTTCGTCAACACTCAGTTTGTCTACAATGATTTGCTTTACTTTTGCTTCGATATCAGACATAATCGGTAAATTTAAGTGATTAGTAACTTCGATAGATTTATATTCTTTTCCGGTTGCAAAAATAGTCCATATATTCAAAACGAACAAGGATTTCCGTGAAAAAAGCGCGAATTATTGCACAAAAGTTTCTCCGGTGTGCGCCGAACTCCTTATTCTGTCCTGATTTTTATCGTCGTGGCGATTGAAAACCGGGGTTCCGTGACGCGAGAAACGGAATGGCTGACGGAAATTTCTGTCACTGCGACAGAAAAAACGGTCACTGCGTCAGGATTTTCTGTCGCAGTGACCGTAAAGACGGTGTCAGTCAATGACGTATTCAGACCAGTCGGTCAGGCGCATGTCGCCTTTCCGGCGGAATGTGTCGTGCATGGCAAAGGCTGCGGGCAGCAGGTGGTGGGTGTGCCCTCCGCCTTTTGCGGCCAGCCGCAGGTATTCCTGCAAGAGGGGACGGTAGTCGGGATGGGCAATGGCCACGACGGCCTCGGCTTTCTCCATGGCACATTTCCCGCGCAGGTCGGCCACACCATATTCCGTCACGATGGCGTCGACGTAGTGTTCCGTGTGGTCCACGTGCGAGCAGAACGGGACGATCGAGCTGATGCGCCCGTCCTTTGTGGTGGAGCCACAGGTGAACGTGCTCAACATTGCGTTACACGTGAAGTCGGCCGAGCCGCCCACGCCGTTCATCATGCGCGTCCCGCCTATCTTGGTGGAATTCACATGACCGTAGAGGTCGACCTCGATGGCGGTGTTGAGCGAACAGATGCCGAGACGGGCGATGACCTCCGGGCAGTTGGAAATCTCAGACGGACGGAGCAGCAGGCGCCCGCGGTACTCGTTCATATTGGCATAGAGTTCCTGCAAATGCTCGCTGCTGATGGTCAGGGCGCCCGTCGACGCCGTAGCCACGCGGCCTTCGAGCATCAAGTGGAGCGGGGCTTCCTGCAAGACTTCGGTATAGATGTTAAAGTTGGGCACTTCCTTCGACCGGCCCAAAGCGCCGAGCACAGCGTTGGCACCCGACCCCACGCCGGATTGCAGCGTGAGTGTGTGGCTGGGCAGGTAGCCCTGCTTGATGTTCCAGACAAGGAAGTCGGCCATATGGGCACCGATGGCGTCGGTCACGGGCGTCGGTGCCGTCATGGGGCGGCCCTCGTCGGGCACGTGGCAGTCATAGACACCCGTGATGCGGCGCGTGTCGATTTCGATATAGGGCAGGCCGATCCGTTCGATGGGTTGCGTGATGCGGACAGGTGTACGGAACGGATGGTCTTCTATCTCGTAGATGTCGTGCATACCGATGATCTTCGTCGAATGCCATGAATTCCGTTCGATGAATATGCCCTTACGTGCCAGCCGGCAGATAGTCGGCGCGATGCCTATGCCCGCCGTCAGGTAGATACGCGACCGGTCGCCGAAGTCCTCCACCTCGACGGCCTCGAGTATGCCCCAGTCGATGTGGCCGGTAGTCCCTTGCCGCAGGTGAGCGGCATTGTCCGAGAGGTTGAGGTCCATGTACCGCACGCGGCCCTCGTTGTAGGCCTTGCGTATCTCTGCGTTCACCGAGAAAGGGAAACGGCGGTCAATGGCATCGGCCGCGGCCAGTTCGCCGTCGCAGCTGGCACCGATGGAAGCGCCGGTCACCACGCTGACCTTAAAGGGACGGCCGGCGGCATGTTCGGCGCGGGCGCGCCTCGCTATTTCAGGCGTGATGCACTTGGGAGCGCCGGCGGGGCCAAAACCGCCCACACCGATGGTGTCGCCGTGCTGCACGAGGGCAGCAGCCTCTTGCGGAGTGATGGTACTTATGGACATTTTGCTTCTTGGGTTAAGGATTTCCACCGCAAAGTTAGGAAAAAATCCGAGGCTGGAAAAGTTTTTCAGACAAAGCGCAAAAATCCGTCAACGCTCAGGCCAGACACATTATTATAACCTGCGCGATGATGACCCGTGCGAACATGCAGAGCGGATAGACGGTGGCATAGGCCACCGAAGCCTTGTCGCCGGGCAACTGGCTGTTGGCATAATCGAGGGCTATGGGGTTGGCCATGGCTCCGCAGATCATGCCGGCCGTCGCCGCGAAGTCTTTGTGGAACACCTTGACCGAAACGACGGCCATGACGAGGACGGGGACTATCGTAATGAGAAAACCGCTCGTCAGCCATACCAGCGCGGCCGGGCTCATGACTGTGGTGAAGAAGTCGCGGCCGGCGTCGAGGCCGAGGCAGGCCAGATACATCGACAGGCCTAAGGAGCGGAGCATCAGGTTGGCGCTCGTCGTGGTATAGGCCACCATGTGGAGGCGAGGCCCGTAAGCGCCGATGAGGATACCCATGATGATGGGGCCTCCTGCGAGGCCGAGTTTCACAGGGAATGACATGCCGGGGATATGGAAAGGCAGGCTTCCCAGCGCAAGGCCGAGCACGATGCCGATAAAGATCGTCACGAGGTTCGGCTCGTCGAGATGCTTGACTGCGTTGCCCAGTTCGTCGGCCACTTTTCCGATGGCTTCGGGCGCTCCGACCACAGTGACGCGGTCGCCCATGCGCAAGACGAGGTCCGGCGTAGCGACGAGCTGGATGCCCGAACGCTGCACGCGGCTCACGTTGACGCCGTAACGGTTGCGCAGGTGGAGCGTGCCGAGGTGGCGGCCGTTGATTTCGTGACGGGTGATGATGATGCGCTGCGACACCAGCTTGCTGTCGATCTTGTTCCAGTCGATGTTGCGCTTGTTCCAGTCGGTCGTGTCGCGGCGTCCGAAGAAGAGCGTCAGCCGGTCGACGTCTTTCTGATGGGTGATGACAAGGATGCGGTCGCCTTCTTCAAAGCGGGTCTGACCGTTGGGCAGGATGACTTTGCCTGCCCGCCACAGCCGCGAGACGACAAAACGCCGCTCGCCCAGCTGCGCCAGCTCGTGAAGGGTTTTCCCATAGATGGCCGGGTTACACACTTGGAACGAAGTGATGAAGGCTTCGTCCGCATTGTCGTTCCCGCCGGTGAATCGTTTCAACTTCATCAACCGCCCGGCCACCATGAGCGCGAGGATGACGCCGACAAGGCCCAACGGGTAAGTCACAGCGCAGCTGAGGGCCGGACCGCTGGCGCTTTGTCCCATCTGCTTCAACGTCTGCTGGGCGGCGCCGAGGGCGGGCGTATTCGTCGTGGCGCCGCAGAGCACACCCATCATGTCGGGCAGGGAAACACCGGACACCCACACCGTGACGAGAGCCATGACCGTGCCTAAGACGACAAGGCCCAACGCAAGGCCGTTGTACGCGGCGCCGCCGCTGCGGAACGAACTCACGAATCCGGGCCCCACTTGCAGGCCGAGGGCGTAGACAAAGAGGACGAGGCCGAAGCTCTCGGCATAGTTCAGCACGTCGGGGTCAAGGCGCAAGCCGGCCCAACCGGCAAGGATGCCCGCGAAAAAGACGAACGTCACGCCGAGCGATATGCCGCGCATGTGCAACTTGCCCAGCGCCATTCCGATGGCGCAGATGAGACAGATGACCAGCACGGCCTGCACGGCCGAGGGGATAAGCAGGATTTCGTTCAGCCATTCCATGTTTCCGAAGAAAACGACAATTAGCGGCGCAAAGGTAGCGTTTTTTTCGGGAATAGCCTTTTGCGTGCCCGCGAGTTTGTCATTTTGCTGCAAGACGGCCCTTGCTGGCCGCAACGGCCGGCCCGGCGGAACGGTCAGTGCGACAGGAGAAACAAGACGGCTGACAGGAATTCCTAAATAACTGACAGGATTTACGGGACGGCTGACAGCACAGACGGGGTCGCCGACCGGCCGCCACAACAGCCCGCAGGAAGCTCTGCTGCGGCGACAATGCACGCCCGCCCCTAAAAAAGACGAAACGAACAGCCGCCGCGACTGTTTTTTTGCGTATTTTTGTCCCGCAAGGAAGTGCATCCAAAAGATCAGGCCGGAAAGCCAAGGTTCACACCCTGCTTTCCCTCCTCCCCTTCGCCGTCCCTGCAAAGGAAAACGTAACAACGGAAAATGGTACGGAAATTCGACTTTTTAGTGATCGGCTCCGGCGTAGCCGGAATGAGCTATGCGCTTCAAGTGGCCGAAGCAGGAAAAGGGAAAGTAGCCCTTGTATGCAAGACCACCTTGGACGAAGCCAACACGGCCAAAGCACAAGGAGGCGTCGCCTCGGTGACAAACCTCGAAGTGGACAACTTTGAAAAACACATCCGCGACACCCTCATCGCGGGCGACTACATCAGCGACCCGCGCGCCGTCGAACAAGTGGTCAAAGGCGCTCCCGAAGGCATCAGGCGCCTCGTCGAGTGGGGCGTCCACTTCGACAAGAATGCCGACGGGCAGTTCGACCTTCACCGCGAGGGTGGCCACTCGGAGTTCCGCATACTCCACCACGCCGACGACACCGGTTTCGAAATCCAGCGTGGCCTCATCGAAGCCGTCCATCAGCACCCGAACATCACGGTGTTAGAGAACCATTTTGCAGTCGAAATCATCACACAGCACCACCTCGGCGTTGAGGTGACGCGGCGCACGCCCGACATCGAATGTTACGGCGCCTATATCCTCGACCCCGACACCAAGAAGATCGACACCTTCCTCTCGAAAGTCACCATCCTCGCCACGGGCGGCTGCGGCGCCGTCTATGCCACCACGACTAACCCCAACATTGCCACGGGCGACGGCATAGCCATGGCCTACCGCGCCAAAGCCACCGTCAAGGACATGGAGTTCATCCAGTTCCACCCCACTGCCCTCTTCCACCCCGGCGAGACGCACCCGGCCTACCTCATCACCGAGGCCATGCGCGGCTATGGCGGCATCCTGCGCCTCCCGAACGGCGAAGAGTTCATGCAAAAATACGACAAGCGACTCTCGCTCGCCCCGCGCGACATCGTGGCCCGCGCTATCGACAAGGAGATGAAGATCCACGGCCTCGACCACGTCTGCCTCGACGTCACGCACAAAGACCCCGACGAGACGAGGCACCACTTCCCCAACATTTACGCCAAATGCCTGAGCATTGGCATCGACATCACCCGCCAGTACATCCCCGTCGTACCCTGCGCCCACTACCTCTGCGGCGGCATCAAGGTTGACCTCGACGCGTGCACCAGCATCCGCCGCCTGTACGCCGTCGGGGAATGCTCGTGCACCGGGCTGCACGGCGGAAACCGCCTGGCCAGCAACTCGCTCATCGAAGCCGTTGTCTATGCTGACGCGGCCGCCCGCCATTCGCTCGCCCACGTCGACGAATACGACTTCAACACTGCCGTGCCCGCCTGGAACGACGAGGGAACACTTTCGAACGAAGAGAAAGTGCTCATCGCCCAAGACGCGCGCGAGGTGGGCCAGATCATGTCGAACTACGTCGGCATCGTGCGCAGCGACCTCCGCCTCAAACGTGCCTGGACGCGCCTCGACCTGCTCTATGAGGAAACCGAGGAACTCTTCAAGCGCGTCAAGGCCACGCGTGACATCTGCGAGCTGCGCAACATGATTAATGTGGGCTACCTCATCACCCGCCAGGCCATCGAACGCAAGGAGAGCCGCGGCCTTCACTACACCATCGACTACCCCAAGCACGCCTATAATTATAAATAGCCTTACCGTAAAACTTTAAACCACGATACGCATGACAAACAGGACACTATTTCTGCTCGCACTGTCGCTGGCCGGACTGACCGCATCGGCGCAGCGCACGGAGACCCTCCTCGAACGCGGTTGGCGCTACTTGCGCACTGACGTGAAGACCTACTACGACCCGGACTTCGACGACAGCAAGTGGCAGACCGCCTCCGTGCCGCACGACTGGGCCATCAAAGGGCGGTTCAGCGTCGACAACGACGACCCGACCGGCTGCAAGACAGGCGGCCTGCCTTACTCGGGCGCCGGATGGTATCGCCTGCACTTTGACGTGCCCGACTACGAGCCCGGCCGCCACGTCGAACTCATCTTCGACGGCGCCATGAGCCACCCCCGCGTTTATGTGAACGGCGAACTCGCCGGAGAGTGGGAGTATGGCTACAACACATTCTCCGTCGACATCACCCCGTATGTCAAAGCCAGCGACAACGTGCTCGCTGTCAACCTTTACAACGAAAAGGGGCAGTCGCGCTGGTATCCGGGTGCCGGCCTGTACCGCAACGTCCACCTCATCGTCACCGACGAAGCACGCATCCCGACGTGGGGCGTACAGGT
This sequence comes from Candidatus Caccomonas pullistercoris, assembly GCA_018714085.1. Taxonomy (GTDB): domain Bacteria; phylum Bacteroidota; class Bacteroidia; order Bacteroidales; family Bacteroidaceae; genus Alloprevotella; species Alloprevotella pullistercoris. The sequence goes on from DVNY01000050.1 coordinate 16,530, forward strand.
CTCACGCCTAACATTACGGAAAGCCAGGCCGACGTCGAAGTGCGCACGGCTTTCGTCCTGCCCGAAGACCGCAGCAGTTACCGCTTCACGACGGAGATAGTCGACCAGAAAGGCCAAGTAGTGGCCACGTCCGCCTCCGACCTGGCCGGCACGACGGACAGCATCGTGACTGAAAACCTCAAAGTGAGTGCTCCGCAGCTCTGGTCGCCCGAAACGCCCAACCTCTACTATGCCGTTTCGCGGCTCTACGACGGCGACCGCCTCTGCGACAGCGTGACGACGCGATTCGGCATCCGCAGCATCGAAATCGTCGCCGACAAGGGCATGTTCCTCAACGGGAAATCCATCAAGTTCAAGGGAGTCTGCAACCACGACGACCTAGGTCCCTTGGGTATGGCCATGAACGAAAGCGCCCTGCGACGCCGCCTCCTGCAACTGAAAGACATGGGAGCGAACGCCATCCGCAGCGCCCACAATATGCCTTCGCCCGAACTCGTCCGGCTGTGCGACGAAATGGGCTTTATGCTCATGGCCGAATCGTTCGACGAGTGGCGCGGCACAAAGGTCAACAACGGCTACCACAAGTTCTTCGATGAATGGGCAGAGCGCGACCTGGTGAACCTTGTCCGCCACTACCGCAACTCGCCCGCCGTCGTGATGTGGTGCATCGGCAACGAAGTGCCCGAACAGTATAATGCGTCACAGGGGACACAGCTTGTGGAATGGCTGAAAGGCATCTGCAAACGCGAAGACCCGACACGCCCCGTCACGATGGGCATGGACGCCGCAGACGATGTGACGACCAACGGCGTGGCCGCTGCACTCGACGTGGCCGGCTTCAACTACCGTGCGTTCAAATACCAGAACAACTACGACCGCCTGCCGCAGAAAGTGCTTGTCGGCACGGAGAGCGCGTCGACGGTCAGCTCACGCGGTGTCTACAAGTTCCCGTTGCAGCGCGGCTCCATGCGCACTTACAGCGACAACCAGTGCTCCGGCTATGACGTCGAGCACTGCTCGTGGTCGAACCTGCCTGAGGACGACTGGATCTAGCACGACGAAAAGCCCTGGACCTTGGGCGAGCTCGTCTGGACGGGACACGACTACCTCGGCGAGCCGACTCCCTACGACACCGACTGGCCCAGCCACTCCTCTTACTTCGGCATCATCGACTTGGCCAACATCCCGAAAGACCGCTACTACCTCTACCGCAGCCATTGGGCACCCGAGAAAGAGACCCTGCACATCCTGCCTCACTGGACCTGGCCCGGACGCGAGGGCCAGGTAACCCCGGTCTTCGTCTACACGAACTACCCAAGCGCAGAGCTCTTCGTGAACGGCGTGAGCCAAGGCCGCGTGACCAAGGATCCGACGATCAACGTAGAGAACTCGGCGAGCGACGAGGACAACGCAGCACTGACGCGCCTGAAACGTTACCGCCTGATGTGGCCCGACGTAGTCTATGAGCCGGGCACGCTGAAAGTGGTGGCC
>DVNY01000051.1 GCA_018714085.1 Candidatus Caccomonas pullistercoris
CGGCTACATCTCGAACACCAAAGAACTCCTGCCCCAGACGTGGGAGACGTGGTGGAAAGACCCCTCGACCCGGCTGATCCACTTCATCGGGAAGGACAACATCGTCTTCCACTGCATCGTCTTTCCCGCCATGCTCCGTGCCGAGGGCAGCTACATCCTGCCCGACAACGTCCCGGCCAACGAGTTCCTGAACTTGGAGGACAACAAGATTTCGACCTCGCGCAACTGGGCCGTCTGGCTCCATGACTACCTCAAAGAGTTGCCCGGCAAGCAAGACGTGCTCCGTTACGTGCTCACCGCCAACGCCCCTGAGACGAAGGACAACAACTTCACGTGGAAAGACTTCCAAGCCCGCAACAACAACGAACTTGTGGCCGTCTACGGCAACTTTGTCAACCGCGCCTTGGTGCTGACACAGAAATACTACGACGGCGTGGTGCCTGCCGCAGGTGAGCTGACGGACTACGACCGCGACACCATCCGCGAATTCACCGACGTGAAAGGACAAGTGGAACGCCTGCTCGACGCTTTCCGCTTCCGCGACGCGCAAAAGGAAGCCATGAACCTCGCGCGCATCGGCAACAAATACCTGGCCGACAGTGAGCCGTGGAAACTCATCAAGACTGACCCCGAACGCGTCAAGACGATCCTAAACCTCGCCATACAACTCGTGGCCAACCTCGCCGTGGCGTTCGAACCTTTCCTGCCGTTCAGCAGCAGCCGCCTGCGCGGCATGCTGGCCGTGGGCAGCATCGAATGGGACCGCCTCGGCGCCACGGACCTCATCCCCGCCGGCCACCGCATCGGAAAGCCCGAGCTGCTTTTTGAAAAGATTGAGGACGACGTCATCAACTACCAGATCGAAAAATTGCAGGAGGCCGCGCGCAAGAACGCAGCCGACAGCTACCGCGCCAACCCCGTCAAGGCCGACATCGCCTTTGAGGATTTCGAGAAGCTCGACATCCGTGTCGGCACGGTGCTCGAATGCGAGCGCGTCCCCAAAGCCGACAAACTCTTGCGCTTCGTCATTGCCGACGGGCTCGAAAACCGCACCATCGTAAGCGGCATCGCCAAGCACTACAAGCCCGAGGACCTCGTCGGCAAGCAGGTCTGCTTCATCGCCAACCTGCCCCCGCGCAAGCTGCGCGGCATCGAGAGCCAAGGCATGATACTGAGCGCCGAGAACTTCGACGGCTCGCTGAGCGTCGTCACCACGCTCAGCGAGGTCAAACCCGGCAGCGAAGTGAAATAAAGCCGCCAGCCGTCCCCCGGACAGGCGACTTCCATACAGTGCCGGCGCATCCTGCGGAACACTCGTTCCCGACAGGATGCGCCGGCACTGTTTTATTGATAAGAGGAAATGCGGGCGGAAAGCCTCAACCGGCGAAAAGCGTCACGAGGAAAAAGACCGACGCATCAGTCACAAAGCCATGATAGACAGCAAGGGGAGCACACTCGCGCCCCGCATAACGCACACAGACAGGCAGCGCCGTGTCCATCGACGTCGCCCCGGCCACAGCTATCGGAGCCAGCCGCCCGAACCACCGCGCCCACAACGGCGCCGCGAGCAGGGCCAGCAGCTCGCGCACAATGTTCGTCATCAGCGCCAGCGTGCCCAACTCCGCGCCCCGGTATTCCGTCAGCAGGATGCTCGACAGCGAGTAATAGCCCATGCCCGCCCCGGCGGCGCACCAGTCCGTCACCGCCCATCGCCCGCAGGCCGACAAGGCGAGGCTGCCCGCCGTCGTGCCCACGATGGTGGCCAGCGGCAAGAGCGCCAGTCGCGGGTTAAGCCGCACGGCGCGCCCAAGGGCTGACGGGTCGCGCCCCAAGCCGAACGCCACGGCGAACATCAGCACACACAGCGCCGCCGTGCTCAAATGCCCCTCGGCCAGCCACGTAGGCAACACACCGAAGCGCCCCGCCAGCAAGCCGAGCGCGAAAAAGGCCACCGCCACCACGCTACCCTTCATGTTCGCCTCCTTTCCGCCGCGCGGCCCAGCGCGTCACGCACCAAGCCGCCACGGCGCTGCCCACAGCCGTCGTTAATGCCAGCGCCACGGCCCATCCACCCAGACGGGGCAGGGCAGCCACGATGGCCTCGTTGGCCCCTACCTCTGCACCCAGCAGGAAGAGCAGCAGCCACACCAGCGGCCCCGTCAGGCCGTCGAGCGACAAGCGCCCCCGGCGCAACGTCCACCCCGCCCCGAACCCGAGGCCCATCGCAGTCAAGATCAACATCCACATAGCGGCCGCAAAGTTACGACTTTCGCGCGACACACCGACAACCGCCCACGCCCCCGCCATAGCCTGTCTGGATTTCCGAACCACCCTGCGGGAGATTACGGGACGGCTGACAGGAAACCCTATCCGGCTGATAGAAATTCCTGTCAGCCGGATAGGATTTCCTGTCGCCCAGACCGTTCCACACATCCATGCTCCCGGCAAAAAGCGGCAAGGACAAGGGCGTCCCACCCACACCCCGACAGACGCGAAAAAGCCGTGCCACACAACCGCTATGGCGTCCCCCACGTCGCAAACGCCCGAAAATAAGCCACAAAGACAGTGCAAAATCGAAAAAATGCCTATATTTGCACGCTCATAAGCACGAAAAACAAATTAAACATAAACATAAAAATAAGCAATGCAAAACAAAGGATTTGTAAAGGTAATCGCGGTCGCCTTGACGCTGGTCTGCCTTTTCTACCTGTCGTTCTCCGCAGTGACGCATCACTATGAGAAGAAAGCGGCAGAGATGGGCCCGGCCGGACAGGCCTACCTCGATTCGATGAAGAACGAACGAGTATGGCTCGGCGCCTACACGCTGAAACGCTGTCAGGAGCTGCAAATCAGCCTCGGCCTTGACCTTCAAGGCGGAATGAACGTCATCCTCGAAGTCTCCGTGCCCGACGTCATCAAGTCGCTCGCCGGCGAAAACGCCGCCGACCCGACGTTCCAGAAAGCCCTGGCCGAAGCCCAGAAGCAAGCCAACGAAAGCACAGGCGACGTCATCGAACTTTTCGTCAAGAACTACCAGCAGCTTAGCGGCATGAACCACTTGGGCGGCGTATTCACAGCCCGCCTGCGCAGTGAGGGCATCACTCCCAACAGCACCGACGCCGATGTGCAGCGTGTACTGACCGACGAGGTGAAAGCCGCCGTAGGCAACTCCTACGAAGTGCTCCGCACACGTATCGACCGTTTCGGTGTGGCCCAACCCAACATCCAGACGCTCGAAGGCAAGGGCCAGCTCGGCCAGATCATGGTCGAGATGCCGGGCATCAAGGAGCCGGAACGCGTACGTAAGCTCCTGCAAGGTAGCGCGAACCTCGAATTCTGGGAAACGTATAACGCAGGTGAAATCGGCGCAGCCCTTGCCACCCTCGACAACCGTCTGGCGCAAGCCGGCAAGGCTGCTGAGGACACCACGGCCACTGCCGCCGCAGCCGCCGACACGGTGAAAGCTGCCGCCGACACCACCAAGGCCGGCGCCGAGCCGAGCCTGGCCGCCTTCAAGAAGAACGCGGACAAGAAAGCCGACGCTGCTGCCAACAAGGAGCTCGAAGCGTTCAAGGCCCAGCACCCGCTCTTCGGCGTGTTGCTGCAAGACGTGGTCAGCCCGCAGAACTGCGTCATCGGTATCGCCCAAGCCCGCGACACGGCCGCCGTCAACCGCATGTTGCAGTCCGAGATAGCCCGCGACATCCTGCCGGCCGATCTGCGCACCTACTGGGGTGTGAAAGCCTCCGACATGATCAAGGGCGACTACTACGAACTCTATGCCCTCAAAGCCACTGACGGCAAAGCCGCCATGGCCGGCGACATGGTCGAAGGCGCCCGTGACGACTACGACGAGTTCCACCGTCCTTGCGTCTCGATGACGATGAACACCGAGGGCGCCCGCGAGTGGGCCGTCCTGACGCGCAACAACATCAAGCGCTGCGTGGCCATCGTGCTCGACGGCTACGTGTACAGCGCCCCGACGGTCCAGAACGAGATCTCGGGCGGCGTGTCGTCCATCACGGGTAACTTCACCACCGAAGACACCAAGGACTTGGCCAACGTGCTGCGAAGCGGTAAGATGCCAGCCCCCGCGAAGATCGTACAAGAAGAGATGGTCGGCCCGTCGCTCGGTGCCGCGTCCATCCAGGCCGGCTTCACAGCTTGCGTCGTGGCTTTCGTAGCCCTGATGGTGTTCATGTGCGTTTACTACGGCTTCATCCCCGGCATGGTCGCCAACGGCGCTCTTATCCTCAACTTCTTCTTCACGTTCGGTGTGCTGACCTCGTTCCAGGCCGCCCTGACGATGTCGGGAATCGCCGGTATGGTGCTCTCACTCGGTATGGCCGTCGACGCCAACGTGCTCATCTATGAACGCACCAAGGAAGAGTTGCGCGCCGGAAAGAACATCAAGCAAGCCTTGGCCGACGGTTATGGCAACGCGTTCTCGGCGATCTTCGACTCCAACCTTACGTCCATCATCACGGCCGTCATTCTCTTCTACTTCGGCACAGGACCTATCCGCGGCTTCGCTACGACGCTGATCATCGGTATCTGCGCCTCGTTCTTCACGGCCGTATGGATGACGCGCATGGTCTACGAACACTTCATGAACAAAGACAAGTGGCTGAACCTGACGTTCAACACGAAACTCTCGCGCGGCTTCCTTGAAAACACGAACGTACAGTTCATGACGTTCTACCGCCGTTCGTTCACCATCTTTGGCGTCTTCATCGCCATCTGCCTTATTTCGCTCGGCGTGCGCGGCCTCTCGAAAGGCATCGACTTCACTGGCGGCCGCAACTTCGTCGTACAGTTTGAGCAGCAAGTGACGCCTGAGGAAGTCAGCAGCGCCATCGCTGCCAAGGTGCACGCCGTCGATCCTGAGGCCAACGTATCGGCGCTTGCCCTCGGCACGGACGGACGCACCGTCCGCCTGACCACGAACTACCGCATCGACGACAACGCCGACGGCATCGACGAACAGGTGGAACACTTCATCTACGAAGGACTGAAAGAGCACAACCTGATCAAGGCGGACTACGCCACGTTCATCGACCGCGACAACCACAAGGGCGGCTCGATTATCTCGTCGCAGAAAGTCGGCCCCTCGGTAGCTGAGGACATGACACGCGGCGCCGTCGTCAGCGTGATCCTCTCGCTCGTGGCCATCTTCCTTTACATCCTCGTGCGGTTCCGCAACGTGGCCTTCTCTGTGGGTTGCGTCATCTCGTTGACCGTCGACACGCTCATCATCATCGGTATCTACTCGCTCTGCTGGGGTTGGATGCCGTTCTCCCTCGAAGTCGACCAGACGTTCATCGGCGCTGTCCTGACGGCCATCGGTTACTCCATCAACGACAAGGTCGTCGTCTTCGACCGCATCCGCGAGTACCTCGGGCTCTATCCCAACCGCGAGCGTCGCCGCCTGTTCAACGACTCGCTGAACCACACGCTCTCGCGTACCATCATGACGTCGGGCACTACCCTGCTCGTGCTGCTCTGCATCCTCTTCCTCGGAGGCGACAGCGTGCGCTCGTTCTCGTTCGCCATGATCCTCGGTGTGATCTTCGGAACGCTTTCGTCCATCTTCCTGGCCGCACCGATTGCCTACCTGACGCTCAGCAAGCGCGAACGCAAAGAAGGCAAGGCCGTAGCTACGGCATAACCGTCCGCCGCGATTCGCAAGCATACGCAGGGGCGCCCTCACAGCGGGGGGCGCCCTTGCGGCGTTTGAGGGGGCAAGAGGAAACACACGTCGGCAGGCTGAAAAAACGGTCGCAGTGACAGGAAATCCTGTCAGCCGTCCAGAAATTTCTGTCAGCCGTCCTGTTTTTTCGGCCGGCGGCATAGAGAAACAGCCGCCACCGAAAAGAAAGTCAATCGGTAACGGCTGACTGGAAAAGTCCGGACGGGAAATCGGGGATAGCCGGACGGACAACGGCGACAACCCGGCCGTCAATCATCCCCGACGAGGCGGTCGACCACCTTGGCCGCCCACTCAGGCTCAAAGCCCCGCGAAGCCGCGAAACGCAGCAGTTTCATCCGCCGCTCGTAGTCATTGGCCGCCCGGACCGTGCGTAGCTTCGAAGCAAGTAGGGCGTCGAGGCCGGCAGCATAGGCATCGGCGTCCACCGCAGCCAACGCCTCGCGGACCGCCTCGGCGCCTATGCCTTTCAGACGCAGTGCCTGACGCACTTTATGGCGTCCCCAACGGTTGTTCGTCACCTTGTCGTGCACGAAAGCGGCGGCATAGCGGCGCTCGTCGATGTAACGCTCCCGTTCAAGTCGGTCGAGCAAGGCCTCGGCAGCGTCCGGAGCAAGGCCGCGAGCCAGCAGTTTCGGGCGCAAGTCGGCCCGGCAGAGTTCGGCACGGGCACAGCGCCCCGTGGCGTAGCGGTAAGCAGTTTCAGGAGTAAAGTCGTTCATTGTTTCATACTGAGCTTTGAAGGCAGGACGGCGCGGAGCATACGCGTCCGCCCGAACTGGTCGCGGCGCAGCTCGACCGCCGTATAGCCAGCCCTGCGGAACACGTCGGCCGTCTCCTCGCCGAGCGCCTCGTTCAGTTCCACGTAGACGCGACCCTGCGGACGCAGACACTGCCGCCCCAACCGGGCCAGCGCACGATAGAAACGGAGCGCATCGTCGTCGGGAACGAAGAGGGCCAGCGCCGGCTCTCTGTCGACGACATGGGCTGCCATCGCATCCCGTTCAGCCTCGCGCACATAGGGAGGGTTGCTCACCACGACGTCGAAACCTCGCGTCACAACGGGCGGGCTGAGCAGGTCGGCCTGCACGAAATTCACTGCGGCACCCAGCCGGGCTGCATTGCGCCGCGCCACAGCGAGCGCCTCCGGCGAGACATCCCACGCCACAACCTCCGTACCGGGCACGTCGAGCGCCAATGTGATGGCGATGCATCCGCTGCCCGTGCCGCCGTCGAGCAAGCGACTGCCCGGCACGAGGCCGTCGGCTGCCACCCAAGCCACGAGTTCTTCGGTCTCTGGCCGGGGGATGAGCACGGCTGGCGTCACCTCGAACGTCCGCCCGGCAAAGCGGGCCGTACCCAAGGCATACTGCACAGGCTCGCCGGCTTCGAGGCGTTCCAATATCCGTGCAAGGCGTTGCCGCTCGTCTGCCGAAAATTGCCTAACTTTGCCTGCATACAAATCGACAGGCCGGAGGCCGAACGCGTCGTCGAGCACCACGCGCACAATGGCGCGTGCCTCGCGCTCATCGTAGCGCGGAACGAGCCGGCGCCAGAGCGTGGAAAGCGTGTGAGCATCTATGTCCATGCGTGCAAAGGTAGTGAAAGGCGAGAGCCGGAACAAGAGAAAGCTTGCTTTCTTCTTGAACAGGCCGAGCCGCATCCTGCCTTCGCAAGGCAAAGGAGTGAAAGGCGAGAGCCGGAGCAAGAGAAAGCTTGCTTTCTTCTTGAACAGGCCGAGCCGCACGCGCTCGCATCCAGCCGTCATGAAAAAAATCCAAACGCAATGAAACACGTCCGAACCGTCCTGCTCTACCTTCTCAGCCTGCTCGCACTGATGGCTTGCGGCATAATCGTGATGAAGCTCTTGGAAGTAGCCTTCGCGCTCGACCTCGACGGCCGCGCCGGAAGCCTTGGCGCCCGCTGCGGCCTCGTGGCGTGGCTGCTGATGACAGTCATCGCGGTAAGGCGCAGGCGGCGCAAATAAGCCGGCCGGCGGCACACATTTTATTACATCACCGAAAAGACAACAGCCATGAACGACAAGAACCATGACGAGAGATGGATGCGGCGCTGCCTCGACCTTGCGCGCTGCGGGTGCTACGGTGCGCCGCCCAACCCAATGGTCGGTGCGGTCATCGTCTGCGACGGACGCATCATCGGCGAAGGCTATCACCGCCGTTGCGGCGACGCGCACGCCGAAGTCAACGCCGTCAACTCCGTCCGCCCCGCCGACCGGCCGCTGCTCCGCCGCAGCACGATTTACGTCAGTCTTGAACCCTGTGCCCACTTCGGCCGCACGCCGCCCTGCGCCGAGCTCATCGCCCGCCTCGGCATCCCGCGCGTCGTCGTGGGATGCGTCGATCCCTTTGCCCGCGTCCAAGGGCGCGGCATCGCCATGCTGCGCGAGGCGGGCTGCGACGTGACAGTCGGGGTGCTCGACGCGGAATGCCGCGAGCTGAACCGCCGCTTCTTCATCTTTCACACGCATCACCGTCCCTACATCACGCTGAAATGGGCGCAGAGCGCCGACGGCTTCCTCGACCGCCGGCGCGACGGGGGACAGCCTGCACGCCTCTCGTCGCCCCGGTCACTGATGGAGGTTCACCGTCTGCGGGCACAGCATGGCGCCATCCTCGTGGGCCATACGACACTGCGCCTCGACCATCCCCGGCTCGATGTGCGCTGTTGGCCGGGCAATTCGCCGCGCCGGCTGATTCTGGGCCGCGTCAGCCCCGACGAGCTCCCCGAGGGCTTTGAGGCGTTCGCCGACCGCACTGAACTGCTCGACACGCTCCACCGCGACGGCGTTCAGTCGCTCCTTGTCGAAGGCGGCGCGCAGACACTGGCCTCCTTCCTGGCCGACGACGTGTGGGACGAAGCCCGCGTCGAAGTGACCGACACCGAACTGGGCAACGGTGTGGCTGCCCCCGTCGTACCCTGCGGCCATGCCGTCCACGCGGAACGCTATTTCGGCTCGCTCATCCTGCACTACCGCAATAAACCGGCGGCGGACTTGGACAGATGAACGCTTTTCCCTACTTTTGCCCTCCTACGACAGAAAAAACGAACGATGAAAGAATTTATACGCTCAGAAGCGCAAACCGAAACCGCCGTACTGGTGGCCCTCATCACTCGTACGCAAGACGAGCGCAAGACGAACGAATACCTCGACGAGCTGGCTTTCCTGGCCGAGACGGCCGGCGCACGCACCGTCAAACGCTTCACCCAACGCCTCGATCAGCCCCTCGTGGCCACTTATGTGGGCAAAGGGAAGCTCGACGAGATACGCCGCTACATCGAAGAGGAAGAAGAGGCTGACCGCGAAGTCGGCATGGTCATCTTCGACGACGAGCTGAGCGCCAAACAACTGCGCAACATCGAACGGGAGCTGAAAGTGAAAATCCTCGACCGCACATCGCTCATCCTCGACATATTCGCCATGCGCGCGCAGACGGCGAACGCCAAGACGCAAGTAGAGCTGGCACAATACAAATATATGCTGCCACGCCTGCAACGGCTGTGGACACACCTCGAACGCCAAGGTGGCGGCGCGGGCGCAGGAGGCGGAAAAGGCTCCGTCGGTCTGCGCGGACCGGGCGAAACGCAGCTCGAAATGGACCGCCGAATCATCCTGAACCGCATGGCGCTGCTCAAACAGCGCTTGGCTGACATCGACCGTCAAAAAGCGACACAGCGCAAGAACAGGGGACGCCTCATCCGCGTGGCACTCGTGGGATACACGAATGTCGGGAAATCAACGCTCATCAACCTGCTGGCCAAAAGCGACGTATTCGCAGAAAACAAGCTCTTCGCGACGCTCGACACCACCGTACGGAAAGTCATCATCGGCAACCTGCCCTTTCTGCTCAGCGATACGGTAGGATTTATCCGCAAAATCCCGACCGACCTTGTCGACTCGTTCAAAAGCACGCTCGACGAAGTACGCGAGGCTGACCTGCTGCTGCACGTCGTCGACCTTTCTCACCCGGATTTTGAAGAACAGATAGACGTGGTCAACCGTACGCTGGCCGACCTTGGCTGTGCGGAGAAACCGGTCATCATAGTTTTCAACAAGATAGATGCTTACACGTGGACGGAGAAAGCCGAGGACGACCTGACGCCCACGACGAAAGAAAACATTTCCTTGGAAGAACTTCAACGTACATGGATGGCGAAGATGGGCGACGGCTGTATCTTCATCTCTGCCCGCCAGCGCGAGAACATCGAAGCGCTGAAAGACCTGCTCTACCGTCGTGTGCGCGAACTCCACGTGCAGAAGTATCCCTACAACGACTTCCTTTTCGACACCTACGAGGAGGCCTGACCCTCCCCCCGCCCAGACCGAAACGCCGGACGCCGCGACTGGATTTCTCCTCGCGGCGTCCGGCGTTTTCTGTCAGCCGACTTGTGTTTTCTGCCAGCCGTCCCGTAAATCCTGTCAGCCGGCTTGCAAATCCTGTCAGCCGACTTGTCACTCACAATCCGGCGGATGGGATTCGGGGCCGACGCAACCGGGCGTCAGCCAATCTCGATGCGGCTCCGCCCGCCTGTGGGCAGTTTGACGATGTGTATCTGCGGGCTTATCTGCGACCGGATCTGCTCGGTGTGGCTAATCACCCCGACCTTCCGCCCCTGCGTGCTTTCAAGGTGCGACAGGGCGTCCATCACCAGTTCGAGCGACGCCTGGTCGAGGTTGCCGAATCCTTCGTCGATGAAGAGGCTCCCGATTTGCAGGCTGCCCGCCGAGAGCGACGCCAGACCGAGGGCGAGCGCCAGGCTGACGATGAACGTCTCACCACCAGAGAGGGAATAGACATAGCGACGGCGGTCGAACATGTCGCGGTCTATGATTTCGAGGTCGAGCGTACCGGGAATGGTCTGCAAACGGTAGCGCGGAGAGAAGAGGCGCAGCTGGTGGTTGGCGTGTTCGACGAGGAAGCGGAACGTATAGCTTTGGGCGAGTTCGCGGAAACGCTTGCCGTCGGCGCTGCCGAACATGGCGTTCAGCCGGGTCCAGTTCTCGCTGGCGGCGACAGCCTCGTCGAGTTCCCCCTGCAAGCCCTCGACTTGCGCCCGGCGCTCTTCGTGAATTTGAAGCTTACGGTCGAACAGGGCCAACTGCTGACGCTGTTCCTCGACGCTGCGCTGCGCGGCCGGGAGTGCGGCGGCCACGGCCTCAGGTGCTTCGTCGCCTTGCCCCGAAGGATGTCCGGGCTCGCCCATCAGCCGCGTGACGGCTGTGCGGGCCTGTTCCAAACGGTCCGAAGCCAGGATGCGCTCCTCGCGGATATGGTTGATTTCGGCACGCAGGTCATACCAATGGCGCTCGTCGGCGAAGATGCGTTCCAATTCGGCACGCTGCAAGGGCGACCCGTCACCGCGGCCGTTGAAACGCAGGATCGCGCTGTCGAGCCGGCTGTTATGCTGTTGCCACTCGGCTTTCACTGCGGCGTCGCTCTCGTCGAGGTTCTTGCGCCGGCCGGCCAGGTTGTCGAGCACGGCGCGGGCCGCGTCGCAAGTGCGGCGAGCCTGCTGCTCGCGCGCCGCGGCCGTGTCCACATCGCGCTGCAAGGCCTCAGCCTCGGCACGGGGCGAACTCTCGCCAAAGAGGCGCTTCAACCCGGCCGCCAAGGCCTCACGGCGTTCGGCCGTACGGGCCTGTTCCGCCTCGGCCTCGCGCAGGGCGCTCTCGGCGAGCGCCACGTCGCGCCCTATCGCCACGAGCTGCTCGCTCAGCACGGCAGCTTCGCGGTCGCCCTGCTCGATGGCGGCCGTCAGCTCGCACCACTTCTTATAATACCCCTCGATAATCACATGGAAGTGATCGGGGGCATGGCTCCAAGTGGCATACCACGCGGACAGGGTCATGAACTTGTCCAGCTCGTTGTAGAGTTGTCCGCTCACATTGTCCGTCTCGGCCACTCGTTGTTGCGTCTGTGCGATGGTCTGGTCGAGCGCAGCCAGTTCCCTGTGCTGCCGCTCAAAGCGTTCGCGCATCGTGACGGCCTCTTCGCTGAGGCGGCGCAGGTCGGCGTTGAGCTGATTGATGGCTTGCTGGTTGGTGTTGAACGCCGTCCACGCACGCTGCACCTCGGTGAGCGAACGCTGCGTGTTGTCCAACAGCTGCCCCAGCATCAGCCTGCGGGCTTCGCGGTTGACCGAGGCCGAACAATCGGCGAACGTCCGGTCGAGCGCAGCATACGTGCCCCATTCGGCCACGTCAGCGTCCTGCTGCTCACGACGGCGTGAAAGGTAGTCGCGCCCGGCGCTGAGTGCCACCTCACGGCGGGTCTGCTCGCTTTTCAGGGCTTCGAGCTTCTCCAGCTTTGCCGCCAGTTCGCCGTCGACCTCCGTAAAGTCTTGCTCCAACTTCGAGAGGATGTGTCCCAGCTTCTGTTCGGTCTCCGTGTGGTAGGGATGGTGCGTCGCCCCGCAGAGCGGGCACGGCGTACCTTCGCGGAGGTTATGGCGGAGCCCCTCGATGTCTTTGCTGCGGCTCAACGTGCAGGCTTCAAGCAGGCGGGCGTGTTCACGCCGCAGAGGGACGAGGGCTTCTTCCTGCATGGACACGGTCTGCTGAACCTGCTTCAGCTCGCGCTCAGCGCGCTCCACGTCAGCTTGCAGGCGCTCCACGTCGGCATAGCCGGCAGCGATGCGGTTCCACAACGCCCGGGCTGATTCAAGCCGGGCGACGTCGCTTTGCAGGGTGGCCAGCCGTGTCTGGAGTTCCAGACCGTCGCGCCCTTGGTTAGCCCGGGCCGCCATGTCGAGAGCCTCGCGCTTCGAACGGATCTGCTGTTCCAGCCGTTCGCATGCCTCACGCTCGGTGGTGACCGTAGCAGCCAGTTCCGCGCGCTGGCGGCGTTCGCTTTCGAGCAGTTCGCCCAGACGGCGCGTCTCGGCATGGGCACGGTTCAGCTGGTTGAGTTTGTCGCACACAAGGTCATAGCGTTCGAGCATCCGGCGATGCACGACGAGCGATTGCAGGTCAGCGCGGTTTTCGGCCAGGCGCTGCATGAGTGCGTCGTGCTCGGCGCCTTTGTTCTTATAGCCATCGCGGGTGTTGTTAAGGCGGTTGCGCCGCTGGTCGCAGCGTGTCGCGAGGTTGCGGAGCTGTTCGTTCACGTCGTCGAGCTGGCCTTGGAGGCGGTAGCCCTCATCGAGTTCCGGCCGACGGACGGCAAGGCGGCTTTCGGCCGTAGCGACGGCCTCGTGGGCACGCTGCTGCTCTTCGGCCGCCCGGCCGACTACCTCCTTCTGGCTTCCGATCTGCGCGTCAAGCTCAGCGGCGGCCGCCTTGTTACGTTCAATCTGCGCGGCACAGGTCAAGACGTGCTGGTAAAGCTCGTGCATGGGTTGGACGCGGTCATAGCGTTCAAGGGCAGCCTCGTCGTCGCGCCGGGCCACGTAGGCCTTGTGCGCGGCGGTGTACAGCGCCTCACAACGAGCCTGCTCGGCCAGAGCGGCGTCGTAGGCGGCGAACCAGCGGCCGTAAGCCGCCAACCGCTCGACGTCGGCGAGCGCATGGTCAAGGCCGGCCTGCGCCAAGCGGCGGCTCTCGACGGTCTGAGCGTAGTCCGCCTCATCGAGCAGGCCGCTCCCGGCCACGGTGCGGAGCCGTTCGCGCAGGCTGTCGCAGGTGGAGGCTGCGGCACGGGTGCGGTCGTAAATCCGGCGCGATATTTCGCCATAGATTTCCGTACCGGTCAGTTTTTCGAGCAGGCCGGACTTCTCGCTGCGACGGGCTTTCAGGAAATTCGAGAAGCTGTTTTGCGCCAGCAGGGCGGTGCGCGT
>DVNY01000052.1 GCA_018714085.1 Candidatus Caccomonas pullistercoris
GTGTAAAGCACTCCCTTGCGCTGCCCTGTGGCGGCGTCGTAGGCCACAAGCTCGGCCTTGTCCTGCGTACGGGGAAGCTCGATCATATAGACGGTGCGCTCATCGGGCGACCAGGCGATATTCGTGAAATAACGGTCGGTGGGATCGCCCGCGTCGAGGTAGACGGTCTTCTGCGTCGCGGGGTCGTAGATGCCCACGGTGACCTTGTGGCTCGTCATGCCGGCCATGGGGTACTTGTCGGGGGCGTAACGGGCAGGACGGTCGCTGATGTCGACCTGCGGATAGTCGGTCACCATCGACTGGTCCATGCGATAGAACGCAAGGAAACTGCCCTTGGGACTCCAAAACGTGCCTTTCGTGATGCCGAACTCGTCGCGGTGCACGCTCTGTCCGTACACCAGTTCGCGCGAGCCGTCGGTCGAGACGGCCTGCTCGCGGCCATCGGCCGTCATGACGTAGAGGTTCCAGTCGCGCACGTAGGCTTCGCAACGCGAGGCGGTGCAGAAGTCGGCATGCGTGGCGCCTTGGACACGGGGCTGACGCCAGACGATCTTCTTGTTGCTCCAATCGTAAATCAGATTCTCCTTCGAGGTGCGCACGAAAGCCTCGGTGCGTGAACCGTCAGGGAAGGTGACGTAATAGAGGCTGCGCACCTTGTTCGCCTCGTCGAAGCCGGCTGCGCGGTTGAGCTCGTCGAGGGTAAAGATGGTCTTGGGATAGACCTTGCGTCCCTTTTTGTCCGTCAGGAGGGAGCAGTCGTCGGCATCGAGGCTGACCAAGACATCGCCCCACCACTCGGTGTGGAGGTTGGCTGGCTGCAAGTTCCAGAAGTTGCTGCCTCCGGAGAGCAGGTCGTCGAGCGTAAATGTCTTCTTAGTCTGGGCAGTGTTCGGGATAGCCATGAGCAAAAGCAGACAGGTAAGGATTGTTTTAATCTTCATAGCGTTTCTTTTTGAAATTTCGGTCGAAGGGCTTACGATCACGGTCGAAGGGACGACGATCGCCTTGGTAGGATTTCCTGTCGCCGCCACGGAAGTCCCTGTCTCCACGATAGGGACGGCCGTCACGGTCGCCAAATCTGCGCTCGCCGCCAAAGGGTTTGCGGTCGCGCCCGAAAGAGGAACGGCCTTGCTCACCGAAACGGTCCTCGCGGTCATCAGGCCTGCGGTCGCGGTCGAAAGAACGGCGGGGGCGGAAATCATTGTCCCGGCGGGGGCGGGAGTCCTGACGCGAGCGCTCGAATTCCATATGCTTACGGCGCATGTAGCCCGGGATGCCGTCTTCGTCGTCCTCATCGTCGAACCGCTTGCGGAACTCGTCGCGATGCTGTTTGAAGCGACGCTTCTCGCTCGAACGGCGACGGTCCTCCTCATTGCGGACGTCGTTGCCGTCGGCCCGGAAGTCGTCATACTTCCCGTCGAATATCTGATACTTGCGCAGCTCGCAGTCAAGGGCACCGTTGAACAGGGGAATACGCACGCTGGGCTTTAAGCCGATTTGGTCGAAAAGTTCTGCACGGTTGCAGATCACCCAAGCCGTGTTTCCTATGAACTGATGTTTGAGGCGCTCGCCGAGCGACCGGTAAAGCCCGAGCAGGTCCGGCGACGTGATTCGCTCCCCATAGGGCGGATTGGTGACCATGAGGGTGGGCTCGGACGGCTGCTCGAACTGCTGGACGGGGCGGCGCTCCACCGTGACGCAGTCCGCCACACCAGCGGCCTTGACGTTGGCCAGCGCCGCGTCGACGGCGGGCTGGTTGATGTCGTATCCGTAGATCTTGTGTGAGAACTCGCGTTCTTCGTTGTCGTCATTGTAGATCCGGTCGAACAGTTCGCGGTCGAAATCGCTCCACTTCTCGAAAGCGAACTCCTTACGGAACACGCCGGGATAGATGTTGCGCGCCATGAGGGCGGCTTCGATGATCAGGGTTCCCGAGCCGCACATCGGGTCGACGAAATCGGTCGACCCGTCCCAGCCGGCGAGCTTCAGGATGCCGGCCGCGAGTACTTCGTTGATTGGAGCGTCGACCGTGCCGGTGCGGTAGCCACGACGATGAAGGCTTTCGCCCGAAGAGTCAAGCGAAAGCGTACAGTCGGTCTCGGCAATGTGTATGTTGAGCTTGATGTCCGGGTTCGTAATCCGTATGTTCGGACGTTGCCCGGTGTGCTCCCGGAAATAATCGACAATAGCGTCCTTCACCTTGTAGGCGACGAACTTCGAATGGCGGAACTCTTGGGAATAAACGACGGAGTCGACGGAAAACGAAGTGTCGAGGCTAAGATAATCGCTCCACTCTATGCTCTTCACAGCGTCGTACACCTGGTCGGCGTCGGCAGCCTTGAAATGTTTGATAGGCTTCAAGACACGGACGGCAGTACGAAGACAGAAATTGGCACGGTACATCATTTCCTTGTCGCCGGTGAACGAGACCATGCGCCGGCCTATCTGCACGTCGTTGGCGCCGAGCTCCGTAAGCTCTTGGGCGAGCACTTCTTCAAGTCCTTGGAAAGTTTTTGCGATGAGTTCGAATTGTGGTTCCATTTATAGTGATTGCGTAGTTTAACGTTGGACAAGACGAGCCCCGGGGGCTACGTCTTCGGTCACCCAGAGGTTGCCGCCGATTGTGGCGCCGCGGCCGACGGTGATGCGTCCGAGGATGGTGGCGTTAGAGTAGACTATGACGTTGTCTTCAAGGATGGGGTGACGCGGGATGTGCTTGATGGGATGGCCGTCGGCGTCGAGGGGGAAACTCTTGGCACCCAAGGTGACGCCTTGGTAAAGTTTGACATAATTGCCTATAATGCACGTGGCGCCGATGACGACACCCGTGCCGTGGTCTATGGTGAAGTGATGGCCTATCTGCGCCGCCGGGTGGATGTCGATGCCCGTTTCGCTGTGGGCCAGTTCTGTCAGGATGCGCGGGATAAGCGGTACGCCGAGCTGGAGCAGCTCGTGGGCCACGCGGTAGTTGGTCAGCGCCTTGATGACGGGGTAGCAGAGTATGACCTCGCCGCAGTTGACTGCCGCAGGGTCGCCGAGGAACGTGGCCTCGACGTCGGTGGCCAACGTGCGGCGTATGCCCGGCAGCCGCGAAACAAAGGCCGCCGCGATGCCTGCCGCTTTGGCGCGGTTCTCGGCACAGGCTGGTTCGTCCGTCCCTGCCGGCCGTGAGAAACAAAGGCCGGCTTCGATTTGCTCGCACAGTTTCGTGTAGAGCCGCTCGACGTCCACGCCGATGCGGTACTCCACCGTACGGCTGTTGACCGTCGAGTGTCCGTAGTAGCCGGGGAACAGCACGGCGCGGCAGAGCGCTACCACGTCTTCCAGCACGCGGCCGGACGGCAGGGGGTCGCCCTGGCGGTGCTGATGGAAGAGGTCCTTCATGTCGGCGCAGTCCGAAAGTTCGTCGACGGCCTGCGTCAACACCTGGGTAAAGTCAAAAGGATTCATCTCGCTCTGTATGAACTATCGGGCAAAGATATAAAGATTTTTCACGAAAGTTCAGGTTTTTCTCCCGTTTTTAGAGAAATCACGGATGGCGGTCTGCTTTCGCCGGTATGCCAGCCGCTTTTTACAGTCGCAGTGACAGGATTTTCTGGACGGCTGACAGAAATTCCTGTCAGTTATTTAGGATTTCCTGTCAGCCCTCCCGTTTTTCACCGCGCCCCGAGCACCACGAGCGAAGCCCGCGGGCCGAGCAGGCGGCGCAGCGCCTCGACCACCAGCCACGCCACGGGGAAAGCCACCACGGCGGCCAGAGGGATCTGTACGCCTGTCGGGATGCCCAAGAGGCGCATCAGCTCGACGGCTGGCCCCACGAGGAAATAGTGCATCATGAAGATGCCGAACCCGCAGGCCGACTGGTTGCGCAGCAGGGCTTGCAGGCGCACGGAACGCACCCTGACGTGGCGCAAGAGGGCGAACAGCGGCGCCGACATGAGCGCCACGTTCAGCGAACAATAGGTCCAGAAGAGTTCAAGGATGTCCCAGTCGCCTGTGGCATTGCTCACCTCGCGCGTGTAGTTGAAACCGAAAAATGTGATCAGGTAACCCACGATGAACATCGGCACTCCCCACACAAGCACCGTACGCATCGGCAGGACGTGACGGCGCAAGACGTGCCCTAGGAGCAGGTAGCCGTTGAACCCGCAGAAGTAGTAAAGCAACCCAAAGCCGTTCCATGAACACTCGCCCCACAACTGCCCGTCGGCAAACTGCCGATAATAAGGCAGGAGCAGCGTCACTGCCCATGCGCCGAGAAACCAGAGCTTGGCGCGCAGTGACGCGCGCTCTACCCATGCCGAAAAGACGGGCAGGTAGAGATAAAGGCCGATGAGGAGGTAGATGTACCACATCTGGACGGCCAGCGGATTGAAATTAAAGGGGATGTGGGCAATACGGACAAGGGCTGCGCCGAACGTGAGGGGCTCGTCGGCGGCATAGGGGAAGAAGAGCGCCAGCTCGCCGCGTCCTCCGCCCATCAGACTAAGCAGCCAGGGAAAAAGATAGTAGACAACGGACCAGATGATGAAAGGCCAGACAACGCGCGGCAGGTAGCGCCGCAGGAACGGTCCTGTCTCTCGCTGCAACGGCAGGAGCAGCGAACCCGTAATCATGACGAACAGCGGGATGCACGGCCGGATCAGGCTGCCCCACGCCCCGCCCCAAAACTGAATCTCGGCGAGGAGGGCGGTGTCATGACCATTGTAAAAATTGAACGGGTCGGCACAATGACAGCATACCATAAGGAACATGGCCAGCAGCCGGGCCACATCGAGCCACGCCTGGCGCGACGCGGCGGTTGGGGAAATCGAACTTTCCATCGGTCTTCCAATTGTTTTTAAGATTATAGAAATGTGTACTAATACTTATGTTCGTTGTTTTCAAGTTCCTTACGGGTGAGCGGGTCACGGTCGATGGCGTGCCAGGCATAGGCGATGTAGGCCAGCACAAGGGGAATAGCCAACGAGACCCAAGCCATCGTCTGCAGCGTAAAAAGACTTGACGAACTGTTCGCAATGGTGAGCGAACTCTCCGGCGAGACAGACGAGGGATAATAGGCCGTAGAATTATAGCCCGCCGTGAGCAGCAGCGCCAGGACGGTGAGCACCGTGCCGGTACCTGCGGCCCAGATGCCGTAGACAAAACCCGGCTTGACGAGCGTACGGACAATGCCGTAGAGCACCAGCGCCACACCGACCAGGAAGGTCACCCCGACGGCCGGCATCTGCCACAGGTTGAGCGCGTACTTGTAAGGGGTCAGCACGATGGCGCCCGCAGCGTCGACGGCATAGCCCGGACCGAGCAGCACACGGCCGACGAAAGCAACAAAAAGCAGGACGAAGGGAACGGCATCGGTGAGCACCTGGCGCCGCAACCGGGGTTGCAAAGCGTTGTCGGCGATGTTATTGATGAAATAGAGCGAGCCCAACACACGCGACAGGAAGAAGACCGCCAGACCGAGCACCCAGTTCCAAGGGTCGGCCAAGGCGTCGAGCCCGTGCCAGCCATTGGCCCAACGGCTGATGACCGGGGCCAGCGTGTCGCCCATGGCGCCTTTGTCGATCACGAACGCCGAGCCTGTGAAGAACGTCGCCACGGCCGCCCCGAGCAGGAACGGACCGACGAAGCCGTTGAACACAAGGAAACGGCGGTACGTCGAACGTCCCAAGACGTTGCCCGGCTTCGATTGGAACTCATAGGCGACGGCCTGCAACACGAAGCTGATCAAGATCAAGACCCACAGCCAATACGCCCCGCCGAAGCTCGTGCTGTAAAACAAGGGGAACGAAGCGAAGAAAGCCCCACCGAAAGTGACGAGCGTCGTGAACGTAAATTCCCACTTACGTCCCGTCGAGTTGACCAGCAGGCTGCGCTCGGCTTCATTCCTGCCAAGGCGGAAGATCAGGGAATTGCCGCCTTGTACAAACAAGAGGAAAACAAGCAGCCCGCCGAGCAGCGAAACGAGAAACCACCAATAATGTTGTAAGAACGCGTAGGTAATCATGGCGATAGTGATTGTATTTTCGATGTCTTTATTTGTCTTCTATGGTCACAGCGACAGGGACCTGCCGCACACCGCGCGGCGTGTCAGGCCTCGGGGCCTTTCTTAATGGCACGGCAGAGGATGCGCAACTCAGCCACAAGCAGAACGGTGAACAGGGTGAGGAAAATGAAGAACGTAGTCTGCACGGCAGCGGGGTCAAGGAACGAAACGGCGGCTTCGACAGGCAACAAATCCTGAATAGCCCACGGCTGACGGCCCACTTCGGCCACGATCCAGCCTGCCTGTCCCGCCACGTAGACTACGGCGATGCTCCAAAGCCCAAGGTGGAGCAGCCAGCGCCATGCTTCGAGCCGGCCGCGCCGCTCCGCCCACAGCAAGACAGCCAGCACCGCCAGAAGGAACATACCGCCGCCCACCATCACCCGGAAAGCCCAGTAGGTGAGCCCGACAGGAGGCACGAGCCGCTCGGGCGACGGGAGGTAGCCATAACCGAAGTATTCCATATTATCCATCAACCGCTGGCGCGCTTCAGCCCGGTTTGCCGCCGGCACGGTGTCGTTGCGATAGGTGCGGAAAGCTTCGAGCGCCACGCGGCCACGGCGCATCTTCTCTTCGGCAGAAAGATAAACGATGCCGTCGGGCGTCACCTTCTCGCCGGCCAGCAAGTGGCCGTCACCGGCAGGGCGGGCATAACCGTCGATGAGGTCCCGGATGCCCGGCACGTAGCCGTCGACATCATGCGTGGCCAGAATGGAAAGCGCCCCGGGCACCTCGACCCCCGGCACAACGGAGAAGGGGGCACGCTCGCCGCCCCGTTCGAGGCCTTCCATAGCGGCAAGCTTCATGGGCTGGTAGCGGGCCACGTCGAGCGCAGAGCTGTCGCCCGTGGCCAGCACGCCGACCGAAGCGACCAGCCCGACAATGGTCCCGACACGCAGGCTCGCCTTGGCCAGAGGCTGCTCGCGGCGACGCAGAAGGAACCAGCAGCTCACGCCGACAACGAAGACGGCACCCGTGAGCCAGCCGGAAAAAACGGTGTGGCAGAACTTGACGACCGCCACCGGCGAGAAGGCAACCGCAAAGAAGTCCATCATCTCGTTGCGCACGGTGTCTGGGTTGAACTGCATACCGACAGGATGCTGCATCCAACTGTTGGCCACGAGTATCCACCAAGCCGAGAATGTGGCACCGACGCCGGTGAGCCACGTCGCCGTGAGGTGAAAACCGCGGCTCACTTTGTTCCAACCGAAAAACATGACCGCGATGAACGTGGCCTCCATGAAGAACGCGATGATGCCCTCGATGGCCAGCGGGGCGCCGAAAATGTCGCCCACGAACCACGAGTAGTTGCTCCAGTTGGTACCGAACTGGAATTCGAGGATTAGTCCTGTCGCCACGCCTACGGCGAAGTTGATGCCGAACAGTTTCATCCAAAACCGCGCCGCCCTTTTCCAGAAAGGATCTTTCCTGACGACATAAAGCGTCTCCATGATACCCATGACGACCGCAAGGCCGAGGGTGAGGGGAACAAAGAGCCAATGATAGCACGCAGTGAGCGCGAATTGCGCGCGAGACCAATCAATCAGAGAAAGTTCAATAGCACTAAGCAGCATAAGCATATCTGTTTTTCTTGTTTTCTTTCAAAACGTCAGACGCAGGTTCAGTCGGGCGAAGTGGTGGCCGCCGGCCGTCGGAGCAACTCGCCAGCCACGGCGGCGGGCTTCTCATCAGCATCGAGACCGGCCAGGGCGGGACGGAAGAAGAAGGCACGCAACACAGCGAAGAGCACGAACAGCTTGACGAGGATGATGATCCACAGTGTCCGCCCCCACGTCATCTCGCGAAAACCGTCGCGATAGAAGCGCCATACGTTGACAAGTCCGAACGTTTTCATAGGAATTACGGCAAATATAGAGACTTTTTACGGAAGGGAATCCCGATGTGCACGTTTTTTTGACCGAAAAGCGTAAAACTGCGTCCGGAGGGAGAAGAAAACCATCCGCGGCAACCGAACCGCTCCGACGAATGCCCCCCGCCCACGCTGGTACAACAGGACGGCTGATAGGATTTCCTGTCAGCCGTCCAGAAAAAACCGTCAGCCGTCCGGGAAAACCAGTCAGCCGTCCGGGAAACTCAATCAGTAAACCGGGATTTACTCTCGGCATGGCGGGAGAAACGGACGGGGCATCCATTCGGAAGGACACTCCTCCCCTCCCTCCGCCTAAGCCGGGATAACAACGAGGCGCACCACCGTTCGCTCCCATCACTCAGGCCACGGACGGTGGCGCGCCTCGCCGAGGACGCATCAGGGCGCGCTTATTTCAGCACGGCAAGAGCGGCGGCATAGTCAGGCTCTTCCGTAATCTCGTCGACAAGTTGTTCATAAATGATCCGGCCATCCGTGTCGACCACCACGACAGCCCGTGCCAACAGGCCGCGCAGCGGGCCGTCGGCGATGGTGATGCCGTATTTCTCATCAATGCACTTGCAACGAAAGACAGAGAGCGCAATGACGTTCTCGATGCCTTCGGTCGTACAGAAACGGCTTTGGGCGAACGGGAGGTCCTTCGACACGCAAAGGACTACGGTGTTGTCGAGCGCGGCAGCCTCCTTGTTGAAACGGCGTACCGAGGCCGCGCACACGGGGGTGTCGAGGCTCGGAAAGAAGTTGATGACAACGCGCTTGCCCAGCAGGTCGGGCAGGTGAAGCACACTGAGATCAGCGCGCACTCCTCCGAACTTGGGCGCGGGTGCGCCGACTGCGGGCAGTTCGCCCGTAGTCGTCACGGGCGTGCCTGCGAAAGTTACTTTTGCCATAGTGTCTGAATTTTATGAGATGGGTATTTGTTTTCATTGAACGCCCTCACCAAGCCAGACGCCCGGCGGTCCAGTCGGGCAGGATGCGTTCCACGCCACGACGGATCGACGCCAGGCCGAACAGTTCCGGTTGCGCTTCGGCTGGGGAGAGCCACAAGAGTTCGGCTGCATCGTCATGAGGACGGAGAGGCCGGTCCGGCGTCAAGCGACATAGGAAGAAGCTGTCCGCCGTGTGCACCTCAAAACCCGAATAGCAGTAAACATTGGGCAAGGAGAAGAGGAAGCGCATCGCCTCGACACGGCCGCCGGTTTCTTCGGCCACCTCGCGACGGCAACCGTCTTCGACGCTCTCACCGGCGTCGACAAAACCGCCCGGAAGGTCGAGGGTGCCGCGCGCGGGGTCAGCTGCACGCCGGCAGGCAAGGAGCCGGCCTTCGGCATCGAAGACGACTGCCACCGTGGCAGCCGCTGCGTTGTGATAATAGGTGAAACCACATTCCCGGCAACGCTTCGACTTGAAATCGTTGACCTCAAAGCCGGACGAACCGCAACGGGGACAATAATTAAATGAGGACAGAGGATGTGTCATAAGGCTTATCGTTTTTTCAGACCGGGCGCGGACAAAACCTCACCGGGCAGCTATCGGGTGTAGATGAGCGTTGTCATCCGCTCAGAAGCGAAGACGGACTGCGCAATGGCTTGCAGGTCGGACGCGGTCAAGCTGTCAATGCGCGCAAAGAGGCGTTCGACGTCGCGTGGACGGCCATAATGGGCATAAGTCTTGCCCAAGGCGAGCGCGTAGTTCTCAAAGCTGTCACAGCCGATGCCGACCTGACCTTTCAACTGCTTCTTAGCCGCCGCCAGCCGGGCGGGCGAAAGGGGCGTATCGACCAAGCGGGCATATTCGCGCGCCAAAAGGCGGCGGCACCGGGGCACGTCGGCTTCGTCGCAGCCAAAATAGACGCACCAAGCCCCCGCGTCGGGATATGTCAGGAGCGACCCTTCGACCGTATAGACCAGACCGGCGCGTTCGCGAAGCACGGTGTTGAGCCTGGCGTTCATGCCCGGGCCGGCCATCAGGTTGTTCAGCAGGACGAGGCCGACGTGGCGCTCGTCGCTCCCGCCGAACGCCCGGCCGCCCACAAGGACGTGCGTCTGGTGTGTGCCGCGCGAAACGCGGCGCACTTCGGGACGATATTCCGGAAGCGGTTGCGAAGCGGCTGGCTCGACCCCAGACCCAAGCCCTGACGTCGCCCGCTCCACAGTCCGCACGACACGGGCGAAATCCACCCTGCCATAACAATAGAAAACGGCATTCGAAGGACGGTAGTAGCGCCCGGTGAAACGCAGGGCGTCGGCCGTGGTGTACTGTCGCAGCCGGGCGGCATCGCCTAAAATGTCGCGGCCAAGCGGATGGCCGGCAAAGACCATCGACTCGAACTCATCGTAAATCAACTCAGCCGGCGAATCGTTGTAACTGTCGATTTCATCAGCGATGACGTCGACCTCGCGATCTATCTCGCGCTGCGGGTAAACACTATGGAATACAATATCGGACAGGAGGTCGACCGCGCGGGCAAAGTCGTCACGCAGAACAGTGGCATAGTAGACAGTCTCCTGCTTCGAAGTATAGGCGTTCAGGTCGCCGCCGACCCGCTCGAGGCCATTGGCGATGTGACAGGCCCGCCGGCGGCGTGTGCCCTTGAAGGTCAGGTGTTCGCAAAAATGAGCCATACCGCTGTCAGGCGCGTCTTCGTGACGCGTGCCGGCCATCACGACGTAGCCGCAATAGACCACGTCGGTCGGCGAGGCTTCATGTACGATACGGAGCCCGTTGGGCAGGGTGTGTTCGTTGAACGTTCTCATATGTGGCACAAAAGTAGGAAAAACAAACGACGCCCGTATCAAAAGAAATTCCTAATTTTGCCTTGCAACTTTTTATAACACTGACAGACATGAAAAAAGTAATCGCAACTTCTTCGGCTCCTGCGGCCATCGGTCCTTACAGCCAGGCTGTCGAGGCCGGCGGCATGGTATTCGTTTCGGGACAACTGCCCGTCGACCCCGCCACGGGGTCATTCGCCGAGGGTGGTATCAAAGAACTGACGCGTCAGTCGCTGACAAACATCAAAGCCATTCTGGCCGAGGCTGGACTGACGATGGACAATGTGGTCAAGACGAGCGTTTTCCTCGCCGATATGAACGACTTTGCCGCCATGAACGAGGTGTACGCCACCTTCTTTGAAGGCGACGCCCCGGCCCGCTCTGCCGTGGCCGTGAAAGAGCTCCCGAAAGGCGCGCGCGTCGAAATCGAGTGCATCGCAGTGCGCTGAGCACAACACCCGGGCTCTTTCGCCCGAGTCCCTCTCAAACAACCCCGGCTCTGACGCTCCCGGCGTCCGCGGCCGGGGCATTCGTTCTATGCCAGCCCCATCCGACTATCACCAAATCTCCTTATAAAAAACTTTCACCCATGACAAACATTGGAGTCTACCTGAGTTCCAAAACGGACGTAGCCCCGGAAATCCAAGAAGCCACCGAAACATTTGGCCAATGGCTCGGCCGGACACACAAGACACTCGTCTACGGCGGCAGTCGCTGCGGCATGATGGAGGTGCTCGCCCGGGCGGTCAAAGAAAACGGCGGCCGGGTGTTCGGCGTCGTACCGCAATCCATTGTGGAGCGTGGCTTGGTCAGCGAAACGATTGACGTGGAGTTTCGCTGTGTAGACCTGAACGACCGCAAGGCTATCATGCTACGCGAGAGTGATGCCTTCGTAGCCCTACCCGGTGGCATCGGCACGCTCGACGAAGTCTTTACCACCGCTGCCGCCCATGTCTTCGGCATGCACGCCAAGCCACTCATTCTTTTCAACGTGAACGGATTTTGGAAACCACTAATCGACATGCTCGATGCACTGGAAAAGCAAGGCGTCATGACTGACAAGACCCACGAAGCCATCCATGTGGCCAACTCGCTCACTGAGCTGACAGCCTTCCTCGACGCCTGACAGAACCGCAGAAGCGACACCTTCCCTCAACGGCCTGCACGTACTTCTCATCGCGGCGTCCGTCCATTCTACTGTTACAACAGAATGGGCGGGCGCCGCGACCATCTATGCGAGTGAAGCCCCAACCCCACTCCCACGTATTTCTTTTTTTCCTAAATTTGCTCACGAAAAAAGAAGCACTGCGAATCATGAACTTGGAACTACACTTTGACGTCGTTGTCGTCGGTGGCGGACACGCGGGCTGCGAAGCCGCATTGGCAGCCGCACGCATCGGCGCACGTACCTGCCTGCTGACAATGGACATGAATAAGATTGCCCAAATGAGCTGTAACCCTGCAATCGGCGGCATAGCGAAAGGGCAAATTGTCAGGGAAATAGACGCCTTGGGAGGCGGAACAGGCGAAGTGACCGACGCAACAGCCATTCAGTTTCGTATGCTCAACCGATCCAAAGGCCCTGCCATGTGGAGCCCAAGGGCTCAGTGCGACCGCGCCCGCTTCATCACCGAATGGAGACGCCGCCTTGAAAACACGCCAAACCTTTCCATATGGCAAGATGAAGCAACAGAAATTATCGTTGAAAACGGAAGAATATGCGGGCTGCGCACCCTGTGGGACGTCGTACTGCACGCCGGTGCTGTTGTCATTACAGCAGGCACATTCCTCAACGGACTCATGCACATCGGCAGGACGAAAGTTCCCGGCGGACGTTCGGCCGAACCTGCAAGCGTAAAACTCTCCGGTTCCATCGCAGCACATGGCATCCGCGTCGGCCGGATGAAGACAGGAACTCCCGTCCGCATCGATGCACGTTCGGTACATTTCGAAGACATGGAGCCACAACCGGGCGAGGACGACTTCCACCGTTTCTCCTATATCAGCGACCGCCGTCCGTTACCTCAACTTCCGTGTTGGACTTGCAGCACCAACGAGGACGTTCACGCCGTCTTGCGTTCTGGACTCACTGATTCTCCCCTTTTCAACGGACAAATTCAAAGCATCGGGCCTCGTTATTGCCCCAGCATTGAGACTAAACTTGTCACCTTCCCCGACCGTTCGCAGCACCCGCTTTTTCTCGAACCTGAGGGTGTCGACACGAATGAGCTATACCTGAACGGATTTTCTTCAAGCCTACCAATGGACATCCAAATCAAGGCGCTGAAAAAAATTCCATGTTTCCGCGATTTAATCGTCTACCGTCCCGGATATGCCATCGAGTATGATTATTTTGACCCGACGCAACTTTCGCATTCTTTGGAGTCCAAGTTGGTCGAAGGCTTGTACTTCGCAGGACAGGTCAACGGCACGACAGGATACGAAGAAGCCGCAGGACAAGGAATCATCGCAGGCATCAACGCCGCGCGCAAGTGTGCTGGTTCATCGCCAGTTGTCCTGCACCGTGACGAAGCTTACATTGGCGTTCTCATCGACGATTTAGTCACGAAAGGAGTAGACGAGCCATATCGCATGTTTACTTCCCGTGCGGAATATCGCATTCTCCTACGACAGGACAACGCCGACGAGCGCCTCACGCCCAAGGCTATTGAATGGGGACTCGCTGATGAGAAACGCACGCGCCGTTTCCGCAATAAACACAAAAGCATCGAAGAAATCGTCCGGTTCTGCCACAACTTCTCCATCCGAGCAGAGAAAATCAACCCCTACCTTGAACAATTAGGGACAGCGCCTCTGCACGGAGGATGCAAGCTTTTCGACCTCATCAGCCGGCCACAGATCACACTCACAAACATCGCGACGGAAATCCCCGCTTTCCAGCATTTACTGGACTCCATCGTAGAAGATCGCAACGAGACGATCGAAGCGGCAGAAGTTGCCATAAAGTATCATGGTTACATCCATCGTGAGCGTGTATTGGCTGACAAGATGCAACGCCTCGAAGCCATAAAAATCAAAGACCGTTTCGAATATGACAAACTCACCCAACTGTCAACCGAAGCACGTCAGAAACTTTCCCAAATCAATCCGGAGACGCTCGCCCAAGCCGGACGCATCCCCGGCGTCTCTCCCAGCGACATCAGCGTACTACTGGTGTTATTAGGAAGGTAGTGCTACGTTTCACGTGAAACACAACTCTCAAAACTCTCTTTATACAAAGGAATTATGAACAGGGAACTACTCATTTCTAACCTACGGAACATCCCTAATTTCCCCAAGCCCGGAATTCAGTTCAAGGACGTAAGCACGCTCTTCAAAGATGCGGAGTGTTTTCGCGAAATGTTAGACGAGCTCACCCGGCTGTACGCTAACAAGGGCATAACGAAAGTCGTCGGCATCGAGTCGAGAGGATTCATCATGGGAGCAGCGCTCGCGGCCCGATTGGGTGCCGGCTTCGTCATGTGCCGCAAGCCGGGAAAGCTGCCCGGTGAGACTATCAAGAAAAACTACGCCAAGGAATATGGGACGGACTCCATTGAAATCCACCTCGGCGCCATCGAGCCCGACGACACCGTTCTGATTCACGACGACCTGCTCGCGACCGGCGGATCGATGCGCGCGGCCTACGACTTGGTGCAGTTCTTCAAACCGAAAGCCACCTTCATCAACTTTCTCATAGAACTACGCATGGAGGGATTGGACGGAAGGTCAGCGTTCGCCCCTGGGACGGATATCAGCGTCCTGCTCACCATTGACGAATAAGCAAGCGGAAAGAATGGGCGTCTCGAAAGAAAAACAGGAATACCTGCGGGGCATTGTGCTCAACCTGCCCGATTCGCCGGGGTGCTACCAGTATCTCGACGAGACGGGTACTATTATATATGTAGGTAAGGCCAAACGCCTCAAACGCCGTGTCAGCTCTTATTTCAACAAGGAGCAGCAAACACGGAAGACCCGGCTGCTCGTTTCAAAGATACATGACATCAAATACGTCGTCGTGCCGACCGAGGCAGACGCCCTGCTTCTTGAAAACAACCTCATCAAGCGATATAAGCCGCGCTACAACGTGTTGCTCAAAGACGACAAGACGTATCCATCCATCGCTGTCACAAACGAGCCCTACCCTCGCATTTTCAAGACACGGCAACGCACGATTCCCGGAGCCACCTACTATGGCCCTTACAGCCATGTCCCGACGATGTATGCCCTGCTCGACTTGTGCCGGAAGCTCTACCAGCCCCGCACGTGCCGGCTGTCACTCACTCCCGAAGGCATAGCCGAAGGGCGCTTCAAGGTGTGCCTGGATTTTCACCTGCACAACTGCCCCGGCCCCTGCGCCGGACACCAAAGTCAAGAAGAATACCTGAAAAACATTGCCGCCTGCCGTGAAATTCTCAAAGGCAACACGGCCGAAGTGGCCCGCCAGATGAAAGCCGAAATGCAGCAGCTGGCCAGCGAAATGCGCTTTGAGGAAGCACAGGCAGTGAAAGAACGCTACGTGCTGATAGAGACGTTCCAAGCACGCAGTGAAGTCGTGTCGAGCACAATGCACAACATCGACGTTTTCAGCATTGAAAGCGACGACCAGACGGCCTACATCAATTTTCTCCATATTGCCAACGGCTGCATCAACCAAGCCTTCACGTTCGAATACCGCAAGCGGCTTGACGAAAGCGACGCCGACCTGCTCGCACTGGGCATTGTCGAAATGCGCGAACGGTATCCGAACAACGCGCACGAAGTCATAGTGCCCTTCGCCATTGACCTCCCGATTGACGGGGTCAGCCAGACGGTCCCGCAACGCGGTGAGAAGAAAAAGCTGCTCGAACTTTCGCAACTCAACGTCAAACAATATCGCTTCGATCGCCTCAAACAGGCCGAGAAACTCAATCCCGAGCAGAAGCAGGTGCGCCTTATGAAAGAGATTCAGGACGCCCTTAACCTTCCGAAGTTACCCTATCGCATCGAACTCTTCGACAACTCGAACATCCAAGGCTCCGACGCCGTCGCCGGCTGCGTGGTGTTCGAGAAATTGAAGCCCGCGAAAAAACTCTACCGCCGCTACATCATCCGGACAGTCAGCGGCCCAGACGACTATGCCTCGATGCAAGAGGTGGTGCGCCGGCGCTATTCACGAATGATAGAGGAAGGCACTCCCCTGCCCGACCTCATCATTGCCGACGGCGGACGCGGGCAGATGGAGGTGATCCACCGCGTCACAACCGGCGAACTGAGGCTCGACATCCCTATCGCCGGACTGGCCAAAGACGACCGCCACCGCACGCGCGAACTGCTCTACGGTTTTCCCCCGTCGACCGTCGGCATGAAAGCCGACAGCGCCCTTTTCCGCCTGCTCACCCGAATGCAGGACGAGGTTCACCGCTATGCCATCAGCTTCCACCGCGAAAAGCGCAGCAAGCGGCAGACAGCCTCAGCTCTGGACAGCGTGAAAGGCATCGGCGAAAAGACTAAAACACTGTTACTCAAAGAGTTCGGTAGTGTAAAACGCGTCATGGCAGCCAGTAGCGAGCAAATCGAGCAACTGCTCGGCGCGACGCGCGGGCGGAAAATCTATGAAAACCTCCACGCCGGGCAGGCTGAGTGAGGAATTATCCCTAATTTTGCACGTTGTCACCAGATAAACCGAACCTATGCGAGTAGTCATCCAACGTGTCCGCCACGCCTCCGTCACCATCGACGGCGTCCAGAAGTCCGCCATCGGCCAAGGCCTCCTGCTGCTCGTCGGCATCGAAGAAGCCGACGGCGCGGACGACAGTGCATGGCTCGTCAAGAAAACCGTCAACCTGCGCATCTTCGACGACACCGACGGCGTGATGAACCTGTCCGTGAAAGACATCGGGGGTGAAGTCCTCGTAGTCAGCCAGTTCACGCTGATGGCCTCGACCAAGAAAGGCAACCGCCCCTCCTACATCCGCGCGGCGCGCCCCGAACTCGCCGTTCCGCTCTACGAGGCGTTTTGCCACGAACTTTCCGAAGCCCTCGGGCGTCCCGTCGCCACCGGCCAGTTCGGCGCCGACATGAAGGTGGAACTGCTCAACGACGGCCCTGTGACCATCTGCATGGACACAAAAGCCAAGGAATGAAGGCGAACGCCGTGGCTGGAACGACAAACCGGCGACCGAATTTCACGGGACGGCGATTAGGAAAAACAGGACGGCTGACAGAAAATCCCGAATAACTGACAGAAATCACAGAACGGCTGACAGGAAATCCCCGGCATACCGGCCGTCTCTTCACCCTCCGAATCCACCCAACACGCCGCCCGGCATAAAAGAACAAAAAAATGACCCTGAAAGAAGCCCAAGCCACCGTCGACAACTGGATTAAGACCTACGGCGTCCGCTACTTCAACGAGCTGACCAACATGGCCTGCCTGACCGAAGAAGTCGGAGAGCTGGCACGCATCATGGCCCGGCGCTATGGCGAACAGTCGTTCAAACCCGGCGAACCCACCGACCCGTCCGACGAGATGGCCGACGTGCTGTGGGTGCTCCTTTGCCTGGCCAACCAGACCGGAGTCGACCTCACCGAAGCTTTCCGGCGCAACCTTGAAAAGAAGACCCGCCGAGACGCCACGCGCCACCTCGAAAACCAGAAACTCAACCCCTAAAAACCAACCATATGACTACACCTCACCACGACTGCGGCTGCGACCACAACCACCCGCAGAGCAAATACGAACAAGCCCTCTCCCACTACGACCTGCACCTGCACGACGAGCAAGTGGCCGAGGCTGTACGCCGCCTGCTCGACGAGCACAAAGCTGAATATGACACCGACGAAGTGAAACGCCAGCTCATCGGCACACTCGAACTGACGTCACTCAAAGTCACCGACAGTGCCGAAAGCATCCTGGCTCTGACCGAACGCGTCAACGACTTCGCCGACGCACACCCCGACCTGCCTCATCTGGCCACCATCTGCGTCTATCCGAACTTTGCCCAGATCGTTTCGCAGTCGCTCCAAGCCGACGGTGTCGAAGTGGCCTGCGTGGCGGGCGGCTTCCCCTCGTCGCAGACCTTCGCGGAGATAAAAACAGCAGAAACAGCCCTTGCCGTCCACGACGGAGCCACTGAAATAGACTGCGTGATGAGCGTCGGCGCCTACCTGTCGGGCGACTACGAAACGCTTTGCGACGAAATCGCCGAAATCAAGGCAGCTTGCGCAGACCGTCCGCTCAAAGTCATCTTGGAAACCGGCGCGCTGCCCTCGGCCATGGACATCAAGCGTGCTTCGCTGCTGGCCATCTATGCCGGGGCCGATTTCATCAAGACGTCAACCGGAAAAATCGAGCCTGCCGCCACGCCCGAAGCTGCTTACGTCATGTGTACGGCCATCAAGGAATACTTTGCTGAAACGGGGACAAAAATCGGATTCAAAGCGGCCGGCGGCGTCAGCACCGTGGACGACGCCCTCACCTACTACACCATCGTGCGCGAAGTGCTCGGCGAAAGCTGGATCAAAGAAGGTCTCTTCCGCATCGGCACGAGCCGCTTGGCCAACCTGCTGGTCAGCGACGTGCTCGGCGAGCCGGTGAAGCCATTTTAAGCCCTCAGCCGAAGCGGTCCTCCCACCCCTCTTGCGCCTGCTACGCTCCCGACACCCTCTCCGCAGAGAAGGACGTAAGGGGCGATTCCTGCCACGTTCCACAATGCTGACAGCCTTGCCCCCAAACCGATGCAAAACCGCGTCACGACGGGCCTGAAAAAACCTCAGGCGACTCACTCCCACGGGTGACTGCGACCGGAAAAACGGAAGCTGCGACAGAAAATCCTGTCGCAGCTTCCGTTTTTCCGGTCGCAGTCACCCGTGGGAGTGGGTCGCCTGAGGCTTTTTCAGGCCCGTCGTGACGCGGTTTTGCATCGGTTTGGGGCAAGACTGTCAGCATTGTGGAACGTGGCAGGAATCGCCCCTTGCGTCCTTCTCTGCGGAGAGGGTGTCGGGAGCGTAGCAGGCGCAAGAGGGGTGGGCGGACCGCTTCGGCTGAGGGCTTAAAATGGCTTCACCGGCTCGCCGAGCACGTCGCTGACCAGCAGGTTGGCCAAGCGGCTCGTGCCGATGCGGAAGAGGCCTTCTTTGATCCAGCTTTCGCCGAGCACTTCGCGCACGATGGTGTAG
>DVNY01000053.1 GCA_018714085.1 Candidatus Caccomonas pullistercoris
CGGCCACGCCGCGCGCTACGACCGCCTCGTCGGAAGCCGTGACCGCATATTCCACCACGGCGGCCGGCGTCGCTATATATAAATAGGTATGATCGTAGCTCGCCGACACAGGAGCGGGGAGGCGACGAGGCTCTGGTTCACACGGATCGTCCTTTTCTCGCTCCAAAGAAATATCTATCCGGACCGAAGCATTCGGGTCGTCGCCCTCGTCAGGATTTTGAGCGGATGCCGCCAGCGAGACTGGCAGTGAAGCGAACAGGATGAGGCAAAAAGCCACCACGTTGTGGAATACGGATGTAGGTTTCATTTGTATAGGATTTTATTGTTTTAGCACTCACAAAGTTAATTGGGCAACAGTTTTCAACAAAAAAAACACACTCAAATTTTCTAACAATTACCTAACAGGAAAAACACACTGATTTTCAACCGTTTGCGAAACCGTTGTTAGGTATTTGTTAGCTGTGACCGCCCCATTCCGGCCTATCCGGGATGATTTCAGAAAGGGAGCAAGCGGAGATTTTCGGCGTTTACCTGTCTTTTATGGCCTGTTTTCGCCCCTTCTGAGGCTCGTTTCTCGGATTTTTCGCTAACTTTGTGGACACTAAAAGTCTACACGTACCATGAAAAAAGCCAAGAAACATCTCTTCATTCTCTTGCTGGCCCTCGCGGCCGGCATGGGGGTTGCCGGCTGCCAGCGCCCGGCCCCGACCGCTACGCTCACCGCCGCACTCGACAGCCTCACCGCCCGCCTCGACGCCAACCCCGACAGCGTGGCCGACGTGCTCACTGCGCGGAAGGCACAGTTCAACCGAGCCGAAGAGGGAACACGGATGCGCTCCGAACTACTGCGCACGGCAGCCCTGTTCAAAGCCTATCGCACCCCGACGGACGCCGCCCCCATGCGTGCTGTCGTGTCCTATTATGAACGTAAGGGGAACGCCCATGAACAGGCTTGGGCGAACTATTACCTCGGCGGAATTTACACAGACCGGGGTGATGCGCCCGAAGCCATAGCCTGTTACCTGAAAATCTTAGATCTGGAAACCGAGCTTTATAATGATTTGGACTTGATGTTTTTTACTTACGCCCGCCTCAGCGGCATTTCGAACGGGCAATATAAGCCGGACAACGCCATCCGGTTTGCCCATAAAACCTTAGGCTATGCGAAACGCATAAATACTCGCCAGCGGATTGCGGAAAGCTACGGAATGCTGGGCAAAGGGCATCGAATGAAAAATCAAAACGACAGTGCATTTGTGTATTACCGTAAAGCTTGGCAAATGCTCAAAGAAGACACGATCAATTATTATATCAGAGGGGTCTTAAATAATTATATATTATTGTGTATCGAAGCAGATTCACTCGGCTTGGCCGGACGCCTCATCACACAACTGCCCAAATATCCGTGCACTTCGCCAGATTTCGGCCATGTGGTCCAGGGCGAGTATTACCGCGCCATCAGGCAGCTCGACAAGGCCGAAGCCCACTACCGCATGGCCACGCAGGGAAAGTCGCTGCACAGCCGCGCCTACGGCTGGCAAGGACTCTATGAATGCGCCCGCCTCAGGGGCGACGTGCAGGGACAGGCGGACTACGCCGGCCGATACATCGCCGCTCACGACTCTGCGGATGACACACTTGACGAAGAGACAGTGAGCCAGGCCTACGCACAGTTCAGCTACGACACCTACAAGAAGCAGCGCGACGCCCTCGCCGCCGAACTGGCCAGCGCAAAGAAGTTCACCGTCTGGTTCTGGGCGGCGCTGTGCGCCAGCCTCGCACTGGGCGGAGCGACGGCGTGGCTCGCCGTCGGGCGGCGGCGCGCAAGGAGACGCCTCACGGCAGCAACAGACCGCCTCGAAGAGAGCCAAAGACAGGCCGGAACGCTGACCCGAAAGGCCGACCAGGCGCGTCAGGAAGCTGAGCACGCGCGCCGGGAAGCCGCCGAGGCCAACGAACGCGCCGAGGCCTTGGAAGCAAGCCTCAACCAAGTCATAGAAAAGGAAGAAGAAAAGAAACTGATGCGCCAGAAAGCCTCGCTGCTCAGCTTCTTCCACCAAGCCGTCACGGGCGGAAGCAGCCCGACCGTGGACGATTGGACGCAACTGGTGCACACACTCGACGCTGAATGGGACAACCACGCCACGCGCCTCATCACCAGCAACTTCAATCTCTCAATCACGGAATTCCGCATCTGCCTGCTGCAATACTACCAGTTCTCCTACAAAGAGATGCAGGCACTCACGAGCCACAGCAACCCAAGCACGGCCAAGAAACGCCTGATCCGAAAGCTCACCTCCCCCAGCGAACCGCTGGAAGAGACTGAGAAAGTGCTCGTTGAAGACTGGCTCCAAGTGCTCAACCGCGCCACCGAGGAGTGACCTGCCTCCATGCCGGAGAGAGACGGCAAGCCGCCCCACACGGATACGGCGACAGGAAAGACGGAAGCTGCGCCAGAGGCGACGGGACGCCGGCCCGCAAAACCCGGCACGGCGACAGGCAAAACACCCGTCAGAGCAGAAAAAAGGCGGCACGTTTGGCGCGTTCGGGAAAAACTGTTTATCTTTGTCTCCACGGAGGCGGCGGCAGCCAACGCGCCGGGAAGCCCGCCGGCACGCCTGCCGAGGCCGCGCGCCGCGCAGCATGCCCCCTCCGGACCGACCTTGAACCGCGTAACCACTAACACAGAAAGAAATATGTTCGACGTAAAAGCCTGCCTCGCCGCCTGCGAGGAGAAAATGGAAATGAGTGTGATGCACCTTGAAGACGTACTGGCCACCATCCGCGCCGGAAAGGCCAACGTCCATATCCTCGACGCCATCCGCGTAGACTCCTACGGCTCGATGGTGCCCATCAACAACGTGGCCGCCGTGACCACGCCCGACGCCCGCACCATCGCCATCAAACCGTGGGACAAGTCGATGTTCCGCATCATCGAGAAGGCCATCATCGACTCGGAAGTAGGCATCATGCCTGAGAACAACGGCGAAATCATCCGCCTCGGCATCCCGCCCCTCACCGAGGAGCGCCGCCGCCAGCTCTCCAAGCAGTGCGGCAAGGAGGCCGAAGAGGCCAAAGTGAGCGTCCGCAACACACGCCGCGACGGCAACGACAAACTCAAAAAAGCCATCAAGGACGGCCTGAGCGAGGACCTCGAAAAAGACGCCGAGACGCAACTCCAAAAGCTGCACGACAAGTTCATCAAACGCATTGACGAAATCCTGGCAGCCAAGGAGAAAGAAATCATGACGGTCTGACCAGCCGCCGAAAAGCCCATGGCGATGCACGGCACGGTCATCCGAAGCACAGGGAGCTGGTACGTGGTCCGCACGGACGACGGCCACGAAGTAGAGTGCAAGGTGAAAGGCAACTTCCGCCTGCGCGGCATCCGCTCGACCAGCCCCGTCGCCGTCGGCGACGGGGTGAGCGTGGTGCAGCAGGCAGGCGGCGCCTACATCACCGACATCGACGAGCGGCGCAACTGCATCGTCCGCAAGGCCTCAAACCTCTCGAAACAGAGCCACGTGCTCGCCGCCAACGTCGACGCCGCCCTGCTCGTGGTCACAGTGGCCCGTCCGGTGACGACGACCACGTTCATCGACCGCTTCCTGGCCTCGGCCGAAGCCTACGGCGTGCCGGCCCTGCTGGCCATCAACAAAGCCGACGAGCTCGACGCCGCCGAACGCGCAGAGGCCGACGGACTCATGGCCCTCTACCGCCCGATGGGCTATGCCTGCCACGCCATCTCGGCTCTCACCGGCAGCGGGCTCGACGCCCTGCGCGACGACCTCGCAGGCCGCACCACCCTCCTTGCCGGCCACTCGGGCGTGGGGAAGTCCACGCTGCTCAACCGCCTCGTCCCCGAGGCCCACGCCCGCACCGCAAGCATCTCCGAAGCCCACCAGACGGGCATGCATACCACCACGTTCAGCGCCCTCTACGACCTGCCGGGCGGCGGGGCGCTCATCGACATCCCCGGCATCAAAGGTTTCGGCACATTCAACATCGAGCCCGCCGAAGTGGGCCACTACTTCCGCGACATCTTCGCCCTGTCGGCCGACTGCCGTTTCCGCGGATGCACCCACACCCACGAACCCGGCTGCGCCGTGCGCCGCGCCCTCGACGAGGGGCGGCTGGCCCCCTCACGTTACATCTCGTACCTGAGCATGCTCGAAGACAAAGACGAAGCCAAATACCGCCCAGCCTACTGACTCCGGCCGCAGCGGACGTTCCCTTAATTCCCCACACCATGGAAATCCTCACCATCATCATCCTGCTGGCCCTCCTCGCCCTCCTGTTTTTCGCCATCGAAGCACTCATCGCGCCGGGTTTCGGCGTGGCCGGCATCGTGGGCGCTGCCTGCGCCGTCGTCGCCAACGTGCTCACCTTCATCTACTACGGCAACGCCATGGGCATGGCCATCCTCGGCGGCACGGTGGCCGTCGTCGTCGGCTTCCTGGCCTGGCTGAGCCACTCACGCGCCATCGAACGCGCCACGCTCCGGTCCACCATCTCGTCGACGGCAGCCACGAAAGCCCAACTCAGCGTCAAGCCCGGCGACGAGGGCCGCGCCACCACGCGCCTCGCCCTCATAGGCAACGCCGAAATCGACGGGAAGAACGTCGAGGTGAAGTCGGCCGACGGCTTCATCGACGAGGGCACCCCCATCGTCGTCACACGCGTCGAAGAAGCCCTCATCCTCGTGCGCCGCAAGGACACCACCCGTTAAGCAACCCTCAAAACCAACCACCATGTTCAATCCCATTTTCGCCATCATCGTCGCGATCGCCATCATCGTCGCGCTGAGCATCTTCTTCTACTTCGTACCCTTCTTCCTCTGGCTGTCGGCCAAGGTGTCCGGCGTCCGGATCTCGCTCATCCAGCTCTTCCTGATGCGCATCCGCAACGTGCCGCCCTCCATCATCGTGCCCAGCCTCATCGAAGCCCATAAAGCCGGACTGGACAACATCAGCCGCGACAAGCTCGAAGCGCACTACATGACGGGCGGCCATGTGCAACGCGTGGTCCACGCCCTCGTCTCGGCCTCAAAAGCAAACATCGACCTCTCGTTCGAGAAAGCCACGGCCATCGACCTTGCCGGGCGCGACGTCTTCGAGGCCGTGCAGACCTCCGTCAACCCCAAGGTGATCGACACGCCGCCCGTGGCCGCCGTGGCCAAGAACGGCATCCAGCTCATCGTGAAAGCCCGCGTCACCGTGCGCGCCAACATCCACCAGCTCGTCGGCGGCGCCGGCGAGGACACCATCCTGGCCCGCGTGGGCGAAGGCATCGTGTCGAGCATCGGCGCATCGCCCTCGCACGAAGACGTGCTCGAAAAACCCGACTCCATCTCGAAACTCGTCCTGCGCAAGGGACTGGACGCCGGCACGGCCTACGAAATCCTCTCGATCGACATCGCGGACATCGACGTGGGCAAGAACATAGGCGCCACGCTCCAAATCGACCAGGCCAACGCCGACAAGAACATCGCCCAAGCCAAAGCCGAGGAACGCCGCGCCATGGCTGTGGCCCAGGAGCAGGAGATGATCGCCCTGGCACAGCAGGCCCGCGCCGAAGTCATCCAAGCCGAAGCCGAGGTGCCCAAGGCACTGGCACAAGCCCTGCGCGACGGCAACATGGGCTTCATGGACTTCTACCGCTTGGAGAACCTGAAAGGCGACACCGCCATGCGCGAAAACTTCTCGAAACTCGGGAAAGACGACATCAAAGACATCCTCAAATAAGACGGAGCCGCCACACGAGCCACGTCACGACTTGGAAAAAAGAAAGAACCATAATCCATAAAACAACAGACTTATGAAAAAAAACACCTTACTGCTCGGCTGCCTCTTCGGACTGGCAAGCATGGCGCTCCCCGCAAGCGCACAGGTGCCTGACGAAGTCAACCTGACCTTCGCCCGCACCGGAGCCACGGCCGCAGACGTGACCGTGAGCGTCACCGACGGCGACGGGACAGCCATCCCGGGAGCCACAGCCACCCTGACCAGCTCGCACAACTTCAAGACGTCGGGGGCAAACATCACGGAGGGCATCCTCTGTCCCGACGTCAACGCGACGACGAACCCGACCATCGTGCTGACCCTCAACATCGCCGGCCTCAGCGAAGGCTTCACCTTCGACGCCGTCGACGCCACCATCTGGCCCCTGAACGGCACCGGCGCCCTGCAACAGCTCGGCGACGGCAAGGTGCGGCAGTGGAACTTCGGCCTCACACAGGGAGCCGACGAAGCATCGCTCGCCGACTTCGCCTCGATCACCGACTACGAGGTGAACAACGCGCAGCCCTCTGTCCCCGAGTTCACCACCGAAACGCCCGTCACGACAAGCGGCACCACGCTCAGCCTGCAACTGACCATCACAAAAGGCACAGAGAACGTGGGCTGCTTCGTCGGCCTTGAAAGCCTGCGCCTCTACAACAGCGCGAACGAAGGCGAAGAAGGCGAAGAGCCGGCCGAAGAAGGCACCTACACCGTCGACCTCGCCCACGGCGCCTTCGGCACGGGCAACGC
This sequence comes from Candidatus Caccomonas pullistercoris, assembly GCA_018714085.1. GTDB lineage: Bacteria > Bacteroidota > Bacteroidia > Bacteroidales > Bacteroidaceae > Alloprevotella > Alloprevotella pullistercoris. Next base: position 6,531 of record DVNY01000053.1, read on the forward strand.
CGCCGGCACATACTTCGCCGAATGGGCCAGCACAGCCGAACCCACCCTCACGCTGACCTGCGGAGCCAACAACATGGCGCCCGGCACGGACAACCAGCTTCTCATCTACCAGGGACAGCGCGGAAACACCTACACGCTCAGCGTGCCCCGCGGCTGGCTCATCGCCTCCTACTCGTTCGACTTCACCAACGCCGACGCAGCGGAGAACATGACCATCACGCCCGCAGGGAAAAGCGCTGTGACCTGTGAAGGCAGCGCGACGGCCACTGTCAGCGTCGACGGCATCAACGCCATGACCGTCAGCTTCGACATCAGCTCGGCCAGCGGCAGCGTCAAAGCCGCCGCACTGTCGGACTTCGTCGTGAAAATCGTGGAAGACCCCAACGCGGACGACGCGCCCAAGATGCAGGAAATCTTCTCCTCCGAGACCGGCGGCAACATCCCCTACCGCATCCCGGCCGTCACGCGGCAACCGGACGGCAGCCTGCTCATCGTGTCTGACTACCGCTACTGCCGCGCCGACATCGGCTCCGGCCACATCGACATCGTAGGCCGTGTCAGCAAAGACAACGGCAGGACGTGGGGCGAGGAGATCATGATTGCCGACGGTAACGGCATCGCCGGCGACCATGCCTGCGGCTACGGCGACCCGGCCCTCGTGACCGACAGCACCAGTGGCCGCATCCTCATGATGTGCTGCACGGGCAACGTGGGATACGGCGCCAGCACGCGCCAGAACCCCCTCCGCACGGCACGCCTGTACAGCGACGACGGTGGCCTCACCTGGACCCAGCCCGAGGATGTCACTGAGGAGATTTACGGCCTTTTCGACGCCGAAGACGGAACGTCGATCCCCAGCCTCTTCTTCGGTTCGGGCCGTATCGCCCAAAGCCACCTCATCAAGGTGGGCGACTACAACCGCATCTATGCCGCCCTCTGCACACGCAGCGGCAACCGCGTCATCTACTCCGACGACTTCGGCCAGACGTGGCACGTGCTCGGCGGCATCAACGCCCGCCCCGCCCCGAGCGGCGACGAGCCCAAGTGTGAAGAACTGCCCGACGGCCGCGTGCTCCTGAGCAGCCGCATGAACGGCGGACGCTATTTCAACATCTTCACTTATACCGACATGGAGAAAGCCGAAGGCTCATGGGGCAACGCCGTAGCCAGCAACCAGCAGGAAGGCGGCGTCACGGTCCTCAACAACTCGACCAACGGCGAAATCCTCATCATTCCCGCCGTGCGCAAAGCCGACGGCAAGAAGATGTACCTCGCCCTGCAATCCATCCCATTCGGCTCGGGCCGCGCCAATGTCGGCATCTGGTACAAGGGCCTCGAAACGTACAGCGATTACAGCACTCCCGTCACGTTCGCCTCGAACTGGGAGGGCAGCTACCAGGTATCGAAGCTCAGCTCGTGCTACTCGACCATGATGATGCAGGCAGACGGGAAACTGGCTTTCGTTTATGAAGAGACCACCCCGACAGCTGTCAGCGGCGGCTACACCATCGTCTACACACCACTCGACATCGAGACGATCACCGACAGCGCCTACACCTTCGACCAGAGCGTGGACCGCGCGGCCTTTCTGACCGACGGCGTCGACGACCTGACCGCCTCGCTGAAAACGACTGGCTACGTGGGCTCCATCTCCGAGGAAGGCCTCGACGACGTAGTCAAGGCTGTCGAAACGTTCAAGGCCACCCCGACCATGGATAACTATTTCGCCATCGTTGAAGCCATGGGCAGCAAGGACAAGCTCATCGTTTTCGACCCGGCCAAGGTCTACCGCATTTACAGCCCCCGCGCCGAAGAAGCCCTCACCAGCTTCAACATCCGCAAGGTCACCAACGGCAGCTTCACGGGCAACGTGATCAGTTCCGAGGACTTCAAAAGCAATGACTACTCCGCCCTCTGGAAGTTCGAGGGCAGCGAGGCCGACGGCTACAAGCTGAAAAACCTGAACGCCGAGGCCTATTACGCAGCGGCGGCCGACAATGCAAAAATGGCCGACACCGACGCAGCATCTGTGCTCATTATCGGGGCTGGCACTGCCTCTGACAACTGGACCCTGGCCGTCACCAACAACACGGCACTGGGCGAGAACGTCTACCTCAATGCCCGCCACTACGACGGCCCGAACGGCAATCCCAGCAGCCACGCCGTCGGCACATGGCGAAACGGCGCCTCGGACGCCGGCAACCTCTGGATGCTGCAACAGGTGGACAGCGTCACGACCACCCTCGGCGAGGGCGGATACGCTGCCATAGACCTCCCTTTTGCCGTCCGGCTGCCTGAGGGGCTCACGGCCTACACGACGCTGGGTGAAGAGAAGGCCGCCCTCGTGCTGAAAGCCATCGAAAGCGACGTGCTCCCCGCCCACTCGCCCGTGCTCCTCGGCGGCAATGCCGGAACCTACGCGCTCACCATCCTCGACGGAAACACCGACGAACCCCTCGCCACGGGGTTCGACGGCGTAACCGTCCGCTCCATCGTCAGCAGCGACGCGAACCGCTACCTCCTCGGCGTTGAGGAAGGGACTGGCGAGGCGGTGTTCAACCTCACCACGTCGACCAACATAGCCGCCAACACGGCTTACTATGCCACCACGACCGAAGGCGTCGACGCTTTCACGTTGACCACGAACACCGTGGGCATTGACGGCCTGACGACAGGGACGGAGAAAGGCGCCACCTTCTACGACCTCAGCGGCCGCCGCGTGGCGAAGCCCGTACACGGCATCTTCGTGACCGACACGGGCAAGAAAATCGTCATCAAGTAGGGAAACCGCGCAAGGTCGGAAAAACGCCGATACGGGCAAAAAAACGACCAGAACGATACAGCAAGAGCGGCAGTCCGGCCGGATGTGGCGGACTGCCGCTCTTGTTGTATGCTTTCCGCCCGTCCGGGCGGTGGCCACTCACTGGCGATATACTTTCTCGCCTGTGCTGGTGACGTAGATGCCCGAACCGGGCTTTGTCACGCGACGGCCGCCCAAGTCGTAGAACGCAGGCGTCCCCGACGTGGCGGCATCGCTGAGTTCGACGTTCTCGACCGGCGTGGCCCCCTTGCGGAAGTTGACCTCGATGGCCGCCGGATAGATGCGCTCGGGGTCGAAGAACGTGGCGCAGCTGTTGACCATGTGCTTCACGTCGGGCTGCAACATCCCCTTGAAATACTCATCGCCGTTCACCGTAACGGTCACGGGCTGGCTGAGGTCGACCATGTCGTTGTTGAGATAGACGAGCATCTTCCCGTTGCGCACCGTGGTGTAAGCGCGACGGTAACGGATGGCGATGCCGGTGGAGGCGTCGGTCTGTATGGCATAATAGCGCACGCGGCTGGCCGTGATGGAGATGTGGTTGTCCTCGATGTCCATGCAATAGTAGATCGGACCGCTTCCGGGGTCATCCGTCACGACAAGGTTGTAGAACCCCTTGCGCTGGATGCCGTCCATAGCATAGTTCTCCCAGTTGACGTGCTTCGGGTGGAGGCGACGCGTGTAGCGTTTCAGCCACGGCGTGGTCGGGCTGTAATCAATGCCGTGTCCCTGGCCGGGGATGAGCTCCACGTTGTGCTCATAATCGCCCGGATAGAGGGCTTGCAGGCTGTCGAAAGCCTCCTTGGTGACCGTCGTGAGCTGGTTGCGGCAGAAACCGTTGTCGTTGGCACCCGTGCGGAGCGAAAAAGCGATGTGGCGGCAGTTCTCGGCCGGCGCGTTGATGAGCGGCTCTCCTCCGGCCATCGGACCGGCCGCCGCGAGGTAGTCGGCATAGAACGAAGCCAGGCGCTGGCTGCCATAACCGCCCTCGGAGATGCCGAAGAAATAGACCCTGTTCGGATCGACATAACCAGCCACGAACACTTGGCGCAGGAGCTTTTCCCAAGCATATTGCTTGGACTTCTGCCACCAGCGGTAATAAGCCCCGGTGTTCGGGATCTGCGGGATGAAATAGAGCGAGGGACTGTCGTTGAAGTTCGTGCAGAGCGTGTGCCCGCCGTTCCACTCGCTGTCGCGGTTGCCCGATCCGTGCAGGTAGACAAAGAGCGGATAGACGTTGTTGGCCGTGCGGCCCTTGTAGCCGAACCAATAGTTCATCACGGCGTTAGGTTCGAGGTTTGAAGGCAGGTTCCACGCCCCGCTCTTCTTCTGTGCAAGCGGGACGAGGGGAATGAGTTTTTCCTCATCGAAAGCATTGTTAGCCTCGCACCATGCCGTCCACACCTCGTTGCGGGCCGCGTCGAAGTCGGCTTCGGACAGGGGGCGGCTGCCCTCATACGTGCCCGACATGTTAGGCAGGTAAGCCGAAAAGAAGTTGGTGATGTCCGACGCCTCGTCGGCTGTTTTCTCGGTGGTGGCGACGGTCGGGACGGTCGCAGCGGCAGCTTTCTCAGGTCGGCTGACAGCGCCCACGGGCAGGGCGGTTGTGGCTACAAAAGCTGCACCAAGGCACAGCGCCTTGGCTTTCGGTATAACTATGTTCATTCTCTTTTATGTTTAAGGATTACTTCCGCGGACAAAGATAGTGCAAATGAGTGGAACGACAGGCGAAAAGCCATAGGATTTTCGACGGAGCGTTCCCGAATGCAGCCTTAGCTTATCCAAAGATAGCGAAAGGCGAGCGACAAGGCAAGGAAAAGCCTGCTTTTCCGCTAACTTCACGCACCTATGGCCACACGCACGTTCTTTTCCACCTTTTGGAATTCATTTTTTCCCGAATTATGCGTACAGCGACCGTTTTTTGCGTACCTTTGGCAGGTCGCCTCACAAAGGCGGCTACTTTTGGAAGACAAGGAGCGTTGTGTCCTCATCTTGTAAGTGCGAAGCCTGAGAAACTTACACACGAAAATCGACAAGAGACGGCATGACAGTTCCCACGTCATAGGCGTGGGCTGTTATCACCATATCTGTTGATTTAGGTTTTCTCAGGGCCTGCACTTTAAGACGTGGTACATAGCAGTGCCACGCTTCTTACCTCTTAAAAACACAGCAACAACTCTTTAATCAATCAATTAATAAAAGATAATGAAAAGAATAATCCAATTATTAGCCCTGTCTGCAAGCGTTCTGTTAACACTAACAGGATGTAAAGCGCTAAAAACACCTATCGTTAATGTCTATGCACCAATAGAAGAATACAAATACGTTTACATAACACCGACCAAAGAATTAGTTTCTGGCTTTGGGCACACACAAAGTTTACCATACGTGGGCACAGTGGGCTCTTCCACAACAAAGAGCATTAATCCTAGCGACATAATCTCCGGCGAACTTATAAAAAAAGGGTATGTGATTTTACCCAAGTTAGAACCGGAATTAAGCAATAAGACATTAATCATAAATTATGGAGAAACTGGAAGAAGAAAACGAGGATTAGGATATACTATTGAAATCACTCTGCAATTCTTATCAGCAGATAATAACGAAGTGGTCTGCACATGTACTGCGGAAGGGCAGGGTGCAACAGAAGCAGACGATATTCGACTAGCAATTAAACGGGCTCTATCCGGACTTTTCGACAATGGAAAAGATACAAACGCACCTAAAAGCTGACACTTCCCTACGGCAACGAATACAACCGCACACAGGGTGAAGGCCTCTGACGCCGCAGCAATACCGTTCTGGCGCTCACTTGTCCAACTGTGCTCACGAAAAAGCCCCGCCGTTCCTCATGGAAACGGTGGGGCTGTGTATGTCGGACGGAGGCGGCTTTGCCTCGCTGCCGTCACTTCAAGTTACCGACGCGCAAGAGGTATTCGGCAATCTGCACGGCGTTGAGGGCGGCTCCCTTCTTGATCTGGTCGCTCACGAGCCAGAAAGTGAGGCCGTTGGGATTGGCCAGATCCTTGCGGATGCGACCCACGAAGACCTCGTCCTTACCGGCGAGGAAGAGCGGCATGGGATATTCCTTGGCTGCCGGGTTGTCCATCAGAACGAGCCCCTCGCCGCCGGCGATGGCCTGACGCGCCTGTTCGACGCTGATGGGCGACTCGGTCTCTACCCACACGCTCTCTGAATGCGACCGCAACGACGGCACGCGCACGCAGGTAGCGCTGGTCAGGATGTCGCTGTGCATGATTTTCCGGGTCTCGTTGAACATCTTCATCTCCTCCTTGGTGTAGCCGTTGTCCTGGAACACGTCGACCTGCGGGATGAGGTTGAACGCCAGCTGGTAGGGGAATTTTTCGACCGTGACGTCTTCGCCGGCGAGCACCTGGCGATACTGCGTGTAGAGCTCGTCCATAGCGGCCTGGCCTGCCCCGCTGGCGGCCTGGTAGGTGGACACGTGAACACGGCGGATGGGGCTGATGTCATTGATGGCTTTGAGCGCCACGACCATCATGATCGTCGTGCAGTTGGGGTTGGCGATGATGCCGCGCGGACGGTTGAGGGCGTCCTCGGCGTTGCATTCAGGCACAACGAGGGGCACGTCCTCATCCATGCGGAAGGCGCTCGAATTGTCGATCATGACCGCGCCGTGCTTGGTGATGTCGGCGGCAAACTCCTTAGAGGCTCCCGCCCCGGCCGAGGTGAACGCCACGTCCACGCCCTTGAAGGCGTCGTCGTGCTGGAGCAGCTGAACGGTGTATTCCTTGCCCTTGAACGCGTACTTCTTGCCCGCACTACGGGTGGAACCGAACAAGAGGAGGTTATCGACAGGGAAGTCGCGCTCGGCCAGCACGCGAAGGAACTCTTGGCCTACGGCGCCGCTGGCGCCGACGATTGCTACGTTCATTTTCGTTTCGGATTGAATGATTATCGGCAATGTGAGTTATTGCCGTGCAAAAGTAGAACTTTTCTCCGGCAAAACGGGTGGAAATCCCAACTTTTTCTTTCCTTTGCAAATAAATACTGAGCATGTGACGCAATTGCTGGCCGACATATCGCACTACTTCCCCATCACCGATCCGACTTGGATCTTCTTCGTCGTGCTCTGCATCATCCTTTTTGCGCCCATGTTGCTGAACCGCCTGCACATCCCCCACATCATCGGCATGGTGCTGGCGGGAATCTTGGTGGGCGAGTACGGCCTGGGGCTGCTCCGGCGCGACGCGAGCTTCCGGATCTTCGGCGAGGTGGGGCTCTACTACATCATGTTCACAGCCGGGCTGGGCATGGACATCGGCGGCCTGAAACGCAACCTGAGCCGGGGGCTCACGTTCGGAGCGGCCACGGTGGTGATTCCCGGCGTGGCGGGCTATGTCGTCGGCCACTTTGTGCTCCACTACTCGCCAGCCGCTTCGCTGCTCCTGGCGTGCATCCTGGCCTCGCACACCCTCGTGGCGTTCCCCATCGTCACGCGCTACGGCCTCACGCGCCACATCAGCGTGACCATCAGCGTCGGCGCCACGATGCTCGCCGTGCTCGGTTCGCTGCTCGTGCTGGCCGGCATTTCGGGCACGTTCACAGGCTCGGGCAACGCCGTCTTCTGGGTTTGGCTTGCGGTGAAGTGCATCCTGTTCTGCCTGTTCATGTTCTTCGCCCTGCCGCCCATCATCCGCGGCTTTTTCCACAACGTGGCCGACAACGTGTTCCAATACATCTTCGTGCTGATCATCGTTTTTTTCAGCGCGGCGTTCAGCAAGCTGTGCGGCCTCGAAGGCATCTTCGGCGCTTTCCTCGCGGGCCTCGTGCTGAACCGCTACATCCCCCCGGCCTCGCCCCTGATGCACCGCATCGACTTCGTGGGCAATGCCCTGTTCATCCCTTACTTCCTCATCGGCGTGGGCATGCTCATCAACGTCAGCCTGCTCTTCGAGGGCTGGCACACGCTCTGGGTCGTGCTGGTCATCCTGGCAGCGGCCACCGCGTCGAAAGGGCTGGCCGCCTGGGCCTGCCAACGGCTCTTCGGGTGGGACAAGGCGTCGGGCTGGATGATGTTCGGACTGAGCAACGGGCACGCGGCCGGCGCGCTGGCCATGGTGATGGTGGGCACAGCTCTCTACGTCGCCCCGGGACAGCCCCTGATGAGCGACGAAGTGATGAACGCTATCGTGATGCTCATCCTCTTCTCGTGCATCATCAGCTCGTTCGCCACTGAGCACGCGGCCAAGGAACTCGCCCTGCACGCAGAAGCCGGCACCCCGCAGACGCAGGACGAAGAGAAAATCATGATTGCGCTGCACAACCCGTCGACGGTCAGTTCGCTCGTGGCCCTCGCCCTGATCGGCGCCCACAAACGGGGCATGCCACTCGTGGCGGTCAACGTGGTCCTCGACAACGCAGAGAGCGAGAAAGCACGCGCACAAGGGCTGCGCATGTTGGACAAAGCGGTCAGCATGGCGGCCGCCGTCGACATCAAGATGGAAACACAAAGCCGCTGGGCCGTCAACGTGACCAGCGGCCTGATCCATGCGATGAAGGAATTCCGCGCCACGGAAATCATCATCGGTCTGCATGAGCGGCAACACCTGTCGGACATCTACTACGGCCGCGTGGCCCAGACGCTCATCGCCGGCATCGACCGGCAGATCTCGGTGCTGCGCTGCACCGTCCCGTTCAACACGCTACGGCGCATCCACGTGCTCGTCCCGTCGAAAGCACAGTTCGAGGTGGGCTTCCAGCGCTGGATCGACCGCATCGCGCGCATCGCCGGACAGCTCGACGGGCGCATCACCTTCTACGCCCACCCCAAGACGCTCAACAGCATCACGCAGGTCATGAACGAACGCCACAACGACCGCACCTTCAACGGCGAAGTCTTCACCGATTGGAGCAACCTTGTCAGCATAGCCAGCCACGTGGGCACCGACCACCTCGTCGCCGTTGTCGCGGCACGCCGCGGAACCCTCTCCTACAAACAGCGGCTCGACACCCTGCCCGACCTGTTGGAACGCTATTTTTCGAGCCGCAGCCTGCTCGTCATCTATCCAGACCAATACGGCTCGGCCGAGGTCCACCCCTCGTCGTTCAGCGCCGCCCTTTCACCCTCAGCCCCGCACGAATGACCTCCGCACCCATCGACAACTGGCAAGAACGCACCCGCCTCGTACTGGGCGAAGAACGATGCGGCCGCCTCGCGCACGCCTCAGTGGCCGTCGTCGGGACGGGCGGCGTGGGCGCCTACGCCGCCGAGATGCTCTGCCGCGCAGGCGTCGGGAGGCTGACCCTCATCGACGCCGACGACGTGGCTCCCTCGAACATCAACCGCCAGCTGCCGGCCCTGCATTCGACGGTAGGACAGAAAAAAGTGGACGTCCTCACCCGCCGTTTCCTCGACATCAATCCCCAAATCCGCCTCGACGCCCGCGCCGCCTACCTCACGCCCGACGACGTGCCCGCCCTGCTCGACGAGGGCTACGACTTCGTCGTCGACGCCATCGACACCATCGCCCCGAAGTGTGCCCTGCTCGTCGAAGCCCTGCGCCGGAGGCAACCCATCGTCTCGTCGATGGGGGCAGGGGCAAAGACGGACATCACGCAGGTCAGGCAGGACGACCTCTGGCACACGTACCACTGCGGGCTGGCCAAAGCCGTGCGCCACAACCTGGCCCACGCCGGACTGCGCGGCTGGAAACTCCCCGTCGTCTTCTCCACCGAGCAGGCCGACCGCGCAGCCGTCATGACCGTCGAGGGCGAACGAAACAAGAAAACCACAGCCGGCACCGTCAGCTACATGCCCGCCACCTTCGGCTGCTTCCTCGCCGCCTACGTCATCCGCAAGCTCTGACTTTCA
>DVNY01000054.1 GCA_018714085.1 Candidatus Caccomonas pullistercoris
CATTATTCACGCTTAAACATACATACGCATGACACCGTTAGTTAGCATCATCATGGGAAGCACGTCCGACCTCCCTGTCATGGAAAAGGCCGCCGTCCTGCTTGACAAAATGGAAGTACCTTTCGAAATGAACGCCCTGTCGGCACACCGTACGCCCGCCGAAGTTGAAAAATTTGCCCGCGAAGCCAAAGGCCGCGGCATACGGGTCATCATCGCCGGCGCAGGCATGGCTGCCGCGCTGCCAGGTGTCATCGCCGCCGGCACTACGCTGCCCGTCATCGGCGTACCTATCAAAGGCATGCTCGACGGCCTCGACGCCATGCTCTCTATCATTCAGATGCCTCCCGGAATCCCCGTGGCCACCGTCGGTGTGAACGGCGCACAGAATGCCGCCATCCTGGCTCTCGAAATGCTGGCCCTGTCCGACGAAGCTTTGGCCGACCGCCTCTGCGCCTACAAAGAAGGACTGAAAGAAAAGATTGTGAAAGCCAATGCCGACCTTAAAACCGTGAAGTACAACTTCAAAGTCGACTGACTCCGTGACGGGAAAACCGAACAAACCATGTCCATCTTCAACTATCAGCCCCGGACGTCGCACGAAGTGCGGATAGGCAACCGCCCGCTCGGAGGCGACCATCCGCTCCGCCTGCAAAGCATGACCACCACGGCCACCACCGACACGGAAGCCTGTGTGGCACAGTGCAAACGCATCTTCGACGCCGGCGCCGACTACGTCCGCCTGACCACACAGGGCGTCCGCGAGGCCGAAAACCTGCGCGCCATCCGCGAACGCCTCCATGCCGACGGCTACGACCGCCCCCTCGTGGCCGACGTGCACTTCAACCCCGACGTGGCCGACGTCGCGGCCGCCATAGTGGAGAAGGTGCGCATCAACCCGGGCAACTACGTCGACCCGGCACGCAAGTTCAAACACCTTGAATACACGGACGAAGAATATGCCGCCGAACTCGAAAGGCTCGAAGCCCGCTTCCGCCGCCTGCTCGCCATATGCCGACAACACGGCACGGCGCTGCGCATCGGCGTGAACCACGGCTCGCTCTCCGACCGCATCATGAGCCGCTACGGCGACACTCCCGAAGGCATCGTCGAGAGCTGCATGGAGTTCCTGCGCGTCTGCCAGCGCGACGGGTTCGCCGACGTGGTGGTCTCCATCAAAGCCAGCAACACCGTGGTGATGGTCCGCTCGGTCCGCCTCCTGTGCCACGCCATGCAGGAAGAGGGAATGGACTTCCCGCTCCACCTCGGCGTGACCGAAGCCGGCGAAGGCGAAGACGGACGCATACGGAGCGCCGCGGGCATCGGGGCACTGCTGGCCGACGGCATAGGCGACACGCTGCGCGTCTCGTTGAGTGAGGAGCCCGAACAGGAAGTGCCCGTGGCCTACAAGCTGGCCGCCTACGTCGTGCGCCGTGCCGGACACGAATTCATCCCCGGCACGCCCGCCCCGGCCTTTGACTACCTCCGTCCCGAACGCCGCCCGACCTGCCCCGTGCTGAACATCGGCGGCACGAACGTGCCTGTCGTCATCAGCGTCCGGCTGGCCGGACACCCTGACGGCGCACTGGGAAAAACAGCCAGCCGGCCGGAAAATCCTGAAGCAGTGACAGAAAATCCTGTCAGCCGTCCCGTAAATTCTGTCAGCCGTCCGGGAAAAACGGGCACGGCGACCGTCCGGCCCGACTATGTCTACTGTGGTGCCCAACTGCCCGATGCGGCCGCGCGTGAGGACTTCCCCTACCTTGTCGATGCCCCGGCGTGGACAGGCGAGGCCGGAACCTATCCCGTCTTCACGCCCGAGACTTTGCTGGCGCTCTCGATGAATGGCGCGGAAGCCAAGTTCCTCTTCCTCTCCTACCCGGCGATGGACGACGAAGTGCGGGCGTGCCTGCGCCATCACCCCGAAGTGGTGGTCATCGCCCAATCCGACCACGCCAACAGGCAGGGCGAACTGCGGGCCCTCGTGCACGAACTCTGGCGCGAACAGCTGACAAATCCTGTCGTCGTCTTCCAACATTTCAGCCACCCGTCCGACGAAACGGAAGACCTCATGCTCGAAGCCGCCGCAGAGACGGGCAACCTCGTCTTTGACGGCCTGCTCGACGGGCTTATGCTCTGCAACCTGAACACGGCGGACGGCGACGCCATCGCTCCCCAGCGCGTGGACGACATAGCTTTCGGCATCCTGCAAGCCACACGCGCCCGCACCACCCGTACGGAATACATCAGCTGTCCGGGATGCGGCCGCACGCTCTACGACCTGCAAACTGCCGTCGCCCGTGTCAAAGCGGCTACCTCCCACCTCGTCGGCCTGAAAATAGCTGTGATGGGTTGCATCGTTAACGGCCCGGGCGAGATGGCCGACGCCGATTACGGCTACGTCGGCGCCGCGCGCGGCAAGGTAAGCCTCTATCGCGGCAAGCTCTGCGTCGAGCGCAACATTCCCGAGGCCGAAGCCGTCGAACGCCTGCTCCGCCTGATCGAAGCCGACGGACGGGGATAAGCTCTGCGCTACACATTAATAATATAAAGCATCCTCCCCCGCACGGACGTCGTTCTGTGCGGGGGAGAATGCTTTATGTCTTGCCTGTCAGGCCTTACCCGAAAACGGCCAGCTTCATTTGCTCATCTCGAGCATACGCTGGATAGGGCGGATGGCCTTTTCGGCGATGTCGGCAGGGACATGGATTTCCGGCTGGCCGTCGCGGAGGCAAGCGTAAACCTTTTCGAGCGTATTGAGACGCATGTAGCTGCATTCGTTGCAGGCACAACCGGGATCGTCCGGCGGAACCGGGATGAACGTCTTGCCCGGACATTTTTTCTTCATCTCGTGCAGAATACCGCTCTCCGTGGCTACGAGAAACTCGCACTCCGGGCTTTCGACGGCATACTTCAACAGGGCGGCCGTCGAACCCACGACGTCGGCCAGATGCAGCACCGCGCCACGGCACTCAGGGTGGGCCAGCACCTTGGCAGCGGGATGCTGCTGTTTGAGAGCTATTATCTTTTCGACCGAAAAGCGTTCGTGCACGTGGCAAGCCCCGTCCCAAAGGAGCATCTGCCGCCCTGTGATGGCGTTGATATACGACCCGAGATTACGGTCGGGGCCGAAGATGATTTTAGCGTCCTTGGGGAAACTCTCGACAATCTGACGGGCGTTGCTCGACGTGACCACGACGTCCGTGACAGCCTTGGTGGCAGCCGAAGTGTTGACGTACGAAATCACGGTGTAGCCCGGATGTGCATGGACAAAGTCGGCGAACTTGTCGGCAGGGCAACTCTCGGCCAGCGAGCAGGTCGCAGCGGCGTCGGGAACGAGGACGGTTTTCCCGGGACAGAGAATCTTGCACGTCTCGCCCATGAAGTGGACACCACACATAACGATGATGTCGGCGGTCGTCGTGGCGGCTTTCTGAGCCAGTGCGAGCGAATCGCCCACGAAGTCAGCGATGTCCTGCACGTCGCCTTCCGTATAATAGTGAGCCAGTAAAATGGCATTCTTCTCCTTGGCCAGCTCGCGGATGGCCTGTTTCAGTGTTTCTTTCGACTGCGTCTGATTCATTGTTATGCCTATTTTTCTTGTATGATGTAGTAACCGGCCTGCTCAATTCCCTGATGGATTTCGCGGATATGGTCGGCGTTTCGCGTTTCAAGCACAATGCGCAAGTTACAGGAGTTCACGTCGGGACTCTCGCCGTTTCGCTCATGATGGACAGAAATGATGTTGGCGCCAAAGCGGACAATGACATTACAGAGACCGAGCAAGGAACCCGGGCGGTCGGGCATCTCGATGAGCATCTCGGTTGTCCGTCCGCCTTTCATAAGACCACGGTTGATGACCCGGCTGAGAATCGTCACGTCGATATTGCCGCCGCTCACGATGCAGCAGACATGTTTGCCGGCCAGTTCGACCTTGTTGAACATCGCGGCTGCCACGCTCACCGCTCCAGCTCCTTCGGCAATCAGTTTGTGGTGTTCGATGAGCGCAAGGATAGCGGCGCAAATTTCGTCTTCACTGACCGTCACGATTTCGTCTACATACTGCTGGCACAAAGCAAAGGTGTTTTTCCCAGGTTCTTTGACCGCAATGCCGTCCGCAATAGTCAGCACCGACGGCAGGCATTCAATCTGATTGTGCCCTATGCTCGTGGCCATGCTCGCCGCACCCTCAGCCTGCACTCCGACGATGCGCACTTCGGGCTTTAAGCTCTTAATGGCGAAAGCTACGCCAGCCGCAAGTCCTCCGCCTCCGATAGGCACGATGACTACGTCGAGATTAGGCAGGTCGTTGAGGATTTCCATCCCGACGGAACCCTGACCGGCTATCACGTATTCGTCGTCGAACGGATGTATGAACGTCATGCCGCGCTCGGCGTTGATTTCAAGCGCCCGGCGATAAGCATCGTCATACACACCGTCGACCAGACAGATTTCAGCACCCAGTTCACGCGTAGCCTCGACCTTGCTGATGGGTGCCCCGGCCGGCATGCAAATCAGTGCGGGAATGCCATAGCGCCGGGCAGCCAAAGCCACGCCCTGTGCATGGTTGCCGGCAGAACAAGCAATGACGCCTCTTTGTTTTTCTTCTGGCGAAAGCTGAGATATTTTGAAACCCGCGCCTCTTACTTTGAACGAACCTGTCACTTGGAGATTTTCTGGTTTCAGGTATACGTCGCAAACTGGATTTATCTTGTCCGTGTGTATCAGGCTGGTGTGCCTCACGACATCGGCGAGCACCGTGGTGGCCTTATAGACTGTATCGAGTGTCAGCATGGTAGTAATGAGAATGGTTGTCTTATTTTTCCGTATCTATACGTTTGAAATTGCAATAAAGGGGATAGTGGTCAGAGACGGCGATGCTCTTGTCCACACAAGCGCCATAAGGGCGCAGGTCGGGCGAACAAAACATATTGTCAATGCGCACAAAGATGGCATCACGGTTGAACGAACGTCCGACGCCCTGCCCGGTGGCCACGTATGCGTCAGTCAGTCCTTCGGCCATACGATGGCGGCTGTACGAAATGGGGGTATCGTTGAAATCGCCGCACACAATGGCAGAACGACCACGGCGATGCGCAGAAACATAACGGGCCACAGAATCCGCCTGCACGGCGCGGGCCACGGTGGCTTCGGCGATCTTCGGAACCAGCTGGCGTATGCCTTGCTTCATCGGAGCATCCTCTGGATCTTTCACTATCTTTTTGTACATCTCCCGGTCGGCCGGACCGAGCTTGTTCGACGCCAGATGATTGTTGATAACGAGCAGGGTGTCGCCCCGCTTCAACAGTATCTCGTAAGCCACCGACGCGTTGAACCCCACGCGGTAAATGACTTCACGGCTGACGATGGGGTATTTCGAAAAGCAGCCAAGGTTGTTGTTGAAGTTAAGGTTGAGCGTGTCGCGGTAAGGATAGGCATCCCGGAGAACGGGCGTGATGTGCCTGTCCCACTCGGTGGGCGACGTGTGTCCCTCCTGAAAACATATGACGTCGGCTCCGGAATGCAGCATATACTGCGCCACAACGTTGCGGTCCTCATCGTCGTGCGCACCACTGCCGAACTGAAGCGTGTTATACGTGAGCACCCGCAAGCTATGCTTTGGCGGAGGCGACGGGATATTGACAGGCACGTAGCGCCGTATGCTCATCACGCACGTCAGCAGTCCCAGCAATGTGATCCAGGCAGTGCGCCGCGCAAAAAGCAATGAAGCCACAAAGAGTACGGCAGTACCGCCGAGAAACATGGGAAACGTCAAACCCAGCACACCGACATAGCGGAACGTGGCAGGAGAAACGTATTGTGACGCCGCAGACAGCCAAAGCCCCACGACGGAACACCATCCCGCACCGGCCATCAGCCGGGCGAACCACCCGAGCGGGCGACGTTTTGGCTTGCGGGCAGGCATAATCAAAGCGACTGTTATTTATTACTGTAATCGAAGAGATCCTTCTTCTCCTGCGCGGTCAGGCTGTCGTAGCCCGAGCGTTTCACCTTGTCGAGGATGTGGTCAATGCGTTCCTCGCGGGCTTTTTTGCGGGCGTTGTAGTCGTAATCGGCGGTGCGGTCCTTGAACTTGCGTGTCGGCTGGCTGGTGCGGAGACGGCTGAAAAAACCTTTCATGCGGAGACGGAAATCTTCGAAGTGCGATTTCTTCCGACGGGGCGGCTGATAGTTTTCCCACCCGGTGAAACCGCCTCCACGGGGTCCTTGATGATGGCGCCAATAGAGGATGAGCAACCAACCGAAGAGCATACCGCCAAGGTGGGCAAAGTGGGCGATGTTTCCACCACCCGACCCGAAGGCGGCGAACAGTTCGATGGCGGCATATCCGATAACGAAGTATTTTGCTTTCAGCGGAATGGGTGGGATGAGCAGCATGATGCGTTCGTTGGGGAACGTCATGCCGAATGCCAGCAGCACACCGTAGCAGGCGCCCGAGGCACCTATCGTGGTCCACATGTTGAGGTATTCATCCATCGTAATTCGGAAACCATCGAGATTGACGAACTCGTAAGCCGCCAAGCCCTCCACGCCATACTGGCCGAACTGGAAAAGTTCCTGCATCAGTCCTGCGCCTATCCCGCAGACGAAATAGAAAAGCAGAAAGCGTTTCGGGCCGAACACTTGCTCTATGATGCGACCGAACATCCACAGGGAGAACATATTGAAGAAGAGATGGAAGAAACCACCGTGCAGAAACATGTACGTCACCAACTGCCAGATTTTGAAATCGCTGGCCAAGACGAAATGAAGTCCGAGCAAGTTCGCCAGATCGACGCCATAGCGTTCGAAGACGAGCTGGGCGAGATAAACAAGTACGTTGATGATGAGCAGGTTCTTGGTGATTGGAGGCAACTGATTCATAGGCTGTTCTTTCTGTCGGCGGCAAAGTTAGTGCAAACGAGCGGAACGGCGGGCGAAATGCCGAAGGAATTTCGACAAGACGTTCCCGAGTGAAGCCTATCTTAACTTAAAGATTTACTTTTTCAGCAACCGTGCCTACTGCGGCAGCCTTTCGTATGCCAGCTTCCGGATGCGTCTGACTGAGCGGAGCGACACGTAGGAAAACCGGTGGATAACGTCGTGGAGAAAGCCGGGAAAAACGCTGGAAAAGTATTGGAAAAACTATGGCGTCAACGAATGCAGGACGCATTGGGTTATTCGATTTCTTTTCCACTTCTTCACAGGGGTTTTCCGCTTTTTCCCCTGAGTTTATCCCCCGGCCTGAAAAACTTTTTTCAACGACCGGAAAGTTTTCCACTGCATGTGAATAAAATCAAGCTTTTCGCGCCGAAAGACCCGCAGACAAAAGAAAAACAAACGTTTTGGAAGCGGTGGATAAACAGGCCTCCTCCGGTGGATAAAACACTGCTTTCAAAATGAGCAAACCTTTCCGTAAAAACTTATCCACCGTTTCCACAGGCTTTATCCTACGCATTGTTTTTCTAAACAAATTTCTATAAAATCAAAATAACCTGTACAAAAGAATAAGAAAGAATTCATTGTGAATAACGCAGCATGTGGAAAAACGGGAGGGCGCTACGGAGATTCCCAACCGACCTGCCGGGACGGACAGGCAGGTTTTTGGGAAGATAGAAGCAGTTGGGCAAAACGACGGAGTAGTTTTGAGATGTCAAACCGGACACCTTATAATATATAGAGAACCATCAAGAGAATGTTTCAGGCTTTCTGTGGGCAAAAGGAACGAAGTTGGAAAAACGGTCAGTGAAGTAGCAAATCCTGTCAGCCGGATAGAAATTACAAGTCGGCTGACAAGAAAAACGGTCAGCCGACCTCTAAAACGACATAGGGCATGAGGGAAGCAAGGCTTACTTTTCATAAGACAAGGCGGCACTCGGGAACGTCCTGTCGAAAAACCTGAGGCTTTTCGCCTGCCGTTCCGCTCGTTTGCACTATCTTTTCATAAGACAAGGCGGCACTCGGGAGCGTCCTGTCGAAAAACCTGCGGCTTTTCGCCTGCCGTTCCGCTCGTTTGCACTATCTTTGCGGCGGAATGAGTAAGCTGACCGACTTTTTTATAGAACGGGGGTTCAAGGCGTTGTCGCGCCTTCCGTTCGGCGTGCTCTACGCCCTTTCAGACATGTGCTTCCCCTTGGTTTACTACATAGGTCGATACCGTCGTGGAGTGGTGCGTACAAATCTCGAAAATTCCTTTCCAGAGAAGACGGCAGCCGAGCGGAAAAGCATCGAGCGGGACTTCTACCGACGCTTCTGTGACTACGCGGTCGAGACAGTGAAACTCATCAGCATTGATGAAGCGGACATACGTCGCCGCATGGAGTTCGTTGGGCTGGACGAGGTGGAAGCACAGCTCGGCAGCCATCCGTTCGTTTTTCTCTACTTGGGCCACGTGTTCAATTGGGAATGGGTGTCGACCATTCCTATGTGGACCAAGCGTGAGGCAACTCACGGCGCGCAGCTCTACCGTCCGCTGAACAATGCAGCTTTTGACCGTCTTTTCGAACACCTGCGCACGCGTTTCGGTGCCGAGAACATTTCGAAGTATGACGCTCTGCGGCGCATCATGCGGCTGAAAGCCGAAGGTGTCCCGACGATCATCGGTTTCATCTCGGACCAAGCGCCTCGCGTTCAGAACATACACGATTGGACTACTTTTCTGAATCAGGACACTCCTGTGTTCACAGGCACTGAACGTATCGGAAAGAAAGTCGATGCCGCCATCTATTATGTCGACATGGAGCGGGTGAAGCGCGGATACTACCGGGCGACGTTCCGCCTGATGAGCGACGACGTGCGGTCGGTGCCTGATTATGAACTGACAAACCGCTACATGCAACTGCTTGAACAGACAATCCGTCGCCAACCGGCCGGATGGCTCTGGTCGCATCGACGGTGGAAGCACAAGCGACAGCCCGAGACGCAAATTTAGCCAAGGGAAGAGACGGAGATGTCGTTCGGAATGCGTATCTTTGCTCTCGGTTTTACGCCTCCGTAGTTCAACGGATAGAATAGAAGTTTCCTAAACTTTAGATCCGAGTTCGATTCTCGGCGGAGGTACGACGGGTTTGCCCAAAGAGGGCAAGCCCGTTTTTTGTGCCCGACAGTTTTAACGGTCAGCGTGTCCGTAAGAACTGAAGTAGTGACCGGAATTTCTGTCGCTACTTCAGTTCTTACGGGTCGCCGACCCGGAAAAAGCACATCCCCTGCCCTTGTTCGTGCGATGGAGGCAGGGGATGCGGAAAAGGCAGTAGCCGTTTTGCGGACTACATGGGGATGTTGAAACCTAAGCTGATGTTCGTGTTGGCACGGTTCAAGGGGATAAAAGGTTTGCCGAATTTTCCCCAGATCATGCGGTCGGAAGCCACGTAGAAGTTGAACTTGTTCACGTAGAAGCTCAACATTCCGCCAAGTTGCCAACCGGTGCTCGAACCACTGGTGTTGAGGTTCGCCTCGAACCACTTGACGGGACGGACGGCGGCCGAGAGCATCCCCTGGTGGTAGGAGTAACGCCCGTGGATGCGTGAAGTGTAGAGGAAACCGACACGGAATTTGTCGTAGAACGGCATCGTGTATTCAGCACCGATGTTGAGCGTAGCGGCGAGGCCTTGGGTCTTTTTGCCCTTGCCGTCGTCATAGATGGAGAAGACGCGGTTCAAGTCGTCGCCGAGGTTCTCGAACTGGTCGCCGATCTTGTTGCCCTCGTCGTCGCCGCTGACCCAGATGTCGGTGAATCCGTCGAACGTATATTCGCCGCGCGAACTGGCCATGTTGACATCCTTCCAGCTGATAAAGCCGAGGTCAGTGATTGAAGCGCTGACCGTCAGGTTGTCCAGTACTTTGTAAGTGGCGCCAAAGTCGAACGCAAGTCCGAAACCGGGAAGCGAGAAGCTGTAATCGTCGAGTCCGTCGACCTTTCCGCCGCGGTTGGGGTCGATGGTGGCGGGGTCGTTGCTGTCGTCATAGCTGAACTGCGATTTGCCCAGTGCGGCTGCCAGTTTGGCATCGGCGTTGATGGCCCATTGGTCGCCGGTCATCGTCACGTCCATGTGCTCCACGTTGAAGTCAGCGTATGCCGCTCCGATCAGGAACTTCATCTTGGCGCCCACTTTCAGGCGGTCGTTGATCTGGTGGGAGTGGCCGAGAGCCAGTTCAAGGTAATTCTGCGTGCGGATGCCGAGGTTGTCGATGCTGTATTGCTCACGGGCGCCCGTCTCTTTCATGAATTCGAACAGCTCGTAGGGCATGGTCACGTTGGTGCTTGATTTGAGGTTCAGCTCGACGGAGTTCATTCCCTTGAAAGCCTGGAAGGCGAACGAGAAGAGGTTGTAGTTCAGATAGATGTCGATTCGGTTCTTGTCGTGCAGGTTGCCGAGAAATTCGCCCGCACTGATCTCGGGATTCATGAACGTGGTGAGATCGTAGCCCGGGCGATTGCTTTTGTAGACAAAGTCAGCCATGCCGACGTTCCCTGTCGTGCCGATGTTGATGTTATTGAGCAGAGGAACGCCCACGTAGGCTGAATCGAGCAACGCAGGATTCATCTGATGGCGGTTGACCGACGTTTGCATGAAGTAAGCTGAACGCAGGTCTTGCGCAGCGGCGCCGGTGGCTGTCGAAGCGAGTAAAAGTGCAGCCGTATATTTAAGGATACCTTTCATAATGGAGTGTCAGTCTTAGGGGTTAGTTGAAATCGCCGATTACTTGTCCCAGGAGTTTCAGACGCAGGTTGTCGAGATAGAAGTACTGGTCTGAGCGCAGTTCGCCGGTGGCCGGGGAGGCTGCGACGATGTGGAAGCGCAGTTTGTCGAGGCGCGAGATGTCAGCGGGGTTCTGCGCCGTCAGCGTGAGGGTGATGGGCGTCTTCACGGCTGTCGTCCCGTCGCCGGCGGCAATGAGGTCGGTGGTCACGTCGACGCCGTCGAGCACGCGGCCGTCGATGCCGACGGGCTCAACGCTGATTTCGAGTTGCATGGGAACGAGGTTGTACACGTCGGCAGTGATGTCGACTCCCTTGGCTTGGTAGTCTTTCAAATCGTCGTTCATGTCGTCGACCGAGTCGTTGTAGACGATGGTCGTGCCAGCGTTGAAGGTGAACGGGACGAGGACTTCATAGTTCACGTCGGCCGAGTAGCTGCGGTCGAGATAGATGTCGTGGAGCACGCCCTGCTTGACGTTGACACGGCCGTCCTTGCAGTCGACTTGGATGTGGTCCGGAAGTTTCCGGATCAGGCTGTTGAGATCGTTGACAACCTCGACGTGGCTGCCGGCGGCGACGCCGTCGGGATCATAGGGCGTGTCGGTCTGGCTGTAATAGTAGGTGGAAGTCTGTCCGAAGGGGATGTCGTTCTTGCCGCTTTGCGGGAGGTTGGCGGCGCCGATGGTCTGACCGCCGTCGGCCACCGAGGTCACGCTGCCGGAGAACTCGACGGGGACGGGCAGGTTTGTCGCGTCGATGTCAAAGCGGATGGTCGGGTTCTGCATATTGAGCGTCACGCGGTTGTCGGTGAGGAAGTCGGGCAGGTCGTTGCTGATTTCGATGGGGTCAATCTCCGGGTTAATTTCGGGGTTGACTTCGCCTTGCACACGTTCTGCTTCGATTTGTCCGCCGCCTTGCAATTCGACAAAGAGGCGCATTTTGACTACGTCGCCGTCGTGCATGGATTGCTCGCGGGTCGAGGTGACGGCGAAGTCGCCGCGCATGGTGATGTCGTCGGTGAAATAGATGTAGTGGTTACCCTGTTCGTCGGTTTCGATGGGGAGGCCGAGACCGTCGGAGCCCTCACCGAAATCCAGGTGGTCGAGGTAGACTTGTCCGAGGACGACCGACTTCGCTCCGATGCCTGACTGGTTGGCGATGTGGAGCACATTGTCTGCATCGGCGTTCAGGATCTTCACGTAGTCAGGGAACTGGATTTCCATGTTGCGGACACTCTCGATCACGAAGTCGAGGTTGGGATTGCTGGGCGAGACTTCGAGTTTCAGGTCGAAGACGGAGCTTTTCGGATAAATGGCCCGGAGGCTGTTGATGTCGTCAGAGATGTCGTCGATGTTGGCTTCGAGCGGGCTGGAACCGTCGACGTCGGTTTTCGAGAACTCACGGCCGGCGGCCACAATGACCGACGAGGCTCCGTCGGGGTTGTCGAAATCTTCGAAGCTCACCACGTCTTGTGAGGAGTTGATTTCGACGTGCTTGATGCTACCGATGGCGTTCTTGACGCTGACATCGAAAGACGTATGGTCGGTCTTGACTAAATAATAAAGGTTCTGGCCGTCTGTTTCGACGAGGTCGTTGTCCTCAATGTCAAGCACGTCGTTCAGCATGACGTGCTCGGTGTTTCCGAGACGGAGCGAGAGTCCTTCGGCGCCCAAACCAACGGTCATGTCGAACTCTTTGTCAAGGTCGTACGTGTCGTCGATGCTGCACGACGTCGTCACGCCCGAAGCAAGCGCCATGGCGATGAGGCTTGCGCACAAGTTCATACGTTTGTTCATTGCGTTTGTTTTAAGTGGTGGTTGATATGAAATAAGTGTGACTGTTTCACCTTTGTCTGAAAGTGGGAAAACATTCCCTAACGCCACAAAAGTAATAATAATTAAGCTAATGAACGTTATAAATCCGGTGATTTGTAATCTTAATGTAAGGAATGATTGAAAATGTGACAGTATCCGTCACGGAAAACAGTGAGCAGGAAAATATGAACAGTCGTGTCGGAACGCAGGTCGGGCGGTCGCTCTCAACGGTCAGGGTGACGAAAAATCCTGTCAGCCGTCCAGAATTTTTCGGACGGCTGACAGGATTTTCTAAATAACTGACAGGTTTTTCTGGACGGCTGACAGGAAAGCCGTTTCCTTTTCCAGAATAAAAGAGCGCCCCGCCGGCCGCTGCGACTGCGCAGGCTGGCCGGCGGGGCGCATTGTGTGGATTGTCGGGTCAGGGTTGGACGCGTTCGGCCTCGCAGGGCTCGTGCATGAAAAGCGTGGCCGATTCGGCGAACTTGTCGGCCGCTTCTGTCGTGAGGTAGTGGCAGTGCCCCCCCTTGGTGCATTGGGCGTCCATCTCGGGGTGACGCTGGAAATAGTCGCGCAACGAAGAGGCCACGTATTCCCCTTGCGGCACGATGCGCACGCCGGGCGGCGTGTATTTCAGTATTTTGTTCATCAGTAGCGGGTAGTGCGTGCAGGCCAGCACGAGGGTGTCGATTTCCGGGTCGGCGCGCAGGATGCCTTCGACACGTTTACGCACGAAGTAGTCTGCGCCGGGCGAATCGAACTCGTAGTTCTCCACAAGGGGCACCCACATCGGGCAGGCCATCTGGCTGACGGTGATGTCGGGATAAAGTTTGTGGATTTCCAGCTCGTAGGATCGCGAGTTCACCGTACCGGCCGTGGCGAGTATACCGACGTGGCGCGTCCGCGTCAGGCTGCCGAGGGTTTCGACCGTCGGTCGGATCACGCCGAGCACGCGGCGCGTGGGGTCGAGCCGGCCGAGGTCGTTTTGCTGGATAGTGCGCAGAGCTTTGGCCGAAGCGGTGTTGCAGGCCAGCACGACGAGGTGGCAGCCGCGGGCAAAGAGCAGTTCGACAGCCTGCCTGGTGTATTCATAGACCACTTCGAACGAATGTGCACCATAGGGCGCCCGTGCGTTGTCGCCGAGATACAGGTAATCGTAGGCCGGCATCAGCTGGCGGATTTGGCGCAGGATGGTGAGCCCGCCGTAGCCCGAGTCGAACACACCGACTGGACCCGGCGTTGCGGGAAGCGTGAGCGGTTGATCGGGCGGGGTCATGGTCTCAGTTTGTTCAGCTGTGTGCGGACGTAGGGCGCTGCGTCTTCTGACAGCAAGGGGTTGTAGTAAGGGCAGGCGCCCCGGTCGGTGTTGATGATGAAGTCATAGCCTCTTTCGGCGCCGGCAGCGCGGATAGCGGCGTCGAGGCGCGAACGCACGGGACCCATGAGGTCGGCCTCGGCTGCACGGAGCAGGCTGTCGGCTTGCTCCCGGAAGGCAAGGTCACGCTCCATCTCGTTTTGCAGGTCGCGCTGGCGTTTGAGCAGGATGCTTTTCGGGAAGTTTTTCTGGCCGTCGAGGAATTCCGCAAAGAGGCGTTTGAAGTTGCTGGCGTTGTATTCAGCTTCTTCCTCGTACTGTTGGCGGAGCCGGCTCAGGCTTTCGAGGGCACGGACATACTCCGGCATGGCCGTGAGCAGGGAATCGTAGCTCAGCACGCCGTAGCGGGGACGGGCGATGAGGGTGTCAGGAGTTGTGTTGAGCCCGTTTGCTGCGGCGGGTTGTGCGCCGGACGGTGTGGCCACTTGGGCACGGGCGCCGGCCAGACAGCCTGAAACGGCCAGCACGGCCACCAGGCAAATGTGTCGGTACAGGTAGGAAAAACGCATCGTTTGTTTCTGTTTGCTGCAAAGGTAGTGCAAACAAGCGGAAAGGCCCGCGAAAAACCGGATGATTTTCGCTGACCTTTCCCGAGTGCTGCCGTTATTTTTTGCAGTGGTAATGTTTTTTCCCGGAGTGTTCCCGGGTTTCCCTACTTGCTTAGTATTTGAATGTGCTCCCTCCGAGAAATTCGCGCAGCAGCGACGTGGGCGGCAGACCGCGTGTCGAAATGGGTTTCAGGTAGCGGAGGAATTTGCTGAGGCGGTAGGCCTCCGAATACTCAGGCACATTCTCGGGCACTTGTTCCAACAAGGGAAGCGCCTGACTGCGCAAGGCGGCAAACTCAAAGAGCAAGGCCGAATTAAACATGGCATCGGCGTTCTCCTGGTAGGGGAAGATCCAACGGTCTTCACCTTCGCGCACCGAGGGCCAGCGACGGATGGTCTCCGTGGCCGAATAGCCGCGGTAGCGGTAGTCGCGGACGATGCGGCGCAGGAGCCTGTTGTCCGTGGTGGGGATGTAGTTGTGGTCGTCGAGCAGGATGGTGGTCAGGGCCGAAGCATATATCTTGTATTTCCGGCTGTCCGGGATGTCGGCCGTCAGTTGCGGGTTGAGCGCATGGATACCTTCGAGCACGAGGAGGGTGTTCCGGTCGATGTGAAGGCGGTTCCCGCTTTTCTCGCTCTTTCCTGTCTGGAAATTGTAGCGCGGCAGTTCGACCTCCTCGCCTGCCAGGAGGGCTTGGAGCTGTTCGGAGAGGAGCGGGAGGTTGAGTGCTTCGATGTGTTCGTAGTCATAGTCGCCGTTGGCGGCGAGTGGCGTCTTTTCGCGGTCGACGAAGTAATCGTCGAGGGAGATGGGGACGGGTTTGAGTCCGCAGGCCATGAGCTGGACGGACAGGCGCTTCGAGAAGGTGGTCTTTCCGCTCGACGAGGGGCCGGAGATGAGGATGACTTTCACCTCGGGGCGCGCTTCGATGGCGTCGGCGAGGCGGCTGATCTTCTTTTCCTGCAACGCCTCGGAGACGTTGATGAGTTCGTTGGTAAATCCGTGTGCGCACGCTTCGTTGAACTCGCCGACGGTCGAGACGCCGAGGATTTCCTGCCAGCGGTGGTGTTCGTTGAAGACCGTGAAGATTTTGCGCTGCGCCGTCGGCGGTTGCAGGCGTGTCGGATTGTGGCGGTCGGGCAGGCGGAGGAGCAGTCCGTCGAAGTAGGGCACGACGTCGAACAGGCGGATCTGTTTCGTGTTGACGAGCAGTGAGCCGTAGAAGTAGTCTGCCGTGCCGTCGAGGGTGTAGTAATAGGTGTAAAGGGAGCCGGTGCTTTCGAGCAGTTTCGCCTTGTTTTCGAGTCCTTCGCGGCGGAAGAGTTCGACGGCCTTCTCCGTGGGGCATGTGATGCGGTGGAAGGGGATGGCGGCGTCGACGATTTCGTGCATGCGCCGGCGCAGGGTGTCGATGTCGTCCTTTTCGAGTTCGCGGCCGAGGTCGAGGCGGCAGTAGTAGCCGTTCGGGACGGGCGTGTCGATGCGCAGGCGGGCGCCGGGATAGAGGTCCGTGACGGCCTTGTAGAGCACGAAGAAGAGCGAACGGGTATAGGTGCGCATGCCCGAGGGCGACGTGACGTCGAGAAACTCCACGTCCTTGTCGTTGAAGCACATGAAGTGGAGGCCCTCGACTTTGTTGTTCACTTTGGCGCTTGTCACGCCGTAAGGCATGTCGAGCCCGATGAGGTTATAGATGTCTTCGAGCGTCGAGCCGATGGGGACGTCGTGGCGCTCGCCGGTGTTGAGGCAATGGATGGTGATTTTCTTGTCCATAGACGTAGGGTTTAGGCGGACCGGCGCAGTCGCGGAGGCGGCGGGTGCCGGTTTTGTTCGGTTTCCCCAAAGTTGAGGAAAAAAGTCGGACCGTACCGCGTCTGCCGTCGACTTTAACGTTTTTTACTTTGCAGGCGTCCGCTCTGCGCGGCGGGCTGGCCTACAGGTTGTTTGGCGGACTCGTGCCAGCAGGCCGGCGACCAGGAAATGCGAGACGGCTGACAGAATTTTCTAAATAACTGACAGGATTTTCTGGACGGCTGGCAGGAATTACGGGTCGCCGGCCTGTTCGGACGGATGGTGTGCGGGTCGGAAACAGCCAGAGCGACAGGAACTCCTGTCGCTCTGGCTGAAACATCTGTCGTATATGGTGGCCGTACGATGCGGATGGCCTGATCAGGCGGGCACTATTCGTCGAGCAAGTCGGGGCGCAGGCGTCGCGTCCGTTCGAGCGACTGGCTGAGCTCCCATTCCTTTATCTTTGCCTCATGGCCCGAGAGGAGCACGTCGGGCACGCGCCATCCCTTGTAGTCGGCCGGGCGGGTGTAGACGGGGGCGGCCAGCAGGTTGTCTTGGAACGAGTCGTTGAACGCGCTCTGCTCGTCGCCCAACACGCCGGGCACCAGGCGCACGATGGCGTCGGTCATGGCCGCCGCGACGAGCTCCCCGCCCGTCAGGACGAAGTCGCCGAGGCTCACCTCCTTGGTGATGAGATGCTCGCGGATACGATAGTCAATGCCCTTGTAGTGACCGCAAAGAATGATGAGGTTCTCGGCGAGCGAGAGGCTGTTGGCCATCGGCTGGTCGAAGCGTTCGCCGTCGGGGGTGGTGAAGATGACCTCGTCATAATGCCTTTCGGCTTTGAGCGCCGATATGCACGCGTCGATCGGTTGGCAGGCCATGACCATTCCGGCAAAGCCCCCGAAAGGATAATCGTCGACGCGGCGGTGGCGGTCGGTGGTGTAGTCGCGCAGGTTGTGCACGTGGATTTCAACGAGGCCTTTCTTCTGGGCACGGGCCAGTATGGAGGTGTTGACGAAACCGTCGAGCATTTCGGGCAACACGGTGATGATGTCTATGCGCATGGCGAGCGTGGGGTTAGGCGGCGTGGCCGCGGTGTTTAAGTCCCTGCAAAATTACGCAATCTTTGAGGAAATCGTTACTTTTGCCTGCGTAAAACCTTTTCCCATGACTGACAAAGAACGCATCGACTGGCTGCGCAGCGAGCTGACCCGTCACAATTATAACTATTACGTCAAGAATGCCCCCGAAATCACCGACCAGGAATTCGACCGCATGATGCACGAACTCCTGTCGCTCGAAGCGGCCCACCCCGAATGGGACGACGACACGTCGCCCAGCCGCCGCGTGGGCAGCGACCTCAGCCACGAGTTCGAGCAGGTGGCTCACCGCTATCCCATGCTCTCGCTCGACAACACCTATAACCGCGACGAGGTGGGCGCCTTCTACCAACGCGTCAGCGCAGGGCTCGACGGCGAGCCTTTCGACCTTTGCTGCGAACTCAAATTCGACGGCCTGAGCATCTCGCTCACCTATGAGGACGGGCGGCTTGTCCGGGCCGTGACGCGCGGCGACGGAGTTCGCGGCGACGACGTCACTGAGAACATCCGCACCATACGGAGCGTGCCGCTCAGGCTGGCGCCCGGCGGTGCGTGGCCGGCGTCGTTCGAAATGCGCGGTGAGGTGCTCATGCCTTGGGATAGCTTCGAGCGGCTCAACCGGGAACGCGAGGCCCGCGAGGAGCCACTCTTTGCCAACCCGCGCAACGCCGCGTCGGGCACGCTCAAAAGTAAGAATTCCGCCGTCGTCGCCCGGCGTGGCCTCGACGCTTACTTTTATTATGTGTTGGGCGATGCGCTGCCCTCGGACAGCCATTATGAAAACGTCCGCGCCGCCGCGTCGTGGGGATTCCGTGTCTCTGAGGCCATGCGCCGCGTCCGGACACTCGACGAGGTCTACGCTTTCATCGACTACTGGGACACGGAGCGCCGCCGCCTGCCCGTGGCCACCGACGGCATCGTCCTGAAAGTCGATTCGCTCTCGCAGCAACGCCGCCTCGGCCTCACGGCGAAAAGCCCGCGCTGGGCGATAGCCTACAAGTTCCAGGCGGAACGCGAAAGGACGCGACTCGTCGAAGTGACGTACCAGGTGGGACGCACAGGCGCCGTGACGCCCGTGGCCAACATGGATCCTGTGCAACTGGCCGGTACGGTGGTGCGGCGCGCCTCCCTGCACAACGAAGACATTATGCGCCAACTCGACCTTCATGAGGGCGACTGGGTCTACGTGGAAAAGGCTGGCGAAATCATTCCGCAGGTGGTGGGCGTCGACGCGGCGGCCCGCGCGGCCGGGGCACAGCCCGTGCGCTTCATCACGCACTGCCCGGAATGTGGGACTGCACTGGTGCGTTACGAGGGAGAAGCAGCCACTTACTGTCCGAACGACGCCACGTGTCCCCCGCAGTTGAAGGGGCGCATCGAGCACTTCATCAGCCGCGACGCCATGGACATCAGCCAGCTCGGACCGGAGACTGTGGACGACTATTACGGTCGCGGGCTCATCCGTGACGCCGCCGACCTCTATGACATCCGCACTGAGGACATCAATGGCGCCGACGGCACGCGCCAACGCTCGGCCGAACGCATCGTCGAAGGCATCGCCCGATCGCGCTCGGTGCCTTTCGAACGCGTGGTCTACGCCTTGGGCATCCGCTTTGTCGGCAAGGTCGTCGCCAAGCAGCTGGCGCGCCACTTCGGAGACATCGACGCGCTCATGGCTGCCCGCCTTGACGACCTTTTGCAGGTTGAGGGCGTCGGGACGGTCATCGCGCAAAGCGTGATGGCCTACTTCGCCCGTGAAGAGAACCGCCGCTTCGTCGAGCGCCTGCGCCGGGCAGGCCTGAAAATGGCGGTCGAACAGGCAGAAGCTGCTTCTGACCGTCTGGCCGGTAAGACCATTGTCATCAGCGGTACGTTCAGCCAGCACACCAGGGAAGAATACAAAACGCTCATAGAGCGGCACGGTGGCAAAAACGCAGGCAGCATTTCGGGAAAGACGTCGTTCGTCCTTGCCGGTGAGAACATGGGGCCGGCCAAACTGGAAAAAGCCGCGAAAGCAGGAGTTCCGCTTGTCAGCGAAGCGGAGTTCCTGGCTATGATAGAGTAAAAAAAGACGGTCGCCCTGTCGGTTCTCATTATATTTCGTAATTTTGCCCCCGGAAGTAATGACAATTTGGTGAAAAGCAATGAATAATATCTTCAAAGGTGAGGGCGTGGCGCTGGCCACCCCGTTTACGGAAAGCGGCAGTGTGGACTACGATGCGCTTGGCGGACTGATCAGTTCGCAGATAGCGGGCGGCGTGGACTTCGTCTGTGTGCTCGGCACCACAGCCGAGACGCCCTGTCTTTCGGCGGCCGAGAAGCAGACGGTCAAGGACTTTGTCGTGCAGGAAGTGGCCGGACGTGTCCCCTTGTTGCTTGGCTGCGGCACGAACTGCACCGAGACGGTGGTCGACTTCTTGCGCCACGGCGACCTGTCGGACATCGACGGCGTGCTGGTGGTCTGCCCGTACTACAACAAACCGACGCAGGCCGGGCTTTTCGCCCATTTCAAGACAATAGCCGACGCGACGACGCTGCCCGTCGTGCTCTATAACGTGCCGGGTCGCACGGGCGTCAACCTTGAAGCCGAGACGGTGTTGAAACTCGCCATGGAGTGTGAGAACGTCGTAGCCGTCAAAGAGGCTTCGGGCCGGTTGGACCAGGCTGAGGCCATCCTTGACCGGGCGCCCAAAGGTTTCGAGTTGCTGAGTGGCGACGACGGCCTGACGCTTGAACTGATCCGCCGTGGCGCCACAGGTGTCATCTCTGTCGTGGCCAACGCCTATCCCGCTGAGTTCGGCGACATGGTTCACGCCGCGCTCGACGGCGACTTCGACAAGGCCGAGGCGGCCAACGACCGCTTGGCTGCGCTCTATCCCCTCCTCTCTGTCGAGGGCAATCCGGCCGGACTGAAATCCCTGCTCGACGTGCAGGGCAAGGCGGGCAACTACTTACGCCTGCCCCTCGTGCCGGTCAGCGCGGCGACTTATGCGAAGATAAAGGCTTTCGCCGACGCCATGAACGCCTAAGGGCGTCCGGACGCGATAAGAAAAGCGCGAAGAGGCACCGTCCCTGCGGGGGCGGTGCCTCTTCGCGTGTTTGGGGGCGACCCCTGCCCTACCCTGTCGTTTTCCCGTGCTGCGAGTGTCTCCGCGTGCGGGATTTTTCGTTTCGGGCGGCAATGGTGTCGCTCCTACGCGACGGCGGGTTTTCTCAGTCAGAGCGACAGAAAATCCTATCGCACTGACAGAATTTTCTGTCAGCCGTCCCGTTTTTCTTAGTCGCCGACTTGTGTTTTCTGTCAGGCTGCGTGCGTTTTGCGTGTCGGCTCATGAAGCCTGCGAGATGGGACACGAAAAAAACCGCCCGGCGGCTTTGCGGAGGCCGCCGGGCGGAGTAATCATCGAAGACAGGACGTTGCTTTATTCTTCGAGGACGCCGAATTCAGCACCCGAGGCGAAGTCTTGTCCGTCTTGGGAACTCGTGGCGGTGAAACGCACGAAGCGTGCTTTCACGGGCTTCGAGAGCATGACGCGTTTCAGCTTCTGGTCGTTGGCGAACTCCCCTTGGGCCACAGGTTCACCCCATGTCTTTCCGTCGTTGCTGACCTGGATCTTATAGCCCTTGATGTTGCCGTTGCGGCTGCCCTGACGGGGCAGGTAGGTGAAGCCCTTGATGTTCTTCACTTCCGAGGCGTCGAACGTGACGGAGTGCGGGTATTGCGCTACGGTGACGGAGTACATCGTGTGCCAGTAGGTGTTCGGATTGCCGTCGACGAGGTGCGAGGCGTTGCCCTCACCGCTCTCCTGGCTGGTGGTTTCGACGACGATCATCGGTATGTTCTCGATGCGCGGGAAAGTCATCGTCGCCTTCACTTGGGGCATGTCTTCATACCAAGCCGTGACGGTTCCTCCCGTGCGGAGGTTGAACGCACCGTCGTAGGCTTTGGCTTTCGCCTTGCCTGCGGCATACATGATGGTTGCGCCTTCGCGGGTGCCGCTGACTGTCACGTTGCCGGTGCGGTCGCGGCTGATGATGGGCGTCTGGTCGCCCGACGAGGTCACTGCGGCGTTCGCCGTGAGGTCAGCGCCGGCGGTCGGACGAAGCAGGAAGCCCACGATGTGCGGCACGGCTTTCACGTGGTCCTTGGGCAGGGGCGAACCCTGTCCGCAGCTGTTGCCGCCGAGGCCGGTCACTGCCGCGTCGAGGTTGACGTGCGTCGTGTGGCTCTCAGGCAGCTGGTAGGGATGCGGGGCCAGCATCAGTTCGAGCGAGCTCCACGGCAGGACGGAGGTGGACAGCTTTCCGGTCGACACGAACTGGATGCCGTGGCCCGAAGCGTCGGTCAAGGCGGCCCAGCGCACTTCTTCGCGGTTGGCCATGTCCTGCGGTTTGCCGTGGTTGACGAACTGGTTTTTCACGGTGCTTTCATAGCGTTCGACGAACTGGCTCGTCTTGCGGTCGTTGTAGTTGTTGAGCGGGCCGCGGCCGTAGTAGGTGTAGCGGCTGTACTTCGGGTCGACTTGGAACGAGTAGCCGATGCGGGCAAGGTCGAGCTCGGAATTGTTGGAGGTGATGGACGACGAGAGCTCGATGCTGCCGTCGGCATAGACGGTCCACGTGAGTTGCGAGTTGAACTTGAAGTCGTCCGGGCCGGTGGGCTGGTCCTTGTGCTCGGTGAGTTTGTAGGGACCGGCTGCCGCGCCGCCGCGGATGGTCGACTTGTAGGGGGCTTGCGACTCTACGTTGAACGAAACGACTACGGCGCCGTCCTTGCGCGTGTAGCTGTCGGCGGACAGCGCGCGGTGAGCCATGTTGTGCAGGCCGTTCTGTATCCATGCGTTCCAGGCCCAGTTGTCGTTGTCGACCTGCGCCCGGTAGGCGTCGAGCTTCGGTCCGTTGCCGTCGGCAATGACTTTGTCCGTGCCGTAGGTGAGGTCATAGATCGTGCCGGTCTTCTTGTCGAAGCGGGCGGTGAATTGGTCGCCCTTGACGGTGATGAAGTCCTTGTCGTCGGCCACGTTGAGCTTGCCGCCCTTGGCCACGGAGGCGATGGCGGGCCAGCCGGTGGCTTCCTTCACAAGCAACTGTTCCTCCATCTGGACATAGCCTTTCTTCGCCCAAGGCATGTCTTGGCGCAGGCGGAACTGCACTTTGACGAAATACTCCGACTGGGCGTCGAGCGAGGCGTAGTCGTAAGGAATGGCGTAGGTGAGCGTGTCGCGGGGGCCGAGCTCCATGCGCGGGCCACGGAAGGCGTTGCCGCTGTCGACGGGCAGGCCGTCGCGGTAGAGCGTCCACGTCATCTCATAGTTGCGGTCGATGGGGACGAAGTAGTTTTCGTTGGCCACGCGTATCTGTCCCTTCGTCATGTCGACGGGCAGGACGTTCACGTTTTGGTAAACCTTTTTCACCTCGTAGTACTGAGGTTTCGGGGTCAAGTCGGCGTTCATCAGGCCGTCCATGCAGAAGATGCCGTCGTTCGGCTTGTCGCCGAAGTCGCCGCCATAGGCGATGAAGCGGTCGCCCGTGGTTTTGTCGTAGTAGTAGAGGCCGTGGTCAATCCACTCCCAGATGGCGCCGCCGCAGATGTAGTTGGTCGACTCGATAGCATTCCAATAGTCTACGAGGTTGCCGACGGCGTTGCCCATGGAGTGCGCGTATTCTGAGATATGGAACGGATATTTGATCGGCAGTTTGCCGCTGGCCGCCTGCCACATCCAGTTGATCGAGGGATACTGGTTGGAGCCCATGTCGACGATGCTGTTGTTGCGCTCATACTGCACGGGGCGCGAGGTGTCGAAGGCCTTGATGGCGTTGTAGGCGTGGACGAAGTTCTCGCCCGGGCCGGCTTCGTTGCCGAGGCTCCAAATGACGATGGCGGGGTCGTTGACGTTGGCGTGAACCATCTCCATGTCGCGGGCGATGTGGGCGGCGCGCCATTCGACGGGATGCGAAAGCGACTCCTTGCCATAGTAATACTCGTGGCTCTCGATGTTCGCCTCGTCTTCGAGATAGATGCCATACTTGTTACAGAGGTAATACCAGTAGGGGTTGTCGGGATAGTGGGAGCCGCGGACGTGGTTGATGTTGGCGCGCTTCATAAGCATGACTTCCTGTTCCATCTGCTCGCGGGTGATGGCGTGTCCGCGGTCGGCGCTGGTCTCGTGGCGGTTGACGCCTTTGAACTTCACGGTGCGGCCGTTGACGTAGAAGTAGCGGCCGGCGAGCCCGAACTCGTCGTCTTCGGCTTTCGTGTCCTTAATCTCCACTTTGCGGAAACCGACGGTGGCCGAAACGGTCTCGACCGTGCGGCCTTTCTTGTCTTTGAGTTCGCCGACGAGGGTGTAGCGCCAGGGTTCTTCGGCTGACCACTTCATCGGGTTGGTGACGTAGAGGACGGTGCGGGCGGCCTCGCTGTGGCCCGAGGGCACTTCGGCCACTTCCGCCTCAGCGCCCACGCCCTCCACGAGACGGGTCTCGTCGCTGTAAAGGGGGTTGGCGTAGAGCGTGTAGGTCATCTTGTAGCCCTTGGCTTTCTTTTTCGAGAGGTTGCGTACGTCGGCCGTGATGGTGAGCGAGCCGTTGACGTAGTCGTTGTCCAAGTCGGGGATGACGACGAGGTCACGCACCTGGACCTGTGGCTTCGACGTGAGCGACACGGAGCGGAAGATGCCCGGCAGGCGCATCATGTCTTGCGATTCGAGGAACGACGCGTCGGAGCTGCGGTAGACTTCGACGGCCACGGTGTTCTCCCCTTTTTGCAGGAAGTCTGTGATGTTGAACGCGGCCAGGTTGCGCGAGTTCTTCGAGAAGCCCACGTAGTGCCCGTTAATCCACAGGTAGAAGAAGGAGTCGACCCCGTCGAAGTTGATGTACACCTCGCGGCCGTCCCAGTCTGCCGGGACGGTGAAGGTGCGGCGATAGGAACCCACCTCGTTGCGGTCCTTGTACGTTACCCAGTCCTGGGGCGGCGTGCGCATGACGCCGCCTTTCCAGTCGTCGACGGCCACTTTATGCTGGAAGATGACGCGCTGGTTGGAGTAGATGGGGACGCCATATTTGAGCGACCCGTCTTTCTGGATGCCGACCACGTTCCAACACATGGGCACTTGGACATCATCCCAGCCGGAGGCGTCGAAAGCGGGGTCGAAGAAGGTTTTAGGGCGTTCGTCCGGGTTTTTCGCCCAGTTGAACTTCCAGGTTCCGTCGAGCGACATCCAGTAACTGCTGTGCTCGGGCAGGACCTTGCGGGCGCTCTCCGTGTCAGCGAAAGAGAAGAAGCGCGCGCGGGGCTGCTCCTTGTTGAGCGCCAAGTCCTCAGGAGATTGCCACTCGCGGCCCGTGGGAGCCTCTTCGGCGGCATAGCGGAAGCCCGCCAAGGGTTGCACGTCGGCGTAAGTCGGCCACGAGAGCGCGGCCGCCAGCAAGCCCAATGTAAGTTTACGCATCATGAGATGAGGTTTTTGGTAGTATTATGGATTAGTGTTTCAGCGTTTTCGGACGCAGCATATGGGTAGATGCCACGTAATATCCGCAAATATACGAACAACGTCGCGCAAAACGCCTGTTTTTTCCGAAAAAATGACAAGTCCGGCGGTTTTTCGGGGACAGGATGTGGATTGTCCCGGAGCAGCGGTTGGTCTCTCTCCCACCCGATCCGTTCTGCTCGCCCGGCTTCCGGCGGGCTGCCACGGGGCGGACGGAACGCCGTCCGGAGCGAAGGCTCACCTTGTCGCAGTGGTGGAAAAGTAAGAATGACTGGTGGGAATCACGGGATGGCTGACAGTTTTTACGGGTCGGCTGACAGAAATTCCTGTCAGCCGGATAGGAATTTCTGGACGGCTGGGCGTTTTATGGGGAGAAAGCGTCTGCTTTCCGTGGAGGCGGGACAGGGAAAACGACAAGTGATGGGGCGGCAGCGGGCGGGCTCTCCCCTACTCGCCCCACGACGAGCGGTCGAGCTGGCGGTAGCCGACGGCTTCCATGATGTGTGGCCGCCCGACGGTGTCGCAGCCGTCGAGGTCGGCGATGGTGCGGGCCACTTTCAGGATGCGGTCGTAGGCGCGCGCCGAGAGGTCGTAGTGCTCCATGGCGCGGCGGAGCACCTCGGCACCGGCCGTGTCGGGCTGGGCATGTAGGCGCAGGAGGCGCGAGTCCATCTGTGCGTTGCAATGGACGCCCGGCACGTCGGCAAAGCGGGCGGCCTGGCGCTGGCGTGCGGCGACGACGCGGCTGCGGATGGCACTTGACGGTTCGCCAGGCGGGGCGTCGTTGAGGTCGGAAAAGGGCACGGGGGTCACCTCCACCTGGATGTCGACGCGGTCGAGCAGCGGGCCGGAAATCTTGGCGACGTAGCGTTTGATCTGGCCCGGCAGGCAGGAGCAGGCGTGCGTCGGGTGGTTGTAGTAGCCGCATGGGCAGGGATTCATCGACGCCACGAGCATGAACGAGCAGGGCAGCGTGATGTTGTACTTGGCCCGTGAGATGGTGATTTGGCGGTCTTCGAGGGGCTGGCGCAGCGTTTCGAGGGCCGAACGGCTGAACTCGGGCAGCTCGTCGAGGAAGAGGACGCCGTTGTGCGACAGGCTGATCTCGCCGGGCTGGAAGTTGCTTCCCCCGCCGATGAGGGCGACGTCAGAGATGGTGTGGTGGGGTGAGCGGAACGGGCGTTGGGCGATGAGCGAGGTGCCCTCGGGCAGGCGGCCGGCCACGGAGTGGATTTGGGTCGTTTCGAGGCTTTCGGCCAAGGTCAGGGGCGGAAGGATGGAGGGCAGGCGCTTGGCCATCATGCTTTTTCCGCAGCCTGGACTTCCGACGAGGAGGATGTTGTGGCCGCCGGCTGCGGCCACTTCAAGGGCACGCTTGACGTTTTCCTGCCCCCGCACGTCGGCAAAGTCAAAGGGGCAGTCTTGCTGGCGGGCGTAGAACTCGCCACGGGTGTCGACTTCGACGGGGCGGAGGCTGTCCCGGCCGTTGAGGAAAGCGACGACCTCAGTCAGCGTCACGGCGCCGTAGACGGCCAGACGGTCGACCACGCCGGCCTCGCGCACGTTCTGGTGCGGCACGATGAGCCCCTCGTAGCCCGCCCGGCGGGCCATGATGGCGATGGGGAGCGCTCCACGAACCGGGCGCAGCGACCCGTCGAGCCCGAGTTCGCCCACAAACATGTAGCGCCCGAACCGGCCGGTCTGGACGTAGTCGTAGGCGCCCAGCAGGCCGAGGGCGAGCGGCAGGTCGTAGGCGGTGCCTTCTTTGCGCACGTCGGCGGGGGCGAAGTTGACGACGGTGTTGCGCAGGGCCAGCCGGAAGCCTGTGTTGCGCAGGGCGGACTGCACGCGGGTGCGGCTTTCGCGCACAGCGCTGTCGGGGAGGCCGACCATGAAGAAGTCTTTTCCGATGGATGTGCTTACTTCGATCTGAACGGGAGTGGCTTCGAGGCCGTTGACGGCGGCACTGAGCACGCGGACCAGGCGGTTGGCTGTTTCGGGCATGGCGGACGGGTGTTTTTCTATCGGGCAAGGAGATCGCCGAGTGCGTTGTAGAGTTCTTCGGAAGGCAAGTCGCGCGCGACGATCTTGCGGTTCTTGTCGACAAGGAGCAGGCCGGGCACGTAACGCATGCCGAGCGTGCGGGCCAGCGGTGAGCCGAACGCTTCTCCGTCGCAGACGATCGGTTTGGGAATGGAGTCGGTCTCTGCGCGTCGGCGGACGGCGGGGACAGAATAGTCGAACGAGAGGGTCAGGGCGTCGAAGTGGTTCCCGTAGGCACGTCGGCAGCGGCGCAGGGCGGCGGCGTAGCCACGGCTGTCGTTGCTCCACGATGCCCAGAAGAGCACGACGAGCGGCCGGCGGCCGTAGTCGGACGAGCGGATCGTGTCGCCGTCGATGTCGACGGCAGTGAACGGGGGCAGTGTGGCTCCGGGCGACATGGCGGCCACGTGGCTCAGGCGGCGTTCGTAGGCGGTCAGGACGCCGTTCGTCGGTTGGGCACGCCGCATCGCTTTGAGCAGTTCGAGCGTCCGGGCGTCAAATTGTTCAGCCTGGGCAAAATACTGCATGAAGAGGGCTTGCGCGGCGAGGCTCGATGCGTGTGAGCGGATGAACTCGGCGGCTGCAAGGAGTTGGTCGCCAGCCGGATGGCTTCCGTTTTCGAGGCGGAAGCGGGTCAGCGTCTCGTTGGTCTCGGTTCCGCTGATGTCGGTTTTCATCAGCTGTGAGGCTTCTCCCTTGACGGTAATTTCTTTTCCGGGTTCGGCCACGAGGCGCAACTCAGTGAAGTTCGGGAAGAGCAGGGTGAGCACGCAGGGTGTTTCGATCGGTCGCTCGTAAGTGAAGCGTCCGTCGCGGATTTGCAGGGTGTCGAAGATGCCCGTCTCGCCCGTTTCGTCGTAAATGTAGAACTCTGCGTCGCTGATGTTTGTGTACTCGCCGGTGATGCGGACGTGGTCGTCGGGCAAACCGCAGGAGGCCGTAAGCAGGGCGGTCAGCAGGGCGATGAGCAGATTCGGCGTTTTCATATGGCGTGGAGGTGGATGTGGCGTGTCAAATGAAAACCCCTGCCTGCGCACAGGGGCGGCAGGCAGGGGCGGAATAGTCTTTCAGCAGACTCTCAGCTTCTGCATGGGGCTGAGGGCACTGTGCTTATTTCACGAGGCTCTGGAAAGCAGCATCCTCGAAGAGGGCGCGGAACTCGAGGTCGGTGGCGGCGTGGCTGCGGAGCGAGCTGTCCTTTGCGATGGCGTCACGCAGGTTGGCGATGGCCGTGGAGTTCTGGTTCGTGCGGGCGGCGACGATGGCTTTCAGGTAGCTCGTCATGGCGTCCGGCTGGGCAACGGCTGCCAGTGTGCTCTGGGCGGCATTGTAGTCCTTGTTCAGAATCTGGGCAAGGGCGGCGCTGTTTGTCTTCGCATCTCCGAAAGCGTTGATGGCCTGGCTGTAATTACCCTTGGCGATGTAGAGGCAACCGAGTGCTTCGTTGTAAGCGTCGGCTTCGCTGCCCTTGGCGAGCAGAGTTTCAGCCTTGGCTGCGTCATCGTTGGCAAGAGCTACGAGGGCGCTGTTAACAGCCACTTCGGAGGCATTGCTCGATGCGAGTTGGTCGAGGTACTGCTGTGCGGCAGCCTTGTCGCCGGCTTTGAAAGCGAGGGCGGCGAGGTTGTTCGTTGCGCGGTAATCGTTCGGATACTGGCGGGCGGCTGTCTTGTAGATGTCGGCTTTCTCAGCGTCGTTGTCGGTGAGCGAAGCGGCGTAGAGGAGTTCTTCCACGCTGAGCTTCGTTGCGTCGGCCTTATACTGGGCTTTGATCTCGTCGTCACTGCGGCCCACGATGTTATAGTTGATCGTCAGGCGAGAGCGGCGGAGTTCGGGCAGCACTTCGTCTGCCAATTCGCTGAATGCAGCCGAGAGGTTGCGGATCTGCGTCTCGCGTTCCTCGGGGTCTTTATACATCGAGAGGACGCGGAGGATGACATCCTTGTCTTGGATGTTGGAAGCCTGAACGAGCTCTTGGAAACCTTCCCAGTCCTGAGCGGTGTACTTGGAGTCTACGTTTGCTTCAATCTCTTCCTTGGCCAGTTGGTCCTTGACGTACTTGTTGGTGTTTTTCTCACGGTTGGCGGCGAGGCCGGTGTTGAGTTTCACACCACCATCGGGCGAGGCGTAAGCCGAGATTTCGATGTTCTCGAGCGCGAGACCCTTCTGGTCAGCCTTGATGTCGCGCAGAGTTTGGATGAAGTCCTGCACGGAAGTCGACTTCAACTCGCTGTTGCGAATGTTGGCCTGCTGGATGAGGAACTTAATCTGAGCGTCTTTCTGTTGTTTGATGATGCGTTGATAGGCGTCGGGGGCGATGGAACCACCGGTGCTGGCGAGCGTGCGGCCGAGGAGCTCGGACGTAGCGATGACGCCATCGGCAATCTTCACGTCGGGCACGGTCACGGTGCGCTTGCCCACCTTGGCTTCGAAAGTGAGGTAGAGCTCGCTCTTGGCCATGTCGTCGACATAGTCGAAGTTGTTCTTCATCGTGTAGTTGCCACCGACTTTATAGTTGATGGTCTGGGCGTTTCCTTCGACTTTTTCGCCTTGGAAGGTCTCACTTTGGCCGACGGCTTGTCCACCGTTGTAACGGATGACGGGAGTGACGGTGACAACGGCCTTTTTCTTCATGTATTTTTCCGGGAAGCGGCCATTGATGGTCACGGGCACGGTGCCGCTCACAGTTTCCATGGGTGAGGGTACCACGGTGAAGT
Organism: Candidatus Caccomonas pullistercoris; assembly: GCA_018714085.1. Lineage (GTDB taxonomy): Bacteria > Bacteroidota > Bacteroidia > Bacteroidales > Bacteroidaceae > Alloprevotella > Alloprevotella pullistercoris. The sequence goes on from DVNY01000054.1 coordinate 29,579, forward strand.
TGTCTGCGGTCAGTTCGCCCAATTTTTTACACGAACTCAGCGCGATGGTGGACGCAAGAGTCAGCGTGAGATACAGGTTCTTGTTACGCATAATTACTATTTTTGTTTAACGTATTGTAGCGGCAAAGATATAAATAAGCGCGTGAAGTGGGACGGGCTTTGCTTCTTTTTTTTCAATAAGTCTGAAATTTTTTCTTAATTCGTTGTCAAAATGCCCATATTGTAAAGATGAAACAGACAATAAGTGAGGAAAAAATCCTCGCTGGTGTGACGTTTTAGAGGGCTGGCTTGTTTGTCTCTCCCAAGCGCCGGCACCATTTTCCGCCCAGCCAGCAGTAGAGCCCGATGACTATGAAGGGTAGGCTCAGGAGCTGTCCTTGGTTGAGTCCGATGGCTGCCACGAGGTTCTGTTCCCAAGGTTCTTGCACTTCTTTGAGGAACTCGACGAAGAAGCGGAACGTGAAGATGGCCGTCAGGCAGTAGCCGAAGAAGTAGCCGGTGCCCACCTTTTGGCTGTGGCGGCGATAGAGCCACAGGCCGGCGAAGAAGAAGACAAGGTAGGCGATGGCTTCGTAAAGCTGAGCCGGATGGCGCGCCACGACGTCGCCGTTGTGGGCGAAGACGAAGCCCCAGGCCACGTCGGTTGGGCGGCCGACGATTTCGGAGTTCATGAGATTGCCCAGCCGGATAAAGCACGCTGTGATGGGTGTGGCGATGGCGATGTTGTCCAGTACGCGCATCAGGTTCACCTTCGTTCGCCGGACATAGAGCCAAAGCGCCAGGATAAGCCCGAGCGTGCCGCCATGGCTCGCCAGGCCGGCGTAGCCCGTGTAGCGCCAGCCGTCGGCGGTGCGGCTGATGGGGAGGAACATCTCGACGGGGTGGCTGAGGAAGTAGGCTGGCTCGTAGAAGAGGCAGTGACCGAGCCGCGCGCCGACGAGGATACCGATGAGGCAATAGAAGAAGAGGGGGTCGAACTTTTCGCCCGGGATGCCTTGACGGCGGTAGAGGCGGGCCACAATGAAGTAGGCCAGCACGAGGCCGATGCCCCAGCAGAGCGAGTACCAGCGCAGGCCGAAGTTACCGATGTGCAGGGCGACGAGGTCGGGGTTCCAGATGATGGGTCCTTCCATGGCGAGCGGCTTAGACGTTGAAGCGGAAGTGCATGATGTCGCCGTCCTGGACCACGTAGTCTTTGCCTTCGATGTGCAGGGCGCCGGCTTCGCGCACGGCGGCTTCGCTGCCGTATTTTATATAGTCGTCATACTTGATCACCTCAGCGCGGATGAAGCCGCGTTCAAAGTCGGTGTGGATGACGCCGGCGCACTGGGGGGCTTTCCAGCCGCGGCGGAAAGTCCAGGCCTTGACTTCCATCTCACCGGCAGTGATGAAGGTTTCGAGGTTCAGCATCGTGTAGGCTGCCTTGATAAGGCGGTTGCATCCGCTTTCGCTGAGCCCGATGTCTTGCAGGAACATCTGGCGCTCTTCATAGGTTTCGAGTTCGGCTATGTCGGCTTCGGTGCGGGCGGCCACGACGAGGATGTCGGCGCCTTCGTCTTTCACGGCTTCGCGCACGGCGTCGACATAGGCGTTACCGTTGACGGCCGAGGCTTCGTCGACGTTGCAGACGTAGAGCACGGGTTTCGACGTCAGCAGGAACAGCCCGCGTGCGGCGGCTTGCTCTTCTTTTGTCTCGAACTGTACGGTGCGGGCGTTTTTCCCTTCTAACAGGGCGGCGCGGTAGGCGTTGAGCACTTCGTATTCGGTCTTGGCGTTTTTGTCGCCGCCGACTTGCGCCACTTTCTCAACGCGTTTCAGGCGGCTTTCGACGGTCTCAAGGTCTTTCAGTTGGAGTTCGGTGTCGATGATCTCCTTGTCGCGCACGGGGTTGACGCTCCCGTCGACGTGGACTACGTTGCCGTCGTCGAAGCAGCGGAGCACGTGGATGATGGCGTCGGTCTCGCGGATGTTGCCAAGGAACTGGTTGCCCAGTCCTTCACCTTTCGACGCGCCTTTGACAAGGCCGGCGATGTCTACGATTTCGACCGTCGTGGGGACGATACGGCCCGGGTGTACGATTTCGGCCAGGCGTGTCAGCCGTTCGTCGGGCACGGTGATGACGCCGACGTTGGGTTCGATGGTGCAGAACGGGAAGTTGGCCGCCTGGGCTTTTGCGTTGCTCAGGCAGTTGAAAAGGGTGGACTTGCCGACGTTGGGCAGTCCGACTATGCCACATTGTAGAGCCATTGTGTGTATGTTGTATTGTTTTGTTGTCTTTTGCAGGGTGCCGTGTGGCGGTAGCCTTCGGCCGTCCGGCGCTTTGAGGGGTGGGGGATGCCTCTTCGGTTTTCCGGCCTGTGCGCCCGTTTGTCCTGTCGCGGTGTCAGGCTTTTTCCCGACGGCTGACAGAAATTTCTGGACGGCTGACTGAAAATCCTGTCAGCCGTCTGGGGTTTCCTGTCACTGCTCCCGTTTTTCCGCTGTCGCCACGGCTGTCCAGCGTGTCAGGGAGTCGCCTTTGATCTGGTAGGTGTTGGTTTCCCGCAGGGTGAATCCCATCTTTCTGTAAAGGGCGTTGGCGGCCTTGCGTGCCGGGCGCGAGGTCAGTTCGAGGCTTTGGATGCCGGCGGCGGCTGCGTGGGCCAGTGTGTTGGCCATGAGCCTTTTGCCGAGTCCTTTTCCGCGGTGGACGGCGTCGACTACAACGTCCTCCACGTGGCCTTTCAGGCCGGTGAGCTGGGGTGTGGTCAGGAGTGAGGCCATCCCTATGAGTCTTCCTTCGGCGTTGCTGAGGGCGAGCAGGCAGAGCGCCTCCTCTTTGAGCAGTGTGCGGAGCCCTTCGGTCTGCCATGGCTGGCGGCCGGGGCTGAGCTGGGCGAGCAGGCGGTTGATCTCGGCGGTCAGTCGTGGTGTCACGTCGTCCGCTCTCAGGCGGCGGCAGGGCCGCGGGGCGGTGTGGGGCAGGCGCATGGCTTCCGTCGAGTCGCACCGGCTGGCCAATTCGGCGTAGGTCTGTCCTGTGCCCGCGTGGCGCAGTCCGCCGGCAATTTCGGCCAGCGGCAGGAGTACGAAAGCCCGTTCCGTCATTCGTGGGTGGGGCAGGGTGAGCGACGGGGTGTCGGTCTTCACGTCGTCCCAGGCCAGGAGGTCGATGTCAATGGGGCGGTCGGCGTAGTGGCCGCCGTGGCTTTTCTGCGTGCGGCCAAGCAGGCGTTCGACCTGGCGGCAGCAGGCAAAAGCCTCGGCCAGCGGCAGGTTGCAGGTGAAGCGGGCGGCACAGTTGAGGAAGCGGTGGCCTGATGCGAAACCGACAGGGTCGCTCTCATAACAGTCCGAGACGATGCCCTCGCCCCCCAGCGCCAGGGCGAGCAGGTCGCAGGCCGTGGCGAGTGTAGTGGCGCGGAGACCCAGGTTCGAGCCGAGTGAGAGTAGAAGGGTGGGCATGGCGTCGGTCAGTCGACAATGAGCATCACGTCGCCGTAGGGGCCGAACTGGTAGTCCTCTTTCAGGGCCACGTCGTAGGCCGCCATGGTCTGCTCGTAGCCTCCAAAGGCAGAGGTGAGCATCAGGAGGGTCGAGTAGGGGAGGTGGAAGTTAGAGAGCATAGCGTCGGCCACGGAGAATTCGTAGGGCGGAAAGATGAACTTATTGGTCCATCCTTCGAACTCTTTGATGCGTTTGTCTGTGCCTACGCAGGCTTCGAGCGCCCGTTGTACCGTTGTCCCGACCGCCACGATCTTGTGTTCGTTGTCTTTGGCGCGGTTGACGATCTGGCAGCACGTCGCGTCGACGTGCATCTCCTCGCTGTCCATCTTGTGCTTCGTGAGGTCCTCGACGTCTGTCGTGCGGAAATTGCCCAGTCCGCAGTGCATCGTGAGGAACGCGAAATCGATGCCCTTTATCTCCATGCGTTTCATCAGTTCCCGCGAGAAGTGCAGTCCGGCCGTCGGAGCCGTCACGGCGCCTTCGTGGCGGGCGAAGATGCACTGGAAGCGTTCCAGGTCCTCCGGTTCAGACTCCCGGCCGATGAAGCGGGGGATCGGAGCCTCGCCGAGGGCATAGAGCTGGCGCTTGAATTCGTCATGGTCTCCGTCGTAGAGGAAACGGAGCGTGCGGCCGCGGCTCGTGGTGTTGTCGATGACTTCCGCCACGATGGAGTTGTCTTCGCCGAAATAGAGTTTGTTGCCGATGCGTATCTTGCGGGCCGGGTCTACCAGTACGTCCCAAAGACGCAGTTCCTGGTTCAGCTCGCGCAGCAGGAACACTTCGATGCGCGCGCCGGTCTTTTCCTTGTTTCCATAGAGGCGGGCGGGAAACACCTTGGTATCATTGAAGACGAAGACGTCGTGTTCGTCAAACATGTTCAGTATTTCCTTGAACATGTGATGCTCTATCTCGCCTGTCTTGCGGTGCAGCACCATCATGCGGCACTCGTCGCGGTGTGGCGCGGGATACTTTGCGATTTTCTCCTCAGGCAGTTTGAATTTGAATTGCGACAGCTTCATAATGTCTATATGCTTGTTTGTTTTTTACGTCGTTGTGTCTGTCGGACGGGGCAGGGATTCGATCCATTGCGTCGCCTCGTCGAGTGTCATGCAGTCTTCGACGCGGTATTCGCCCACCCGTGTGCGGCGCAATGCGGTCAGATGGGCGCCGCTCCCGAGGGCTTGCCCGATGTCGCGGGCCAGTGCCCGGATGTACGTCCCCTTCCCGCAGACCACGCGGATGTCGATCTCGTCGGGCAGCCGGCATCCTGTGAGCTCGATCTCGTCGATGCGGATGAGCTTGGCACGCAGGGGGACGTCCTCGCCCTTGCGTGCCATTTTGTAGGCACGCTTTCCCTCTATTTTGCAGGCCGAGAAAGCGGGCGGCACCTGCTCGATGTTTCCTTCGAAACGGCGGAGCGCCTCACGGACAGCTTCCTCGGTGATGTGGGCAGTGGGATAGGTGGCGTCGATGCCGTGTTCGAGGTCGAAACTCGGCGTCGTGGCGCCCAGCCGCAGGGTAGCCGTGTATTCTTTGGTCTGTGCTTGGAGTTCGTCGATGCGCTTGGTGGCTTTCCCGGTGCAGAGCAGGACGACGCCAGTGGCCAGCGGGTCGAGCGTGCCGGCGTGTCCCACTTTGATCTTGCGGCCCAAGTGTTGCGTAAGCAGCCATCTCACCTTCGCCACAAGGCCGAAGGATGTCCATTCGTAGGGCTTGTCGATGGCGAGTATCTCTCCCTCCAAGAAGTCCATGCGTCCGGTTTATTCCAAAGTGAGTTCGTAGCCCAGGGCGGCCATGATGAGAATCGCGGCGCCGACGATGATGCGATACCATCCGAAGGCGACGAAACCGTATTTGGCGACGTAGTTGATGAAGAACTTGATGGCCAAGATGGCGACGACGAATGCCACCACGCAACCGACGAGGAGCAGGCTCAGGTTATCGCCCTGCGTGAGGATATTACCTTCGTCGTGGCTCATCAGTTTGTAGAGTTCGAGGCACGTGGCGCCGAACATCGTCGGCACGGCGAGGAAGAACGAGAACTCGGCGGCGGCCTTGCGTGTCAGTTTTTGCGCCATGCCGCCTACTATTGTGGCCATGGAGCGCGATACGCCCGGGATCATGGAAATACATTGGAAACATCCGATCAGGAAGGCGCGTTTCAGTGTCATGGGAGTCTGTTCGGACGAATGGCTGAACAGACGGTCGCAGAACAACATGAACACGCCGCCCACTATGAGCATCACGGCTACGAGCATGACGTTGTCGAGGTTCGATTCGATGAAATCGTTGAACGCCAGTCCAAGCACGACGGCCGGCAACACGCCGACGATCAGGCGCAGGTAGAAGCGCCAGATGGCCTGCCACCAGGTGTAGCCTTTGGTCTGCATGGTTTCCGGGTAGAAGAACTTGCGCCAATAGAGGCAGATGACGGAGAGGATGGCGCCGAACTGGATAATTACGGTAAAGGCTTTGAGGAACGGGGTGCTCTCCATGCCGAGCAGGCCTTGGGTGATGATCATGTGGCCCGTCGAGGAAACGGGGAGGAATTCCGTGAGGCCTTCGACGATGGCAATGATGATGGATTCAATCCAAGTCATGAGTTTTCAGTATGGTTTAGTTGTTCTGTTCGTCGTGGTTTGCGTTTTTGTCAGCGGGCCGACGCAGGATGCCGTAAATCATGAAGAGGAATCCGAACAGGCAGACCGCCGGGGCTACCTTTATTCGGCGTGTGCTGAATATGTCGGGGTTGAAAACTGTCTCGGTCGAGCCGGGGCCTGACATAAGGATGAAACCGACGATGACGGCGATCATGCCTGCGGCGAGCAGGATGAAGTTCGTGCGGTCGAATGCGAAATTTCTTCTGTCCATACGATTGATTTTGTTTGTTGGCTGAGGGGGATGTGGGGTGGCGCTTCTCTTCCGGCGTCAGCTGACGTAGACTTGCGCGGTGTCCATGCGCAGGTGTTTGTTGACCGAGAAGAAGGCGCACACAAGGGTGAGCAGGATGCCGCAGACGGCGACGACGCCCATGGTGCCTGCCCACACGACGGTGTCGATAAGGCCGGCCAGCGCCGGGTCCCAGTCGAGCAGGAGCATGATGCCGCCTGCAAGGAGCCCGTCGGCGAGCACAGCCGACACCACGCCGATCCAGAAAGCGCGCGCCATGAAAGGCCTGCGGATGAAACTGCGGCGCGCACCGACCATTTTCATCGTGTGGATGGTGAAACGGCGTGAATAGATGTTCAGGCGCATCGTGTTGTTGATCAGTGAGAACGAGACGAACGCCAGCAGCACGGCGACCACGAGGAGCACCAAGCTGATTTGACGGATGTTGTGGTTGACGTTGTCCATAAGGTCTTTCTGATACACAACGTCGATCACCTCGTTCCGGCCGGAGAGGGCGGGGATGTGGCGGCTGAGGCTGTCGTTGTTGGCGTAGTCCGCCTTCAAATGGATTTCGAACGAGGCGGGGATGGGGCTTGTGCCGAGGAACTCGGCGGGGTCGGTGCCCAGTGCTTCGGCCTGTTCGCGTGTGGCGGCTTCCTTCGAAGTGTAATCCACACGGCGCACGTAGGGCAGCCGGCAGAGCTCGGCTTGCAGGCGACGCGTCTGGGCGGCGTCGACGCTGTCCGAAAGCATCACCTGGATGGTGAAGTTTTCCCTGACGGTGCGGCCCAAGTTGGCTGCTGTCGTGACGAAGAACACCACGATGCCAAGCAGAATGAGCACCAGCGTAGTGCTGATGCACGACGTGACGGTGTTGAACACGCCCCGGCTGTGTCTCTTTCTTTTCTTCATGATTCTAACGCCTGGCGCACTGCCCGACGGCTCTTAATTTGGCTAAATTGCTACAAAAGTAGTACATTAAATAACGCAAGCCCTGATAATTTAGCACTTTTAACGTTTTCGGTGTCCTGCCTGCACTTGCAGTGAGGCATGGAGCGGCCGGCCGAAGCGCTTCCGGACAGCCGCTAACCTCCGTTCGCAGAACTGCAACAGCAGGGTGGCTCGTGGGATTTCCTGTTGGCCGACCTGTAATTTTCAGACGGCTGACAGGAAATCCTAAATAACTGACAGGATTTACGGGACGGCTGACCGGGAAAACGGTAGCCGCAGCCCGGCGGACGGCGTCGACGCCCGTGGTTCGGACAGACCTGTCCGCCGTCGCAACTGCTATGGCGGGGTGGGGTGGTGGCTGCCTCGAAAAAAATGACTACCTTTGCCCGGAAATCTCAAAGGCATGAAGAAACTCCACATAGAAACCTACGGTTGCCAGATGAACGTGGCCGACAGCGAGGTTGTCGCTTCGGTGATGCGTATGGCGGGCTATGAGCCCTGCGAGACCGAGGCGGAAGCCGACGCCGTCTTCCTGAACACATGTTCAGTGCGCGACAACGCCGAACAGAAGATCCTGCACCGCCTTGAATCCCTGACAGCCCAGCGCCGCAAGGGGCGCCGGCTCATCATCGGCGTGCTGGGCTGCATGGCCGAGCGTGTCAAGGACGACCTCCTCAACCGCTATGGCGCCGACCTCGTCGCCGGTCCCGACGCTTACCTGTCCCTGCCCGACCTTGTGGCTCAGGCGGAGAACGGCCAGAAGGCCATCAACATTGAGCTCTCGACCACGGAGACCTATCGCGACGTCGTCCCCGAGCGCTACTGCGGCAGCCGCCTCTCGGGCTTTGTGAGCATCATGCGCGGTTGCAACAATTTCTGCCACTACTGCATCGTGCCTTACACCCGCGGACGCGAGCGTTCGCGCGACATCAGCAGCATCCTCGCCGAGGTGCACGACCTTGAAGCCCGCGGTTACCGCGAAGTCACCCTGCTCGGGCAGAACGTCAATTCCTACCGTTGGGTGTCGGATCAAGGGGAGGAGGTCGGTTTTCCCGAACTGTTGCGCCGCGTGGCCAGGGCGGTGCCGTCGATGCGCGTAAGGTTCACCACGTCACATCCTAAGGACATGAGCGACGAGACCCTGCACGTCATTGCGGACGAACCGAACGTCTGCCGCCACATCCACCTTCCGGTGCAGAGTGGCTCCGACCGGATTCTCAAGCTGATGAACCGGAAATACACCCGGGCATGGTACATGGACCGCATCGCCGCCATCCGCCGCATCGTGCCCGACTGTGGTCTCTCGACCGATATCTTCGCCGGCTATTGCTCCGAGACGGAAGACGACCACCGCCAGACCCTCTCGCTCATGGAGGAGTGCGGCTACGATTCGGCCTTCCTCTTCAAATACAGCGAGCGCCCCGGCACCTATGCAGCCCGCCACCTGCCCGACGATGTGCCGGAGGATGTCAAGGTGCGCCGGCTCGAAGAGCTCATCGCCCTGCAAAACCGCCTGAGTGCCGAGAGCAACCAGCGCTGCATAGGGCACACGTTCGAGGTGCTGGCTGAGGGAGTGAGCAAACGCTCACGCGACCAGCTCTTCGGCCGCACGGAGCAGAACAAGGTAGTGGTCTTCGACCGTGGGTCGCACCGCCCGGGCGACTACGTCCGCCTGCGCATCACCGCGGCGTCGTCCGCCACACTTCATGGTGTCGAGCCGGACAGCGCCGAAAGCTTACCACAGGACGGCCCGGCGGAAAATGATTAACCAACAAACTCTTAACGCAATGAATATCCAAGGCAAAGTACACTACGTCGGCGTCAACGACCGCGTGAAGCACCGCTTCGAGGGGCTTTGGCTCCTACCGCAGGGCGTGTCGTACAACTCGTATCTCATCGACGACGAGAAAGTCGCCCTCATCGATACGGTCGACGTCGCCTTCTTCACTGAATATCTCGATAACATCCGCGCCGTCATCGGCGACCGCCCCATTGATTATCTCGTCATCAATCACATGGAGCCCGACCACTCCGGCTCGATTGCGCTCATCCGCAAGTATTATCCCGGAGTTCGCCTCGTGGGTAACAAAAAGACATTCGAGATGGTCGAGGGCTTCTATGGCGTGCCGACCGGCGACGATCTCGTCGTGGCCGAGGGCGACAGCCTCCCGCTGGGCCACCACCGGTTGCGTTTCCACCTTGTCCCGATGCTCCATTGGCCCGAGACGATGGTCAGCTACGACGAGACGGAGCACATCCTCTTTTCGGGCGACGCTTTCGGCTGCTTCGGCGCGCTCAACGGCAACGTCGTCGACGAGCAGATGGACACCGCGCCCTACTGGCCGGAGATGGAGCGCTACTATGCCGCCATCCTCGGCAAGTTCTCGCCCATGGTGAAGCGCGCATTGGCCAAGTTGGGCGGTTTGCAGATAGACATGATCTGTTCGACGCACGGCCCGGTGTGGAAGAAAGAGGTGGCGCGCGCCGTCGGCGTATATGACCGCATGAGCCGCGGCGTGACGGAGCCGGGTGTCGTTGTTTGCTACGGCTCAATGTACGGAAACACGCAACGTGTGGCCGAAGCTGTCGCCGCGGGGGCTGCCGAAGCCGGGTTGCGCAAAGTCATCGTGCACAACCTCTCCGTCTCGCAGCCGTCGTTTGTGCTGGCCGACATTTTCCGTTACAGCGGTCTGGCCATCGGCGGGCCGACCTATAACGGCGGACTCTTCCCTGTGGTCGAAGACCTGCTTCGCCGTTTGGCCGGGCGCGAGGTCAGCGGCCACAAACTGGCTTATTTCGGTGGCTTCACCTGGGCCAGTGCAGCCTGCAAGACCGTTGCGCATTATAATGAGCAGATGAAGATGGACCTCGTGGCTGATCCTGTGGAATGGAAGCAGGGTGCCGGCGCTGCGACGCTCGATGCCGCCCGCGCCATGGGGCGGCGGTTGGCCGAGGCCGTGTTGTCGGCCGATTGACCAGCGGACTGCGACGCATCGTTATGCGAGGAGGCACTCTCCCGGCCGGGGGAGTGCCTCCTCGCATACGGTCGCGATGGGCTGAATGCCGCACGCTGACTCCCGAAAGCGCTTTCAGCGAGTGGGGAACATGCTCGCGGATTTGCGCACACCTGTGCAGAGTTTTGCACGTTTTGTGCAACGCTTCGCGTTCGGCATTCAGCCCCGGCGCACACCGTGCGTGTGCAAGCATCGTGGCTGGATGAGGATAGAGTATGGAGACTTAGAATTTACGGTTGCTGTGATAGTAAAAACGAACGCACTGATAGTTTTTACGGTCAGTGTGTTCGTTTTTGTTCTTTCCTGCGGTGGTGCTGCATGTCACGCCGCCGGGGCTGTCGGGTACGGCAGTCGTGCAGCCGGCCGGGGGAGCTACTTGTCGCGTTCGACGACGTAGCTGATATATTCGGCCAAGGCGCTGCCCACGGGGGTGTCGCCGGCCAGTTCGCGGGCCAGTTCGTAGCCCCGCCGGGCATATTCGGCCATGACGCGCTCGGCGTAGTCGATGCCGCCTGCCGTTTTCGCGAAGTCAACCAGCCGGGCGATGTCTTCGTCCGTGGCCAGTCCGCTTTTTGCACGCTGTGCCAGTGCTTCCATGTTGTTGTCGGCTTGTGTGCGGAGGGCGTGGATGAGGGGCAGGGTCAACTTGCCTTCGCGCAGGTCGTTGCCGGTGGGTTTTCCGATGTTGCCTTCGTCATAATAGTCGAAGATGTCGTCGCGGATTTGGAAGCAGATGCCGATGATTTCGCCCAGCTCGCGATGTCGGGTGACGGTGGCGTCGTCAGCCCCGGCCATGAGGGCGCCCAGTTCGGCGCAGGTGGCGAAGAGGGCGGCCGTCTTCTGGTGAATGATGCGGAAGTAGGCTTCTTCGGTGGCCGTCTCGTTGTGGATGTTGGAGAGCTGGAACACTTCGCCTTCGGAGAGCGATTTTCCGAGACGGGCGATGCTGGCCACCACGCGGGTGCTGCCTGTGGCGGCTGCCTGTTCGAGCGAGGTCGAAAGCAGGTAGTCGCCCACGAGGACGGCCACTTTGTTGTCATAGGTGGCGTTCACCGAAGGCTGTCCGCGGCGTTCGTCGCTTTCGTCGACGATGTCGTCGTGCACAAGGCTGGCCGTGTGCAGCAGTTCGAGGGTCACGGCGGCGCGTGTCACACCGTCGTTCACACCACCTGCCGCCTTGGCGCAAAGCAGCACGAGCATAGGGCGCATGAGCTTGCCCTGGCGGTTACGGATGTGCGCCAAGGCGCTTCCCAAAAGGCCGTCCGGGTGTTCCAGTGTGGCGTGGAAAGCATTTCGGTAATCGTTCAGCTCGCCCTCGATGGGGCGTTTGATGAGGGACAGCGTAGCCATTGTTCGATTTAATTTAGGCACAAAATTACGAAAAACCTCGGGCGGGCGGTCGGCCTCCCCGATAAAATTGCGTATTTTTACGCTACAAAACGCCATCGCAATGAAAAAATTATTCCTCTTAGACGCTTATGCGCTCATCTACCGTGCCTATTACGCCTTTATCCGTACCCCGCGTATCAATTCAAAGGGACAGAACACGTCGGCGGTGCTCGGCTTTGTCAACACACTTGAAGACGTGCTCGCGAAGGAGCGTCCGGACTACATTGCCGTTGCTTTCGATCCTGCCGGACCGACGTTCAGGCACGAGGCATATCCTGACTATAAGGCCCAGCGCGAGGCCACGCCGGAGGACATCCGTGCCGCGGTTCCCGTCATCAAGGAGATTGTGAACGCTTACCGCATCCCGATTGTCGAGGTGCCGGGTTACGAGGCTGATGACGTCATCGGGACTCTTTCAGTGCAGGCGGAGGCTGCGGGCGTCGACGTATTCATGATGACGCCCGATAAGGACTATGGGCAGCTCGTGACTGACCATGTGCGCATGTTCCGCCCCAAGCATGGCGGTGGCTACGACGTGATGGGCCCTCAGGAGGTCTGTGAGAAGTATGGCGTCGAACGGACGTCGCAGATCATCGACCTGCTCGCCTTGATGGGCGACGCGTCGGACAATGTGCCTGGCTGTCCCGGCGTGGGGGAGAAGACGGCCGCCAAACTCATTGCCCAGTTTGGCTCGGTCGACGCGCTGCTCGGCGCGACGGCTGAGTTGAAAGGTGCCCTCCGTCGTAAGGTGGAGGAGAGCGCTGACAAGATTCGCTTCTCCAAATTCTTGGTGACCATCAAGACCGACGCGCCTGTCAGTCTCGACCTCGAAACTTTCAAGAGGACAGAGCCAGACCTTGAAGCCTTGGGTAAACTTTTCGAAGAGTTAGAGTTTCGCACGCTGATGCAGCGAGTGAAGAAAAACCATGGTGTGAGTGAAAAAACAGCCGAACCGCAGCTCGATTTGTTCGCCGAATTTGCAGACAACGGGGCAGAAGAAGAAAAATCGGCAACTCTCACGACGCTGAAAGATGTAGCTCACGAGTATCATCTCATTGATAGCGAGGATACTATGGCTTCATTAGTTGAAATTCTATTGACAAAAGAAATTCTCAGCATAGACACAGAGACGACTTCCACGTCGGCAATGACCGCTAAACTGGTCGGAATGAGTTTTTCCGCAGCCGAAGGCGAGGCGTGGTACGTTGCCGTGCCGCAGGATGAAGCTTTGGCGCAGGCTGTCGTCGATCGCTTTCGTCCGGTGTACGAGAACGAACGTTCGCTCAAAGTGGGGCAGAATCTTAAATATGACATCATGGTGCTCGCGCGTTATGGCGTGGAGGTCCGCGGGCCGATTTACGACACCATGCTGGCGCACTACGTGCTTCAACCCGAGCAACGGCACAACATGGACGACATGGCCGAAGTGTTGCTCGGTTATCGCACCATTCATATCGACGAGCTGATCGGCCCGAAAGGGAAGGGACAGAAGTCGATGGCCGACCTGGAACCTTCGGACGTCTATGAATATGCGTGTGAGGACGCTGACGTGGCGTTGCGCCTCTACCATCGGTTGAAAGAGTTGCTTCCGCCTGAGGCCGACAAGTTGCTCCATGAGGTTGAGTTGCCCCTTGTGCGCGTGTTGGCTACGATGGAACGCAACGGCGTCCGCCTCGACACGGAAGCACTCGCTGCTACCGGCAGGCTCTTCAACGAGCGGATGCAGCAGATTGAGGCAGACATTTATGCCGCCGTCGGTCATGCGTTCAACGTCAGTTCGCCCAAACAGGTGGGCGAAGTGCTCTTCGACGAACTCAAAGTGAGCGAAAAACCGAGACGTACGAAGACGGGGCAGTACGTTACGTCGGAGGAAGTGCTCGAAGCGTTGAGGGAGACGCATCCCGTGGTCGGGAAAATCCTTGCTTACCGCGGATTGAAGAAACTTGTGGGCACTTATGTCGACGCGTTGCCGAAACTGATTAATCCCGAGACAGGGCACATCCACACTTCGTTTAACCAGGCCGTCACGGCAACCGGACGCCTCTCGTCGAGCGATCCTAACTTGCAGAACATCCCCGTGCGAGGCGAGGACGGGCGAGAGATACGCAAGGCGTTCGTTCCGGACGACGGGTGTCTCTTCTTCTCGGCCGACTATTCGCAGATAGAGCTGCGCATCATGGCTCACCTGAGCGGCGACGAGCACCTTCGCCGTGCCTTTGTCGAAGGCGACGACGTGCATGCTGCCACCGCCGCGCGCATCTTCCATAAGGACATTGCCGACGTCACTCGCGACGAACGCCGAAAAGCGAAGACAGCGAACTTCGGCATCATCTATGGCATCTCGGCCTTTGGCCTTGCGGAGCGGATGGGTGTCTCGCGCACCGAAGCCCGGACGCTGATCGAGAACTACTTTTCCATGTATCCCGGCGTCAAGCGCTATATGGACGAAAGCATCGAGCGGGCGCGCCGGCAGGGCTACGTGGAGACGGCTTTCGGCCGGCGGCGCTACTTGCCCGACATCACGTCGCGCAATGCTACCGTCAGGGGCTTTGCGGAGCGCAACGCGATCAACGCGCCGATACAAGGGACGGCGGCGGACATAATCAAGGTGGCGATGGCGCGTATTGACGAACGGATGAGGGCAGCCGGAATGCGTTCGAAGATGGTGTTGCAAGTGCACGACGAACTGAATTTCAGTGTTGTTCCTGATGAACGCGAAGCGATGGAAGCACTCGTCATCGAAGAAATGGAACGCGCGTTCACGATGGCCGTACCGCTGAAAGCCGATTGTGGCTGGGGAAGCAACTGGCTCGAAGCCCATTAAGC
>DVNY01000005.1 GCA_018714085.1 Candidatus Caccomonas pullistercoris
CGCCTGCCCGTGCCGGCCGGTTCAGGGCGCGGCTCCGGCCGTGTGGCGGTCAAGGAAGTCGAAGAGGAGGGCGTAAGCGCTGTCGCGCGCCGGGCGGCGCGAGAGGATGAGGTCGTGCATGCCTCCCCGGACGGTGGCGCGCTCGACGTCCGGCCCCAGCCGGGCGCCGCGCCGCTGGATGTCGGTCACGGAGAGCACGATGTCCGTGCGCAGGTATCGGTCGTCCCATCCGTCGCCGTCGCGCAGAGAGCTGTCTGACGAGAGCACCAGAACCGGGCAGGCGATGCCGCCCCGGCCGACGCGGCGCTGCGCCCGCGTGACGGCGCCGAGCCATCCGGCGCGTTTGGCCCATCCGTGGGGCTTTTTCCAAAGCGTGTCGTAGCGCCACTCGCCCCGCTCGCCGGCCAGGAGCGAGCGGGCGTAGTTCGTGCCGCCTTCGCCCTGCACCTTCCACCTCGGCCAGAGCCGCCCGAGCCAGCCCACCACCGGGATGGCCACGCGCCGCAGCGCCCAGCCGAAGTTCCAGTCGAGGAACGGGCTGTTTAGGGCCAGCGCCCGGATGCCCTGTCGCCGGCCGTGGAGGCGCACGTAGTCCGCCGCGATGAGGCCGCCCGTCGAATGGCCCATGAGGACGACCGGCCCGTAGCCCTCGCGGCGGATGGCGGCAAGGGCGGAGTCGAGGTCGGTGTGGTAAGAGCGGAGGTCGTCCGTGTAGAACGGGTCGCGCCCCGGGCGGATGGAGCGGCCGTAGTCGCGCAGGTCGATGGCGAAGAACGCATAGCCGCGCCTCGTGGCCGTGTCGCCGAGAGCGGCTTGGAAGAAGTAGTCGTTGTAGCCGTGGACGTAGAGCAGGGCTGCGCGGGCATGGGTGGGCGGCGTGTGGCGCACGAGGGTGCAGACGGGCGGCACGGCGCCGCCGTCAGGGGGCAGGGCGATGGTGCGCTGCGCGTAGGCCGGGCCGAGGATGTCCGGGGCGTAGCCGTCGGCCGCGAGGGGCGCGGGCGCTGCGAGGAGCAGGGCTACGAGGGGGAGGATGCGGATGAGGAGCTTTGTCATGCTTTTGGGATTTTATGGACAAGGGACGGGGAAACGTAGGGCCGCCACGTGTGACGCCCGGAACACTGTCGCGTGCCTGCGGATTGTCGCCATCTAAACGTAGGGGCGCCGTTCATGTCGCTCGGAAACCGTCGCAAACGTCCGGGTGCCCCGCCCGCTTTCACGCGGTGGGCGTGCGGAATTTTGCACAGCCGATGCAAAACTTTGCACGCCCTGTGCAGAAAATCGGTCAGCCTGACAGGAATTTCTATCCGGCTGACCGGAAATCCTATCAGCCGGATAGGATTTCTTAGTCGCCGACTAGTTCCAACGGGTCGGCGACCCGTATTTCCCAGTCGCCGACTTGTTTTTCCGGCCAGCCTGCCCGGCGTGTCAGGGCATCCACTGGTCCACGCCGTCGAGGGGATGGCCGCGGCGCCAGGCCATGAGCTCGTCCCAGGTGCGGACGTCGCCGTCGAGCACGGCACGGTAGATCTCCACGCCCGCCACCTTCATGCCCTCGGGCACGGCGTGTTTCAGCCTGAGCACGGTCAGCCGCGTTTCGGGCGTCAGGCGGGCGGCGATGCGGTCGGCCACGCGCTCGAAGAAGCCGTCGAACGGCGACCCCGAGGGCATGTGGATGAGGTCCAGCTGCCACGTGCGCCCCTCCTCGTCGGCCACCCGCAAGTGCCATTCGAGGCATTGCTCTTCGGTGGCGAGCAGGTTCCTGAACCCGACGTCGCTGACGCCTTTGTGCGAGGCGATTTCGGCCACGGCGGCAAAGCTCGCGCCGACGCTGACGGCGGGCGAGTAGACGTGGAAATCGACGTCGAGGTGCGTCATCAGTAGCCCCGTGCGCAGCGACCCGACGAGGCGCGCCTCGGCACCCGCGCGGCTCCATGCGCCCACGACGTCCAGCCGCTCGATGAGCCGCCACGCCGCGCGCTGGTTGGCCCGGCTGAGGGCCAAGAGGGCGCGGTCCGCCGCGGCCTCGCCCTCCGGAGTGTTCATCGCGTTGTCTGTCATCATGGCGCCAAAGATACGCAAAGGTGGGCGGCGATGCAAGGCAAGGTTGTGCTTTTCTTCGTTCCGGCGGAGCTGTTTCGGGTTTTTGTAAAATGTGATGGTTTGAACGTGTCACTTTGCGTCTGGTGGTTTTAGCTTTGTCACGAAAGCCGCATTCCCGGGCCGTCCGCCCTACCCACATGTGGTGATATTGCGGCCGTAGTGGACGGCGCGCCACTGCACCCTGCGGATTTTTCCGTAACTTTACGCCGAAATTCAGAAAGGCTTATGAAACTATCCGACTTAAAGACGGGTGAATACGGCATCATCGTCAAGCTGCACGGGCGCGGCAGTTTCCAGAAGCGCCTGGCCGAGATGGGATTCGTCTACGGCAAGCGGGTGAAGGTGGTGCTCAACGCGCCGTTGCAGGATCCCATAGAATATGAAATCATCGGCTACAAGATTTCGCTGCGCCGGGAAGAGGCCGACCGCATCGAAGTGGTCGGCGAGGCCGAGGCTCGCAACCTGGCGCGCGTAGACGCTGCCGAGCTCTCGCGCGACGCCTCGGAGAGCGACGACGCGCGGCGGGTGGACGAAGAGATGGAGCGGATGGCGCAGCGGCGTAACCGTGTGATCCGCGTGGCACTGGTGGGCAACCCGAATTGCGGCAAGACTTCGCTCTTCAACATCGCCGCCGGGGCGCACGAGCACGTCGGCAATTACAGCGGCGTCACCGTCGACGCCAAGGAGGGCCATTTCGAGTATGGCGGCTACCGCTTCACGCTGGTCGACCTGCCCGGCACGTATTCCCTCTCGGCGTTCAGCCCCGAGGAACTCTACGTCCGCAAGAGCCTGACGGAGGAGATGCCCGACGTGGTGGTCAATGTGGTCGACAGCTCGAACATGGAGCGCAACCTGTATCTGACGACGCAACTGATCGATATGGACTTGCGCGTGGTGATGGCGCTGAACATGTACGACGAGTTCCGCAAGCGGGAAGACGAGCTCGACATCGAGCGTCTCGGCCAGCTGCTCGGGATGCCTCTGGTGCCTACGGTGAGCCGCACGGGCGAGGGCATCGACCGGCTCTTCGACACCCTTATTCATGTCTATGAGCGGAGGCAGCCGCCCCTCTGCCGTCACATCCACATCAACCACGGCGCCGAGCTCGAGCAGAGCATAGCCCGTATCCAGCAGCTTATCAAGCGCGACGGCGGCATCCGTTACAAGTATTCGACACGCTTCCTTGCGATCAAGTACCTCGAACGCGACAAGGACGTGGAGGCCATCGTGGAATCCCTGCCAGCCCGCGAGGAAATCATCGCGACCCGTTTCGAGGAGAAGAAAAGGGTGGAAGCCCTGATGCATACGACGTCCGACGCCGCCATCGTCGACGCCAAATATGCTTTCGTCCAAGGCGCGCTGAAAGAAACCTACGTGCCGGGCACGGCCGGGGCGGCCGGGAAACGCACGCCCACCGACCGCATCGACGCCGTGGTCACCAACAAATGGCTGGCCTTTCCGCTGTTTTTCTTTCTGCTTTATGTGATTTTCCAAGGGACTTTCACGCTGGGCAATTATCCGATGGAGTGGATCGAATGGCTCGTCAGCGAGTTCGGAAGCTGGATTTCGACTTACATGGCCGACGGAATGCTGAAAGACCTCATCGTCGACGGCATCATCGGCGGCGTGGGGAGCGTCCTGGTGTTCCTGCCGAACATCGTGATCCTCTACCTGTTCATCTCCCTGCTTGAAGATTCGGGCTACATGGCGCGGGCGGCGTTCATCATGGACAAGGTGATGCACCGCATCGGCCTGCACGGAAAGTCGTTCATCCCGATGATCATGGGGTTCGGCTGCAACGTGCCCGCCATCATGGCGACGCGCACCATCGAGAGCCGACGGAGCCGCCTGATCACTATGCTGGTCATCCCGTTCATGTCGTGCACGGGTCGCATGCCGCTCTACATCCTGTTGGCCGGGGCTTTCTTCTCGCACAGCGCCAGTCTCGTGGTGCTCGGGCTCTACGTGCTGGGCATTGTGGTGGCTGTCTTGTCGGCTCACCTTGTCGGGCGCTTCGTCCGTGAGGAGGACCTGCCTTTCGTCATGGAGCTGCCGCCCTACCGGGTGCCGACGGCGAAGTCTGTCTTCCGCCATACGTGGGAAAAGGGCAAGCAATACCTGCACAAGATGGGCGGCATCATCCTTGTCTGCTCCGTGATCATCTGGTTCCTCGGCTATTTCCCCCATCACGACCGTTATGCCGACGCGGCCGAGCAGCAGGAAAATTCCTACATCGGCCATATCGGCAAGGCCATTGAACCGGTGTTCGCCCCGCTCGGCTTCGACTGGAAGATGAGCACGGGCATCCTTTCGGGTGTCGGGGCGAAGGAGCTCGTCGTGAGCACGCTCGGAGTGATGTACAGTGTCGGTGAGGTGGAAGACGAAGGCGACATGGCCGCGGGCGACACCGCCTTGCAGCGTGCCCTGCTGCGCACGCTCACGCCGGCCGCCGCCCTGTCTTACATGGTCTTCGTGCTGCTTTATTTCCCCTGTATCGCCACGTTTGCCGCCATCCGTCAGGAAAGCGGCGGTTGGCGGTGGGCCATCTTCTCGGCGGTCTACACGGTGTGCGCGGCGTGGCTCGTGGCGTTCGTGGTCTACCGCCTCGCCCTCTTGTGGGTATGACCCGGAGCGCACCCTGTCTTTCCCATCGGGACAGGGTGCATTCCGGGCGAGGATACGGCCATCAGCGCGTTTCTGTGACGTGGGCTTGCAAGTCGTGAGGGCGGCCGGGTTAGCCTGCCGTTACGTTTGCTTTCGCAGGCTGCTTTCTCGTCTTTTCTGTCGCGGCGACAGAATTTTCTGTCAGTTATTTAGAAATTCCTGTCAGCCGTCCCGCTTTCTTTGTCAGCCGGATAGGATTTCCTGCCAGCCGCCATCTCAAAACGGCCGGCTGGCTTGCTGCTTCCTGTCGCAGTCCCATCCAGTCGGGTGAGGCGGCGGCTTTCTCTTTTCGTTCTTGTGGTCAGACGGCGTCCTTTCCGGATAAAACGAACAAAGCACCGCAGGCTTCTGTCAAGCCGACGGTGCTTCGTCTGGTGGTGACCCGCTTGGGGCTCGAACCCAAGACCCCAACATTAAAAGTGTTGTGCTCTACCAACTGAGCTAGCGAGTCTAACCTCTTGTGCTGTTAAGCGTGTGCAAAGGTAGGGAGTTTTGCCGGAATGGCCAAATGTTTTTCTTATTTTTTATGTCATGGCTTCTTCCTGGGCTGTGGGCGTGTCGTCCGGCGCGTCGGGTTCTTTGACCACGTACCTTTTATAATAGGAAATAATGAGCGTGGTGAGCGGCAGGGCGATGATGAGGCCGATGATGCCCATGATGTAGCCCCAGATTGAGAGCGAGAAGAGGACAATGGCTGGCGAGAGACCCATGATCTTGCCCATGATTTTCGGCGTGACGACGGCGTCTTGTATCACCTGCACCACGCAGTAGACCAATACGACGCTGCCCATCAGCCACCAGAAACTGTCGCCGCTGTCTGCCGTGCGGAGCAAGGCCAGGATAAGTGCCGGGAGGAAGCCGATGAGCTGCAGGTAAGGCACGAAGCTGATGATTCCGATGAAGAGGCCGAGCCCGATGGGCATGGGGAAGTCGACGAGCAGGAAGCCCACCGAGAACATGATGCAGTTGCTCAGCGCCACGAGTGCCTGGCCCCGGAAGTATCCGCTCATGCCGCGTTCGACGTCGCCAACCAGCGCTTTGGCGAATGCCCTGCGCGATTTCGGGATGAAGCGGGGCCATCCCGTGGCGAACTTCTCGTAGTCCATAAGCAGGAAGAAGAGATACAGCAAGGCGATGAGCGACGAGACGATGCTGAAAATGACGTTTGCCGTCGACCAGACTACGTTCCATACTTTCGGGGCGGTCTCTTTGATGACTTCGATGAGGTCATCCTTTTTCAGCATCTCGGCGAGGTTGAGCCGCGAGAGGTGCTCGCTGATGAACGCTTGCAGTCCGCGTGGGATCCCCGGGGCTTTATATCCTCCCTCCAAGTAGCGCAGGGCCACGTCTTTCAGGTGTATGCACTCGTCGACCATCGGCGGAATGGCCAGGTAGAGCAGGCCGCCGATCACACCGCAGAGCAGCAACAGCGTGACGATGATGGCCACGATCCGGAAGCGCAGCCGGCACTTATACTGGAAGAAGCAGACGATCGGATAAAGCATGTAGGCCACGACCCATGCTATGGCGAAAGGGATGAGCACGCCGCTCAGGTAGTTGATGGCGGCGAGAACCAGCGCGAGGACGGCAGTGAAGATGAGGCCTCGTATGAAACGGTCGAACGTGATTTCCTGCTTGAACATACGTTTGGGGCGGTTGAAAGGTTGACCGCACTTGCAAAAATAAGTATTAACTTTCATAAAAAACGAAATATCGCCACTGATTTGTCTGCGACTACGGGGAAATCCATATATTTGCATCATGGGAATGTTATACGTAGTCCCCACGCCGGTGGGCAATATGGAAGACATGACGCTCCGTGCGCTGCGGATCTTGAAAGAGGCCGACGTCGTGCTGGCCGAAGACACCCGCACGTCGGGCGTATTGTTGAAGCATTTTGACATACGTGCCCGCCTGATGTCCTACCACAAGTTCAATGAGCATCAGGTTGTCGGGATGTTCGTCTCGCGCATGGAAGCCGGCGAGACGATGGCACTCGTTTCCGACGCCGGTACGCCAGCGATTTCAGATCCGGGATTCCTGCTTGTCCGCGCTTGTGTGGAGCGCGGCGTAGAGGTGCAGTGCCTGCCCGGACCGACGGCTTTCGTTCCCGCCTTGGTCGACTCGGGTTTGCCCTGCGACCGTTTTTGTTTCGAAGGCTTCCTCCCGCAGAAGAAAGGCCGGGCCACACAGCTGGCCTCGCTGGCTTCGGAAGAGCGGACGATGGTGTTTTACGAGTCGCCTCACCGCGTGGCCAAAACATTGCAGCAGATGAGCGAGGCGTTCGGTTCCGGCCGCAAGGCAGCCGCCGTGCGCGAGATTTCGAAAGTGCATGAAGAAACCGTCCGCGGGACGCTGGCCGAGCTGGCTACCTATTTCGCGGAGAACGAACCCCGCGGCGAGTTTGTCCTCGTGGTGGCCGGAGCCGAGCGGGACAAGCGGAAGAATAAAGAAAAAGCAAAAGAGAAACGCACCGAAGAGGAGCAAGATTAACTTATGCCTATGAAAAAGATAATGACCTTAGTGGCAGTGGCTCTCACCGTAGCGCTGACCGCTTGCGAGAACAAAGCGACACAAGAACAGCAGGCACAGGCCGACATGTCGAGCCGCGATTCGCTGCTGAGTGTCATCGCTCAAAAAGACAACGAGTTGAACGACTTGATGACAACGTTCAACGACATTCAGGAGGGCTTCCGCCAGATTAACGAGGCAGAGGGTCGCGTCAACCTGAGCAAGGGGCAGCCTGAGACGTCGCAGCGCGAGGAAATCATGGAAAACCTCGCTTTCATCCAGCGGACCATGCAGCTCAACCGCGAACTCATCGCGAGATTGCAGCAGCAGTTGAAGACCAACACGTCGGCCAGCTCGAAGCTTAAAGCCACGCTTGAAGCCACCATCGAAGGACTGAACGCCGAGCTTGAAGCTAAGAACAAACAAATTGCCGACCTGACGGCCGAACTGGAACAGAAGAACCTTTACATCGCCAAGCAGGGTGAGCAGATCACTTCACTGAACAAGAACGTCAGCGACCTGACCGCACAGAACGAGGCCAAGACCCGCACCATGGCCGCACAAGACAAGGAAATCCACACGGGATGGTATGTTTTCGGCACGAAACGCGAGTTGAAGGAACAGAACATCCTGCAACGCGGCGACGTTCTCCGTTCGGACCAGTTCAACAAGGATTATTTCACACGCGTTGACATCCGCGTCGACAAGGTCATCAAGCTCTACTCGAAGAGCGCCAAGCTTCTCACCAATCACCCGGCGGGCAGTTACTCGCTCGACCGCGACAGTCAAGGGCAGTACACCCTGCGCATCACTAACCCGCAGGAGTTTTGGAGGGCGAGCCGCTACCTTGTCATTGTTGTGAAGTAAGTTGTGTGGCAGCCAGGAACGTTGCCGCCACGCTTTTTGCTTCAAACCGGAAAAGAACCGTCATGTCCGGCACCGTGAGTAAACGCGGTGCCGGCCTGACATTATTATATAAGACTACGATATGCAAACCTTACTGTCACATTTCTTCCGCCGCGCCCTGCTTGTGTGCATGGCTGCGGGGCTTTTCGGGCCACTTGCAGCCCAGCAAAACCAAGTCCAACAGCGTTCGAACACGATTTTTGCCTATCCGAAGTTCCAGAAAGCCAAGGTCTTGCAGCCGTTCGGGCGCTACGTGACGGCCGACGCCAACATCCTGCTCAAAAACGCCGCCCTCTGCTACATGGACGGCGACACCGTGATGCAGGCCAACGTGGCCAACATTCTCGGTGTCGAGTTCAACGATTCCGTCCGCTACCGCAAGGTCGAAGGGGTGGCCATGGGGCGCGTCATCGCCGAGAAGAACTGGCGCTCGCTCGTTGTCGTCACCACGATTGATATGGACAAGTATCGCGAAGAGACTGTCGGTGGCGACAACCTGCCTTTTTTCGAGATGTCCGACCTCAACTTGTTCCTCGAAATCGACGGCGACTCGCGTGAGGAGGCCAAAGGCTATCCGCTCGAGGAACGCTACTATTTCCTCATCGACGGCGTGGCAGTCCGTGCTACGGAGAAGAACATCAAGAAGTACGTGAAGCCTGAGATGAAGACGGCTTTCAAAAACCTGATGCACGACAAGTTTTGGAGCTGGAACGACGCCAAGTCGCTCGCCGCGCTCTTAGCTTACATCTAAGGCCTTGCGGAACGGCCGCAGGCTGTTCCTGTAAAAGCGAATCCCTCGCGGCAACCCACGATTGCCGCGAGGGATTTTTTATGTTTGTGCCGGAACAGTCTGTTGGGCAGGCTGTTCCCCCGGTCACGCCGTCGCGTTGCCCAATGCGGGCCGCAGGCGCAGCGTCTTCCTGAAATACCAGGCGAAGAGGGCTGCCGCCGTGAACAGCGACACCGAGAATGAGAGGAAAATGCCTGTCTCGCCCCATCCGAAGATGAAGCCCATCACGTAGCACGACGGTATGCCGATCACCACGTAGCTCACGAACGCCACCCACATCATCGACATCACCTGCCCGGTGCCCCGGAGCGCATTGGCAAAGCAGATTTGCGTAGCGTCGCCGAACTGGTAGAGCATCAGCGGCACAATCAGCGTCAGGGCGCAGGCCATGACGGCCGGGTCGGTCGAGAAGAGGCCGATGAACGTGCGTGCGAAGAAAAGGAACACCAGCGACGCCGACGCCGCCATGGCCAGCAGGATGTGGCAGCCCGCCCGGGCCGCGGCCCGCACACGCTCCCAGTCGGCCTGCCCGACGAAGGTGGCGACGCGGATCGACATGGCCGCCCCCATGCTGTAATAGAAAAGGAAACCCAGCGTCCCGATGGTCACCATCACTTGGTAGGCCGCCAACTCGATAGCGCCGAGCCAGCCCGCCATGATGGCGCTCGTCGTGAACGAACCGCACTCCATGCCCATCTGTAATGATACAGGCAGCGACAGGCGGTTCAGCCGCCCGACGCGCCGCCACGTCATGCGTCCCGCCATGAGCCCCAGACGGTATGGACGGTAGCTTCGCCCGAAAGCCACGATGCCCGCGAGCACCGCGGCCATGACGATGCGCGAGAAGCACGTGCTGATTCCGGCTCCCAGCAATCCCATTTCGGGAAACGGGCCGACACCGTATATGAGCAGCCAGTTACCCAGGATGTTCAGCAAGTTGCCACCGAGCAGGATCCACATACCCGTCGACGTCCGGGTCAGTCCGTCGGTGAACTGGCGGAGCACGTTGAAAGGCAGGACAAAGAGCATCGACACCAGCACGACGAGATAGTAGGGCCGGATCAAGGGGAGCAATTCGGCGGGCTGCCCCATGCGGTCCACGAAGAAGTAGAGCACGCCCATCAGCGCGATGAGCGGAAGGCCGAACAGGGCGTTGGCCGCCATGGCACTGCGCAGGTGGTAGCCCGCGCGGTGGTGCTGGCCCCGTCCGAAGCAGGAGCTGACCAGCGGGGTCAGGCCATAGCTGTAACCCATGATGAGGAAAGTCACAAGGGTGAACAGGTTGTTCACGAAAGCAGCCGCCGCGAGCGCGTCGGTGGCGTAGCGGCCCACCATCATCGTATCGGCGAAGCCGAGCACAATGACGCCCACCTGCCCGATGGCTATCGGCAGGCCCAGCCGCAGCGTAGCCCCGTAGTGGGGACGGAGTTGTCGAATCTGGTTCATGGCTGCAAAGTTACGACTTTTTCCCCATCCGCCCATCTTCCGTCCCCGCCCGCCGTGTCGCGATGCCTGTCTTGCGGTCCGGTCGTGCTGGTGAAAAATCCTGTCAGCCGTCTGGAAATCCCTGTCAGTTATTTAGAAAATCCTGTCAGCCGTTCCGTGGTTTCTGTCAGCCGTCCCGCGAACGGGGAAGGCGGACGGCGCACGCGGGCCGTCCCGGTCGCCTGCCGGTGAACGGCATGGAGAAACCGCCGCCTGGTGTGGACAGAGGACACGGTGGCTGGTGGCGGCGAGGCCTTCGACCGTTGTTCCGGAGCATTCGGCTTCGGGGCGGGTGTATCCTTTCCCTTGATTGTTTACGTGCCTATGAGGTGGCTGAGACGGAAGGATTGCTGCGCTCGGGCCTTATGCCCGTTCTGGGCGTCAGCGCTTTTGGCCGGGCGTTCGTTGTGTCGGTTCGAGGCGGTGTTGCAGGCGCTGTCCGCGCCGGTCTGCGCGCATTTCCTGCCCGAGAACCGGGCGTGTCGGCATAAATCGCCGCACATCCTTTGTGTTACCCGGAAAAAACGTTACCTTTGCCCAACAAGTCTAATAATATCAAAATCTAATCTATGGACTGGTTCCAATCTTTGTTCGTAAACACGGGTTCCGTGGCGCATATCGTGCTGCTGTTCGCGTTGGTCATCTCCGTGGGCGTGTTCCTCGGTAAGATCAAGGTGGGCGGCATCTCTTTGGGTGTCACGTTCGTCCTGTTCGCCGGCATCGTCGTCGGCCACATCTATACGTCGATGGGCATCGCCGATCCCTCGCCGGGCGGCTACGCTTGCCCTGCCGACGTGCTTAATTTCGTGCAAGACTTCGGTCTGATCCTCTTTGTGTACTGTATTGGTCTGCAAGTGGGTCCCGGCTTCTTCGAGTCGTTCAAGCGTGGAGGCATCACGGCCAACCTCATCGCCGTAGGCATCGTGTTGCTCAACATTGCCGTGATGCTCGGTTGCTATTATGTGTTCTTCGACACCAACGACCCGAAGAACCTGCCGATGATGGTGGGCGTGCTTTGTGGCGCGGTGACGAACACGCCTGGCCTCGGTGCGGCGCAGGAAGCCCTGAAAGACGCCGTCCCGGCTTTGAGCGACCTGCCCATCGCCTCGGGCTACGCCTGCGCCTACCCACTCGGCGTGCTCGGCATCATCGGAGCGACCATCGCCCTGCGCTTCATCTGCCGCATCAAGTTGGAGGATGAAGAGCAGAAGATACGCGACGCGGAAGAGAACAACCCCCACGCCACGCCTCACCGCATGTCGCTCCTCGTGCAGAACGACGCCCTCGTCGGAAAGACGATGCGCAAGGTGCGCGAGTTCCTCGGCCGCGAGTTTGTCTGCACCCATATCAAGCGAGGCGGCGAAATCATCAACACCCGTGCCGACACCACCCTCGAAGTAGGCGACGAACTGAACATCACCTGTGCCCAAGACGACGCTGACGCCATTTCGGCTTTCCTCGGCCCGGTCATCGACGTCGACTGGCAGGCTGAGAAAACGCCCAGCATATCGCGCCGCATCGTGGTGACGCAGGGCGACGTCAACGGAAAGACGTTCGGTGAGATGCACTTTAACTCCGTTTACGGCGTCAACGTGACGCGTATCACACGTTCGGGTATGGAGCTCTTTGCGAACCGCAACCTCCGCTTGCAGATTGGCGACCGCTTGATGGTGGTTGGCCCCGAAGACGCCGTGAACCGCGTGACGCGCCTGTTGGGCAACTCGGTGAAACGCCTCGATCACCCGAACATCGCGTCTATCTTTATTGGCGTGTTGGTCGGAATTATCTTCGGAAGCATTCCCTTTGCTTTCCCCGGTATTCCTAACCCGGTGAAGCTCGGCCTCGCAGGTGGCCCGCTGATCATCGCTATCCTGGCTGGCCGCTATGGTTACAAGTTCCATCTTGTCACGTACACCACCACGTCGGCCAACCTGTTGCTCCGTGAGGTCGGGCTGGTGCTCTTCCTGGCCAGTGTGGGCATCAAGGCAGGTGCCGGATTCTGGCACACTGTCGTTGAGGGCGACGGTCTGTGGTACGTGTTCTGCGGCTTCCTCATTACGATCATCCCGATTTTGATAATGGGCGTCATCGCGCGAGTAAAGTACAAGATGAACTACTTTACGCTGATGGGTCTCATCGCAGGTACGAACACCGATCCCCCCGCTTTGGCTTTTGCCAACGCTTCGTCGAACACCGACGCGCCGGCCGTGGGCTATTCTACGGTCTACCCCTTGGCCATGTTCCTGCGCATCCTGACGGCACAGATCATCATTCTGTTCCTCTGCGCATAGCTTGCGTCGTCAACAGTCGAGTATAAAAAGACGTCCCTTGCTTCGTTTAGAAGCAGGGGACGTCCGTTTTATGGTGGCGGTTGCTTGACTCGTTTCTTCTGTCAGCCGTTCCGTTTTTTCTGTCGCAGCGACAGGAATTCTTGTCAGCCGTCTTGTTTTTCCGCTTAGGTTTCGAGGAAACGCTCGAGCAGGGGGATGTCTTCGGGATAGGTGAGTTTCATGTTGCGCTCGTCGCCGTCAACCAAGTGGACAGGCGTTCCGGGCAAGTAGCGGAAAACGACGCCGCAGTCGTCCGTCGTGCGGAACGACGGGTCGGCCAAGGCGAGGGCGTAAGCGTGCCGGAGCACACTGCGGCGGAAGCCTTGCGGTGTCTGCATGCGCCGCAGGGCACTGCGGTCGGGATAGGCGGTGACGCGTCCGTCGGTGCTTTCGATGATGGTGTCGACAACGGGGAGGGCTGTGGCGACGACTTCGTGTTCCAGCAAGGCTTCGGCGACGCGTGTGATGACGCTTGCGCTGACCAAGGGGCGTGCCGCGTCGTGGAAGAGCAGGTCGACGTCGGTGTCCTCATACAGACGCAGGGCGGCCAGCGTTGATTCGTGGCGCTCGCGGCCGCCTGGAACGATGTGCGACACTTTGAGCCACGCGTTGCGCTCTGCCATGCGGCGTATGTCGGTGAGGTGTTCGGCCGGGCCGACGATGACGACTTCATCGATGGCCGGGTGGTGCGTGAAAGCCTCCACCGCATGTTCGAGAACGGTGCGTCCGCCCAAGGGGAGAAACTGTTTGGGCGTTTCGCCCCCCATGCGCCGGCCGCTTCCGGCCGCCAGCACGACGGCAATGCGCTTGCGTGTCGGTTGCATGTCTGCTTGTGAGGTCATTTCTTGGGACTACGTTTGGCCTTTGGCCCCCGGCGGCCGCGCCCTTTGGCTTTCGGTGCTGCCGGTGTGGGTTCTTCGGTCGCTACGAGGGCAAAGTCGAGTTGCTTGCGGTCGATGTTGGCGCGCGCCACACGGATGCGGACCGGATCGCCGATGGCGTAGACCCTCCCGCGTTTGCGACCGCGCAGGCAATAGTTGCGTTCGTCAAATTCGTAGTAGTCGCCTTCAAGGTCGCGAAGCGGAACCATTCCCTCGCATTTGTTCTCGTTGATTTCGACGTACAGGCCAAATTCCGTGACGCCGCTCACCTTGCCGTCATATTCCTGCCCGATGCGTTCGGCCATGAACTCGACTTGCTTGTACTTGATGCTGGCGCGCTCGGCCTTGGCCGCGAGTTGCTCCATCGCCGAAGCGTGCTCGCAGAGTTCTTCGCATTTATCAGCGTTCACAGACCTGCCGCCGGCCATGTAGCGCGTCAGGAGGCGGTGAACCATCGTGTCGGGATAGCGGCGTATGGGTGAGGTGAAGTGCGTGTAGTAATCGAACATCAGGCCGTAGTGGCCGATGTTGTGGATGCTGTAACGCGCTTTCATCATGGCGCGCAGGGCGATCGTTTCGACGAGATCCTCTTCTTTTTGTCCCTTGACGTCTTCAAGGAGTTTGTTGAGGCTTTTGCTGATGTCTGTCTTGCTGCCTTCCGTTCGCAGACGGTAGCCGAACTTGCCGATGAAGGCGCTCAGCTTTTCGAGCTTTTCGGGGTCGGGCACGTCGTGGATGCGGTAGGGGAACGTCTTTGGCCTTTTCCCCTTGCCGGGTTTGCCGATTTTCTCGGCTACGGAACGGTTCGCAAGGAGCATGAACTCCTCGACAAGCTTATTGGCGTCTTTCGCTACCTTGAAGTAGGTTGAAATGGGCTTGCCCTGGTCGTCGATCTCAAAGCGGACTTCGGCACGGTCAAAGCCGATGGAACCCTGGGCAAAGCGCCGCTTCCGCAGGAGTTTGGCCAAGCGGTTCAGGGTGATGAGCTCGGTGGCATATTCGCCGACCGGCTTGCCGTCGGGGCCGGGTTCGACACGTGCGGGGTGCTCGCCAGGCTGGTGGAGGTCTTCTTCCGAGGCCTCGCCGTTCTGTTCGAGGATGTTCTGCACTTCTTCGTAGACAAAGCGGCGGTTAGAACGGATGACCGTGTGTGCCGGGTGCCACGTCAGGACGTCGCCCTTGTCGTTCATGGTGAAGATGGCGGAAAAAGCGAGCTTGTCTTCGTCAGGACGGAGAGAGCAGATGTAGTTGCAGAGACGCTCGGGGAGCATGGGGATGGTGCGGTCGACGAGGTAGACGCTCGTGGCGCGTTGCTGGGCTTCGCGGTCGATGATGTCGCCTTCCTTGACGTAGTGCGACACGTCGGCGATGTGCACGCCGATCTCCCACAGCCCGTCGTCGAGACGCCGTATCGAGAGGGCGTCGTCGAAGTCTTTGGCGTCGCGTGGGTCAATGGTGAATGTGGTGACGCCCCGGAAGTCTTCGCGCTCTTTGAGGTCGTCGGGCGTGATGTCGGCGGAGATGCGTTCGGCTGCTTCTTCCACTTTCTTGGGATAGGTGTACGGAAGCCCGAATTCGGCGAGGATGGCGTGCATCTCGGCGTTGTTCTCTCCTTCCTTGCCGAGGATGTCGATGACCTTGCCTATGGGGTTTTTGGCCTCGTCGGGCCATTCGACGATCTTGACGACTGCCTTGTCGCCTGTCTGTCCTCCTCCCAGCAGGTCCTTGGGTATGAAGATGTCGTTGGCCAAGGCGCGTCCTTCGGTGATGAGGAAGCCGTAGTCGTGGCCGACTTTGAGTTTTCCGACGAATGTTTCGCGGGCGCGTTTCAGTACTTCGATCACTTCGGCTTCACGCGTGTGGCCCGGCCGGCGGGCCAACATCGTGACGCGGACACGGTCGCCGTCGAGCGCGTGGCCCGAGTTGCGTTCGCAGACGAGGATGGACTTCCCGCCATCGTCGGGGATGAAGCTGTTGCGGCCGTTGCGCTTGCGCATGAAAGTGCCTTCCATCACCTGCGAGCGGACGGCGTAGCGATAGTGGCCCCGTTCGTCGGTCGAGAGGTAGTCGTCGAGCACAAGCTCGCGCAACACGTCCATCGTGAGCATCTTGGCGGGGTGCGTGTCGGCTTGTATGGTCCTGAAAATGTCTTTGACGTCGAATTCTGTCGATGCGTGGCGTTCCATCAGGTCAAGGATACGCTTCTTTATCTCTTTCTTTGTCAGGCGGCGTGCGCCTTTCGTTTTTCCTTTTCCCATGTCTTTTGTTTTAATGGCAGTGCCGGATCTGAATACAAAGTAAGCGGTTTTCTTGTCTCGGCGTACCGGATTAAGGAATAATAACGTGGAAAACTTCCCTCGCAGCGCCGCCCGCGGGTGTCAGAAGTGGACTTCGCGGAAGATGGCTTCTGTGGCGCCGGCGTTGCGGCGGATGTAATCGCCGGCGGCCTGACCGCTTTCAGCAAGGGCGTTGGAGTCGGTCAGGAGGCGGTCGGCCTGTGCTTGGAAGTCGTCGGCCGAGGTGATCTCAAAGCTGCCGCCGGCCTCGATGAGGTCTCGGGCCTCACGGAAGCGCTGGTTGTTCGGCCCGAAGAAGACGGGCACGCCATAGACAGCCGCTTCGGGCACGTTGTGGATGCCTACGCCGAAGCCGCCACCGACATAGGCGAGCGTGGCGTAGCGGTAGAGGCTCGAAAGGAGGCCGTAGCCGTCGATGATGAGGCAGTCGGCGTTGGCGGCGGTTTCCGGCGTGGCTTGGGAATAGCGCAGGGCCGGCCGTTCAAGGCGCTGCTCGATGCTGTTGAGGCGCTCCTCGTTCACCTCGTGCGGCGCGATGATGAGCTTTAACTCCGGGTGGCGGTTGAAGTAGGGGATGAGGATTTCCTCGTCGGGGGGCCAGGTGCTTCCGGCCACGATGGTGCGGCTGTCGCCTGTCAGGGCGGCAGCGAGCGGCAGGGGCTTGGCTTGGTTGCGGATGTCGATGACGCGGTCGAAGCGCGTGTCGCCCGTGACGCTCACCTGCGTTACGCCAAGGCCGCCCAGGAGCTCGCGCGACGCCTCATTCTGCACAAAGAAGTGGTTGAAACGGTGCAGCACACGGGCATAGCCACGGCCGTAGGGGCGGAAGAAAATCTGGTCGTTGCGGAAGATGCTCGACACGCTGTATACCGGCACGCCGGCACGGTGGAGCGCGTCTATGTAGTGGTGCCAGAATTCATACTTGATGAAGAATGCTTTTTCCGGCCGTACCATGCGGATGAAGCGCCGGGCGTTCAGCGGTGTGTCGAACGGCAGGTAGCAGACGATGTCGGCTCCGGCATAATCCTTGCGCACTTCGTAGCCCGACGGGGAGAAGAACGTGAGCAGGATGCGCTTTTCCGGGTGTTCGCGGCGCAGCCTCTCCATGATGGGGCGGCCTTGTTCGAATTCGCCGAGCGAGGCGGCGTGGAACCAGACGTAGTTTTGCCCCTCTTTCGCGTGGTCGCGCAGGATGCGCCACGTCTGTCGGTGCCCCTTTATCATCAGGCGGGCTTTGCGGTTGGTCAGCGAAGCCAGTCGCACGGCCAGCGTGTAGAGGTAGATGGCGATAGTGTACATCTCCGGTGGTGTTACAGGCGGTTATTTCAACGCTTCGATGGCGCGGTGCATACGGTTGAGCGTTTCTTCTTTGCCCAGGAACGCGGCGAGCTCGTACATGTCTGGCCCTTTCCCGGTACCGACGAGGCAGACGCGCCATGCGTTCCACGGCTTGATGCCTGTCTGTTCAGCCCACGGGTCGACGGCGGCTTTTTGTGCCTCGGCGCTGAAATCGTCGAGGCCTTCGAGCAGGCTGGCCAGCTGGCTCATCTCGGCACCAGTTGTCTCTTTCCAGTTTTTGCGGGTGAACTTGTCGTCCATCGAATAGGTGCCGGGAGCGATGAAGAAGAAGTCGCAAAGCGGCCACAGCTCGTGGATGAAATTGATCTTCTTCATCTTCATCATGCCTACCACGGCCGTGACGCGCTCCATGGGAGCCGTGATGCCGTTCTGGCGGAGGATCTTGTCGAATGCAGGGGCGAGTGTTGCGTCGTCGGTTTTAAGGATGTATTCCCGGTTGAACCACATGCCTTTGACGTAGTCGAACTTGGCGCCTGCTTTGCTGCAATGGCCGATGTCGAACAGGCGGATGAGCTCGTCCATTGACAGGATTTCCTGATCCGTTCCCGGGTTCCAGCCCAGCAGGGCAAGGAAATTGATGACGGCTTCGGGCAGGTAGCCGCTCTCGCGATAGCCTGTCGAGATGTCGCCCGACTTCGGGTCGTGCCACTCCAAGGGGAACACGGGGAAGCCCAGACGGTCGCCGTCGCGTTTTGAGAGTTTCCCTTTGCCGTCCGGTTTGAGCAGGAGGGGCAGGTGGGCGAAACGGGGCATCGTGTCGGCCCATCCCAGCGCCCGGTAAAGCAGCACGTGCAGGGGGGCTGAGGGCAGCCACTCTTCGCCGCGGATGACGTGGGTGACGTGCATGAGATGGTCGTCGACGATGTTGGCCAAGTGATAGGTGGGCAGGTCGTCTGCCGATTTATAGAGGACTTTGTCGTCGAGGATGGAGGAATTTATCTTGACGTCACCGCGGATGAGATCGTCGACGTGGACATCCTCGCCCGGCTCGACTTTGAAGCGGACGACGTATTGCGTACCTGCGTCGATGAGGCGTTTCACCTCGTCGGCCGGCAGGGTGAGCGAGTTGCGCATCTGGCCGCGTGTCGAGGCGTCATATTGGAAATTTTTCACCTCGCCGCGTTTCGCTTCGAGCTCTTCGGGCGTGTCGAAGGCGATGTAGGCTTTGTCCTCGTTGAGCAGCTGGTCGACGTAGCGGCGATAGATGTCGCGGCGTTCCGACTGGCGGTAGGGGCCGTAGTCGCCGCCGATGCCGACGCCTTCGTCGAAATGGATGCCCAGCCATCTGAACGATTCGATGATGTATTCCTCCGCTCCGGGGACGAAGCGGCTCGAATCGGTGTCCTCGATGCGGAGAATGAGCTGGCCGCCGTGTTGGCGGGCGAAGAGGTAGTTGTACAGGGCGGTGCGGACGCCGCCGATATGCAGGGGGCCCGTGGGGCTGGGTGCAAAGCGCACCCTTACGGTGGGTTCGGTCATGGGGCTGATGGCTTTTTTCTTTATATTACTCGGCAAATTTACAATTTTTTTCGTTATGCCGGTCCTTTTTGCCACTTCATCGTGCGGGTGGAGGCCTGTCGCGGAATCGCCTTTGGGGACGGGCGGTCGTTTCGTCCGGAATGGGGCGGATAACAATCAGGGCGACCGGAAATCCTGTCAGCCGTCCAGAAATTCCCAGACGGCTGACAGGATTTCCGGTCGCCCTGACCGTATTGGCGGCGTAGGCCTCAGATGTTGGCCACGCTCATGATGTCTGCGAAGACGCCGGCTGCCGTCACGTCGGCGCCTGCCCCGTAGCCTTGGATGAGCATGGGGTATTCGCGGTAGCGCTCGGTGGTGAGCAGAATGATGTTGTTCGAGCCCGCCAAGTCGTAGAACGGGTGGCCGAGTGGGATTTCGCGCAACCCCACACGTCCTTTCCCGTCACGCCATTCGGCCACGAAGCGCCACCGTTTCTGCTCTTGGGTGAGGCGTTGGCGGTCGGCCTCGAACTGGGCGTCGAGGCTGGGCAGGCGGTCCCAGAACGTGTCGAGCGTTCCGCCGAGGATGTCGTCGGGGATGAAAAGGTGTTTCTCGATGTCGTCGGCTTCGACGCGGTAGCCGCTCTCGCGGGCAAGGATGACGAGCTTGCGGATGACGTCCTGCCCCGATAGGTCGATGCGGGGGTCGGGTTCGCTGTACCCGTTGGCCTGCGCCATGCGCACGGCACTGCTCAGAGGAACGTCGGCCGAGAGGGTGTTGAACACGTAGTTCAGCGTGCCGCTCAGGACAGCTTCGATGCAAAGTATGCGGTCGCCCGAGTTGATCAGGTCGTTGATGGTGTTGATGATGGGCAGGCCGGCTCCGACGTTTGTCTCAAAGAGGAATTTGACTCCCCGGTCGCGTGCTGTCTGTTTCAGGCGCGTGTAGTTCTCGTAGGCCGACGAGGCGGCGATTTTGTTGGCCGCTACGACCGACACGTTGTGTTCCAGCAGGGTGGGATAGAGCGCGGCGATCTCCGGGCTTGCCGTGCAGTCGACGAAAACGGAGTTGAAAATGTTCATGTCCAGGATCTCGCGGCACAGGCGGTCGGCTCCGCCTGGTCCGCCGGCTTCCATAGCCTCGCGGTAAGCCGATGGGTCGATACCTTCGTCGTCGAAGGCGGCCTTGTGGCTGCTTGCCACGCCCACGAGGTTGATTTTCAGGCCTCGCTCGTCCATGAGGCGTTTGCGTTGCGAGGCAATCTGGCGGAGCAGGCTTCCTCCCACCGTGCCTGTCCCACAGACAAAGAGGTTCAGCTCCTGATACGTGCTCAGGAAACAACTGTCGTGGATGACGTTGAGGGCTTTCCGGAGTTGCTTGCGGTCGATGACGAATGACAGGTTCGTCTCCAATGCGCCTTGGGCCAGCGCGATGACGCTGATGCCGTTACGTCCGAGCACGCCGAAGAGGCGGCCGGCAATCCCCGGGGTGTGTTTCATGCGTTCGCCCACGACGGCCACCGTGGCCAACCCGTTGTCGAGTTGTGCGGGATACATGGCGCCGTCGGCGATCTCACTGGCAAACTCGCGGTCGAGGGCTTCGCAGGCGCGGCGGGCGTCGGCCTCCGTCATGCAGATGGATGTGCTTGTCTCTGACGAAGTCTGCGCCACCATGAACACGCTGATGCCGTGGTTGGCCAGTGTGGTGAAAATGCGGCGGTTGACGCCAATGACGCCTACCATGGAGAGGCCCGACACGGTCACCATGCTCGTTTCTTTGATCGACGAGATGCCGCGTATGGGTTGTGCCGATGGGGGGACGTCCTGTCGGATCGTGCTTCCTTTGGCGTCGGGATGGAAGGTGTTTTTGATACGGATGGGGATGTTCTTGACGCAGACGGGGTAAATCGTCGGCGGATAGATGACCTTTGCTCCGAAGTTGCAAAGGTCCATCGCTTCGCTGTATGTGAGGCTGTCTATGGTGTAAGCCGTGGGGATAACGCGCGGATCGGCCGTCATAAACCCGTCGACGTCTGTCCATATTTCCAGTTCGTCTGCCCCCAGTTCTGCGGCAAGGATGGCTGCGGTGTAGTCCGAGCCTCCCCTGCCGAGGTTGGTGGTTATGCCAGTGGTGGCGTCGCTCGCGATGAAACCAGGCACGACGGCGACGCCTGCCATTTCGGCCAGCTCGTCGTGGATGAGCGGGTTCGTGGCGTCGAAGTCGACAAGGCGTTTTCCGCCTTTCACCGTCGTTTTGATGAAGCGCCGCGCGTCGTGGCGGACGGCGTCCGGAATGAGCGACGTGACGATGAGCGAGGAAAGCCGTTCGCCATAAGCCACAATGGCGTCGGCAGTCTTGGGTGTCAGGTCTTGGATAAGGGAAACACCTTTGAAAATACTGCCCAGCTCTTCGAGCAGAGCGTCTGTCTGCGCCATAAGGCTGTCCCGGCTGTCGCCGGCAGGGATGACGTCGAGAATCATACGGTGGTGGCGTTCGACGAGCGCTGCATACGTATCGAGGTAAGCACCGTCGCCTGCAGCCGCTTCGCGTGAGGCCTTGATCAGGCTGTCGGTGACTCCGCCGAGCGCGGAAACGACTACGACCGCAGGGCGGCTGGCGTTTCCGACTATTTGTTTCAGATTGAGGATACTCTCAGGCGAACCGACTGAGGTCCCTCCGAATTTCATCACTTTCATCGCTGAATCTGTCGTTAGGGGCGGAGCACGTCCGCCGTGTGAGTCGTGTTTTGGCCGAAGCCGTTGCAAAAGTAGGAATAAAACTTTATCGGGCTAACGCTGAGGGCATAAAAAAGGGCGAACACCGCATCCCTGCGCCGTTCGCCCGAAACATCTCTATAAGCTTAATATAAACCTAAAACAACTAACCTAAGAATTGCAACAGCCGTGCCAAACATTCCAATGCGGGACGATAAAAAAGTAGGCATACGCTTGATTTTGCTCTAAATACAGAGGAAAAATCTTTTTAGGGCGGGAAAAAACGAAAACGGAGATGGCTCGATGCGCCTCGCAGTGTGTGGAATGACTGTGGAAGTGTGGAAAAAATCGGCATCCGTTCCCGCTTGTTCCACAGTGTAGGGAGGCGAATGTCGGCGACACGCAGGCGGGATGGATGTACGGGTAGCGAAAAAATGCGTAACTTTGCGCCAAACCATCGAAGCCTGAAAAAGGTTGGAAGAAGACATGAAACGTGATCTCGCACACATTATTATTATATATATAGTTGCCATAGGTGCGTGGCTCGCAAGTTGTCGGACATACGCTCAGACTTTCACAATCCGTAGTTTGATAGCCGAGCATGAGGCACAGACTGTCGCCGATAGTTCTCTCGATTGGCCGGGGCATCTGCAAGCCCGTTTGGACGAACTGGCCTGCAATCCGATGTTCGAACACAGCCAGCTGGGACTGTACGTGTATGACTTGACCGCCGATTCAGCACTTTTCGAGCGAGGCAAGCGGCAGTTGTTGCGTCCGGCTTCGACACAGAAACTCCTGACAGCCATCACCGCGCTCGCGCAGTTGGGTGGGTCCTACCGGTTCGAGACGGCGATGTACCGCACGGGCGAGTTGGTGGATTCCGTGCTTCATGGCGACCTTTACGTCGTCGGAGGCTTCGATCCTCGTTTCGGTCACGACGACTTGCGCGCCATGGTTGACAAACTGGCTTCGTCCGGCGTGCGGCGTATCGACGGACGGCTCTTTCTCGACGTGTCGATGAAGGACACACTCGCATGGGGGTGGGGATGGTGCTGGGACGACGAACTGGCTCCCTTGTCACCCCTGACGGTGAATGGCCACGACGACTTTTCTGACGCCCTGTTCCGTGCGCTCAGAGCGGTGGGGATTTCTTTCGTCGGGGCGACGGAGAAAGCCGTGTGCCCGGCCGATGCCGTGTTTGTCGCCTCGCGTCATCATAGCATGGATCAGATCTTGACGGAAGCCCTGAAAGAAAGCGATAACCATTATGCCGAAGCCCTCTTCTACCAGCTTGGCGCGCAAGATGGTACGGCCTATCCTTCGGGCGAGGAATCAGCACGGTGCGTCGAGCGACTTGTGACGAGCCTCGGCTTTTCGTCTTCAGACTGTCGGGTGGCTGACGGCAGCGGACTCTCACTTTATAATTATCTGACGCCGGAAGTGCTCGTCGCGGCCTTGCGTTATGCTTATCAGAACAGCGGGATCTACGCCCACTTGAAGCCCGCGCTCCCCGTGGCCGGCTGTGACGGCACCTTGCGCCGACGCATGACGACCGGGAATGCTTGTGCGAATGTCTTTGCAAAGACCGGAACGGTCGAGGGCGTCAGCACGTTAGCCGGTTATGCCGTGGCCGCAAATGGCCACGTCCTCTGCTTTGCCATTATGAACCAAGGAGTGTTGCGCCAAGCTCCTGCACGACGTTTTCAAGACAGTGTCTGCGAAGCTCTCACGTCGCCCTGATCGTGCCGGAAACTGTCCGTCCCCAGCCCGGAGCGTATGGCGGAAGTCGGGAGGTAATAGATAAAATTCACTAAAAAAGACGGGGAACTTACTGCCAGCGGGGCAATTGTGACTATCTTTGCAACCTGTATAACCATTGCAATAGTCTGTACATTTCATTTCTTATGACGAAAAAGTCAACAGTAGCCGCCATGTTGAGCGTGCTGGCCTGTCTTTTGCCCATGACCGGATGCATGGACGACAACGTAGCCAGCAGCGGCACTTCGGGCCGGTGCGCAGTGACGGCCGTGGCTCTCGGTGGGATGCACGTGCGTGTGAACACCGTCACTCCTGCCGGGAACGACACTTCCTATCTGACTACGCTTTCGGGCAATTACACCCCGATGCAAATAGACCAGCGCGGACTGCGCATATATAACCGCGACTCACTTCCCATGGGGACGATCGTGAGCAGCGTCGCTTTCTCACGCTTCACGGCTGACGGCGTCCTCGCCCTCCGTACACCCGCCGGAATAGACACCCTGTTCAGTACGAGTGACAGCATCGACTGTTCGCAACCCAGAACATTCGTGGTGTATGCGACGGATGGAACCTCGAAGAAAGAATACACCCTTACGCTGAACGTACACCAGCAAGAAGGCAACGAGTTCACTTGGGGGCGAACGGCGTCAGCCTTGCCCGATCTGGCCTCTCTGGTGAAGCCGAAGGCTGTGGCTTTGGCTGGTGGTGTGCTTGGGGTCTACGGTTTGCAAAGCGGTGTCCCCGTTTTCTTGAAAGCGACGACGTCCGAGGCGGACGAGTGGACAACAGTTTCGCTCACAGGTGATGTGGCAGGCTTTGAACCTCGCTCGGTAGTTGGGATGGGCGGCCGTCTTTATGCCAACGGCGATGCCGGACTCATCACGTCGGCCGACGGGCTTGCGTGGAGCACCGTGCCTGGCGGTTTGCCTGTCGTGGCTGTTTCGACCGATAGCCTGTTCGCCATTCAAGGTGATGCTTTTTTCAGTTCGGCCGACGGCTCGAATTGGGTGCGGAATGCGCACGATGCCGACGGCGTCCTGCCGACATCGGATTATGCGGCGGTATGTACGCCATCGACGATGTACGAGGCTTACGAAGATCTCCTCCTGACGGGCGTTCATGAAGAAAAAGTTGTTGTCTGGAAACGAAATCTCGATCGGCTGAATCACAATACATACCCGTGGACATATTATACGCCTACTGAGGAAAACACGCTCACTCTTCCGCTTATGACGTCTACCACACTCGTTCCGTACGACGACAAAGTGCTGGCCTTCGGGCTTAGTGCGGCTGGGGAGCTGGAAAGCTACATCAGTTCCGACGGCGGGCGGACATGGAAGGATGAAGCTAGTGGCTATACTTTCCCCGTCGTGTCCGATCCGACGGACATTTCCGCCGTAAGCGACGCCGAGGGTTTCCTGTGGATCGTTTGCTCCGGTAGTGGCGAAGTATGGCGAGGACGGCTCAACCGCATGAGTTGGAGCGAAGACGACGGCGCTTTCGAACGTAACGTGGTGCAGTGATGACAAGGTGGCGCACATCGACACTATGTTTGCTGGCAGCGTGCCTGGGGGTGATTCCCCTCCGCGTGGCGGCACAGGAGGATGTGCAATACCGCATGGAACTTGGTGGAGGACTCGGTGGCGGCTTTGCGCTGACGGATCTTAACAGTAAATTTTACGGGAATACGACGCTCGCGGGCGGAGCCGTAGTGCGTTTCCTCCTGAACCCACGCATGGCTATCAAAACCAATCTTGTCTATTCTGGAATAAAAGGAACGACGGCAGACGTTTCGGGCTTCTATCCTGTCACTCCCGAAGGCCCGGCCTCAACCGACCGCCTGAATTATTCGTTCGACGGCGGAGTTTATGATCTCAGCGCCACGTATGAGCTGAACTTTCTTCCGTACGGTTTTACGCGCGGCTACGAAGGCTACTGTCGTTTCGTGCCCTATTTTCAAGTCGGTTTCGGCCTCACGTATGCAACGTCACACGCTTTTTCCGTAAATTTGCCCGTGGGAATAGGCCTGAAATACAAGTTGGCTCGCCGTCTGAATGTCGGTCTTGACTGGCTGGTCCATTTCACTGTCTCTGACAAACTTGACGGGCTTGAAGCGCCGACGGGCATACGCTCATCGGGGTTTCGCAATAAGGACCATTATTTTACGACCCTCGTCACCCTGACGTACGACATCTTTCCCCGGTGTGTCGATTGCAACAAAGGCTGATGCCGGCGCAGGAGTGAACAAATTGAGAAAAGAGAAAAGAATGTTAGACAAAGCGCACATACCGGCCCACGTGGCCATCATAATGGACGGGAACGGTCGTTGGGCC
The DNA here is from genome assembly GCA_018714085.1 of Candidatus Caccomonas pullistercoris. Lineage (GTDB taxonomy): Bacteria > Bacteroidota > Bacteroidia > Bacteroidales > Bacteroidaceae > Alloprevotella > Alloprevotella pullistercoris. The sequence goes on from DVNY01000005.1 coordinate 25,596, forward strand.
AAAGCTCGCGGCCTCTCGCGCAGCATGGGGCACCAGCAAGGGGTTGAAACGGTGAAACGGATCACCGAAGAAGCCACCCGGCTGGGCATCAAATACCTGACGCTATACACGTTCTCTACGGAGAACTGGCGGCGGCCGGCCGATGAAATAGCCGCTCTTATGGCTCTCATTCTTGATTCCCTTGAAGAAGAAATCTTCATGCGGAACAATGTGCGTTTTCGGGTCATTGGCGATACCGGCCGCCTGCCGGCTCCGGTGCGCGAACGGTTGAGCCTTTGCGAAAAGCGGACAGCAGCCAACGACCGTATGACGATGGTTGTCGCCCTAAGTTACTCATCACGCTGGGAACTCACCGAGGCTTGTCGCAGCATTGCCAGCGAGACTGTCAAAGCGATGGAAAAAACGGGCAGTGCGCCAGAAATTACGGAAGCTACGATCGAAAGTCACCTCACTACATCGTTCATGCCTGATCCCGATTTGCTCATCCGCACCGGCGGTGAACTGCGTTTGAGCAATTATCTGCTGTGGCAGTGTGCTTACACGGAACTTTATTTCTGCGACACTTATTGGCCCGACTTCGACGAGGAGGCCTTCCGTGCCGCCATCGAGGAATATCAGCATCGTCAGCGGCGATATGGCCAGACAGGCGACCAGGTTGAACAACAGTCGGAACAATTCTCATGAAGATGAAGAAATTAACAGACATACTCCGCTATGTGGCGGCAGGGCTCGTTTCCTTTTTCGCCCCGGCCGCGTTCGCGCAGAACGGGCACAAGGTGGACGTGAGCCCAGATATCGTATACACCATTGAAGCCAACCGTTATCAGATCGGCGGCATCGTCGTCGACGGCATACAAGGATATGATCAGGAAAGCCTGCAAGCCACCTCGGGTTTGGAGGTCGGGCAGGAAGTTGCCGTCCCCGGCGAAGAGATCAGTGCTGCCGTCCGCCGCTATTGGCAGCAAGGCCTTTTCTCCAATGTGCAGATTGCCGTGGATAGTATTGTAGACAATCGTTTGGTTTACTTGCACATTCACCTCACTGCGAGGCCGCGTATTTCCAGTATCAACTACACGGGCATCAAGAAGAGCGAGCGTGAGGATTTGGAGGAAATGGTGGGCCTCAGGGTCGGCAACCAGATCACGCCCGACATGGTAGACCGCGCCAAGCTCATCATCAAACGCCACTTTGAGGAAAAGGGATACCGCAACGTGGCTGTCGACATCGTACAGCGCAACGACGTCACAGGCGATAACCGCGTCTTGCTCGACATCCATATCAAGAAGAATTCGAAAGTCAAGGTGAAACACATCCGCATCAGCGGCGTGACTCCGGAAGAGGCCAAGAAACTCAAACGGGCCATGAAGAAAACGCACGAGCCGACCCTGTTGAACCTTTTCAAGTCGAAGAAATTTCTCCCCGAGAAATATGAAGAAGACAAAGGTTTTGTCGTCGACAAGATGAACGAGTGGGGCTATCGCGACGCCCTTATGCTGCGTGACAGTGTCGTGAACATCGACGACAAACACGTCGACATCTATATCGACCTCTTCAAGGGTGACAAGTATTATATACGAAGCATCGAATGGGTGGGTAACACCGTGTTCACGACTGACGCGCTCAACATGACGCTCAAAATGAAGCCGGGCGATGTCTATAACCAGACGTTGCTCAACAAGCGCCTCAATGAAGACGAGGACGCTATCGGTTCGCAGTATTACGACCACGGTTACGTCTTCTACCGTCTTGACCCTGTCGAAGTCAACATCGTGAACGACTCCGTCGACCTCGAAATGCGCATTAGCGAAGGTCAGCAAGCCACCATCAACTATGTGCGCATCACGGGTAACGACCGGGTCTACGAGAATGTTGTCCGCCGTGAACTGCGCACGAAGCCGGGCGATTTGTTCAGCCGCGAAGCTCTCCAACGCTCTTTCATCGATCTCAGCGCCATGGGGCTGTTCGACCCGGAGAAGCTCGTGCCCGACGTGCGGCCGGACTACTATAACGGAACGGTCGACATTGACTACAAGCTCGTCTCCAAACCCGGCGACCAGGTAGAGCTTTCGGCCGGTTGGGGACAGACGGGTATTGTGGGCCGCGTCGGTCTGCGCTTCACCAACTTCTCGATCCAGAACCTCTTCGGCAAGGGAGCCAAACGTGCCGGCTTCATCCCCCAGGGCGACGCGCAAACCCTCGCCCTGAGCGGTCAGACCAACGGAACGTATTATCAGTCGTACTCCCTTTCGTTCCTCGACCCGTGGTTTGGCGGCAAGCGTCCTAATCAGTTCTCCTTCTCGGTGATGTACTCCAAGCAGAGTGACGTCAACTCCAACTTTTACAGTAACAATTACTACAACTCGTACTACAACTACCTTTACGGTTACGGCACAACGGGCAATTACTACAACTATACGGACTACTATGATCCCGACAAGTATGTCAAGATGTTCGGTGTCTCCGTCGGTTTCGGTACGCGCTTGCGCTGGCCTGACGATTACTTCACCTTCATGGCCGAGTTGGCTTACACGCGCTACATGCTCAAATCTTGGCAGTACTTCCTCATCACCGATGGAAACTGCAACAATGTCAACCTGACCCTGACCCTGTCACGCAATTCCACGGACAACACATTCTTCCCCCGCCGGGGTTCCGAGTTCCTTCTGTCAGTGTCTGCCACACCGCCGTTCTCCCTGTGGGACGGCAAGGACTACGCCCATTTGGCCACCAACTACCGTAGTGCGGCCTATCAGCGGGAGTCGCAAGAAAAGTATCGCTGGATTGAATACAACAAGTGGAAGTTCAAGTTCCGCACCTTCACTGCCCTGACCAGCGCAGTCAAGTGCCCTGTGCTCATGACCCGTGTCGAGTTCGGATTGCTCGGTGCCTACAACAAGCACAAGAAGTCTCCGTTCGAGACATTCTATGTCGGTGGTGACGGTATGTCTGGTTATTCCTCCGGCTACGCTACCGAGACCATCGGCCTGCGTGGTTACGAGAACGGCGGTCTGGCTGGTGCCTACTCCAATCCGGCCTATGCTTACAGCCGTCTGACGCTCGAGGTGCGCTATCCGCTGATGCTCGAAACGTCCACTTCTATGTATGCTCTTGCCTTCCTCGAAGGAGGTAACGCATGGGACGAAGTACGAAAGTTCAACCCCTTCGATATGAAGCGGTCGGCTGGTTTGGGCGTGCGCATCCAGCTCCCGATGGTCGGTCTGCTCGGCATCGACTGGGCCTACGGTTTCCAAAAGACCGTGAACGGCCGGCAGATCGGTGGCAGCCAGTTCCACTTCATCATCGGTCAGGAGTTCTGATCCCGTCCGCTTTCCTCGAAACAGCAAACGTAAAAACAAGATAGCGTATGAAAAAGCTCCTTTTCCTCATCTGTCTGTTGGCCTGCGGGGCCACGGCACTCCATGCCCAGAAGTTTGCCCTCGTCGACATGGAATATATTTTGGGCAACATCCCAGCCTATGAACGGGCTAACGAACAGTTGAACCAGATTTCAAAGAAGTGGCAGGCCGAGGTCGAAGCACTCGACAATGAAGCCCAGACCCTTTACAAGAACTACCAGAACGAAATGGTGTTCCTCTCCGAGGCTCAAAAGAAAGAGCGCGAGCAGGCCATTGTTGACAAAGAGAAGGAGGCTGCCGACTTGAAGAAGAAGTATTTTGCCCCCGAGGGCGAACTGTTCAAGAAGCGCGCCAGCCTGATCCAGCCCATCCAGGACGAGATTTACAATGCCGTCAAGGCTATCGCCCAAAGCAAGGGTTACAGCCTCATCCTCGACCGCGCGTCGGACGAAGGCATCGTCTTTGCCTCGCCTACGGCTGACATTTCCAATGAAGTTCTTGCCCGGTTAGGTTATTCCAACTAAAAGTCGTACCTTTGTCCGGTTGCAATAAGAAACCGCACAGTCTTAGAAATTCAAATCAATAACAATACACAAAATGATCAAGAAGATTCTTATGCTGGTGCTCCTGATGGCACCGCTTAGCCTTTGCGCACAGAAGTTCGCCTACTATGACCACTTCGATGTCATGCAGTCCATGCCCGCGTTCCAGACTGCCCAGAAAGAATTGGAGGAACTCGGCAAGAAGTATGAGAACGACCTGAAAAGCATGCAGGACGAGATTATCTCCAAGCGCGACGCCTATCTGGCCAGCGCCGACAGCCTTCCCGAGAACATGCGTAACCGCAAGGAGCAGGAGATTAACGACCTGATGAACCGCTTCCAGCAGGCCCAGCAGGACAACCAGACGGCTTTCCAGCAGGCTCAGCAAGATAAGCTGCAACCCATCGTTGCCCAAGTGGCCGAAGCAGTGGGCAGCATCGCCAAGGCCGAAGGCTATGTTTACGTCATGGATCGTCAGACGGCCTCGACGTCCGGCGGCATCTTCATCAACGAGAGCATGTGTGAGAACATCACCGCCAAGGTCAAAGCCAAGCTCGGACTGAGCACGACGTCGGCTGCCAAAGCCGCTACGCCGTCCACGACGAAGTAAGTCAACTTTCAATTTGTCCGGCGTTTGCCGGCAACTGAACATGGGGCGTGCACAGGGTGTCTTCCCGACACTGCGTGCACGCCCTTTCCGTGTCTGTATGAATTCGGCCTGACGGGAGAGAAGCTGTCGCGATTATGGGGAAAATGCGCAGCGTGGTGAGGGAACGCGGCGCAACGACAGTCGTATCCCCCGCTGTGGTTCCGCTTTGTCCCGTCGTCACAGGCAGGGGTATTCGCTTGCTGCCGCCCTTTTCGTGCCGCGAGGGCAGCTTGCGGTTCGCTCCTCCGCAGTTAGTCCGTAAGGCTAACGGCTTCTTCCGGTGTATCTGTCTCGTCGGTGGCCGGGTTGGCTTCGGATTGCCGTCTTAGCTGTTCAAGTGTCTGCCCTTGATAGGTGAAGAAGCAGGCTCCCTGGTAGGCGTTTGTGGGTGTCCGGCGTTCTTCGGGCATGAAGAGGCGGCAGAATTGGGAGAGCTTGTACCGCTGTCCGCCGTGTTCGATTTCGTTGTCGCTGGCGACGGCAAACGTCTCGCCGGTCGGGGCGAACGTGACGCGGTCGCCGACGTTTATGCCAATCATACTGAACCGGAAACGGCTGCGCTTGGTAGTGCGTGTCGGCTTGGTCGTGGCTCCGGGTGTGCTGTCGGGCGATGCGACGGGCTTGTTGTCTTTGTAGAGCGTGATGACGGCGTCGTCAAGAATGCTGGCCACAGCTTTGAGTTGCTTCAAAGCCGTTTCTGGCAGTACGTTGAAAAATTCCCGGTTCTTACGGATGCGTAAGTGTGTGAGCTGGTCGATATTTTTATGAATAAGCTGCTCCGCTTCATTATACTTCACGGTGCGCAGCGTGGCGTAGATCTCGAACGGAAGGGGGGACGGCGGTGTTGTCGAGTTCCTTTGAACGCACGTTGACGGAGCGGGAGCTTTTCCCGATCTTGACCCAGTCTTCGCGGAAGCTGGGGTTTGTCAGAATGTAGACGTATCCGGGTTCTTTGTCTGGCTTCTTTTCTTTTCCGGCCATATGTTTTTCAGGAGTTAGACCGTGACGGGAGCGGTGGGTGCTGCGCACGGAATGTTTATAGGTGCAAATATACATCTTTTTGCCGAACTATTGCGCGGTCGCAGGCCGAATGTCGGGTCGTAAGATGGGGCGCTTACACCTGTAAGACGGGGCGGCTCACCTTGCGCGTGCCCGGTGGATGCCAGTGGCCTGCGACGAAGTTCCTGCCATGATGCACGAAGCCCCTGCGCACCGGTGCGCAGGGGCTTCGCCTGTTTCGTGAGACCCGGTTGCCGGGCGGTTTTCCCGGTCGGGGAGCCGTCTTAAAGCACGCGGTTGAGACGGTCGACGAAGTCGTCGGCTTCGGCCTCGGTGAGCGTCAGTGGGGGCAGCAGGCGCAGGATGTTCGTGCCTGCCGCGCCGGTGAAGACGTGTTCTTCGTGAACGAGGCGCTGGCGCATCGTTTTGATGTCGCTATCGAACTCCAATCCGATCATGAGGCCTTCGCCGCGCACCTCCTTGATGCCCGGCAGGGTGGCGAGCCGTGCTTTGAGGTGGGCACCCACGCGGGCCGCGTTGTCGACGAGGTGTTCGCCCTCGATGACGTCAAGCACGGCCAGTGCAGCGGCACAGGCCAAGTGGTTGCCGCCGAAAGTCGTTCCGAGCTGGCCGTAAGAGGGCTTGATCTCCGGAGCGATGAGTACGGCGCCCATGGGGAAACCGTTGGCGATGCCCTTGGCGCAGGTGATGAGGTCGGGGCGTATGCCGGCATACTGGTGGGCGAAGAAGCGTCCCGAGCGGCCGTAACCGCATTGGATTTCGTCGCAGATGAGAAGTGCGCCCGCTTCGGTGCAGGCTTCGCGCAGGCCACGGAGGAAGTCGGGCGTGGCCATGTGGATGCCGCCCACACCCTGGATGGGTTCGACGATAACGGCGGCCACGTCGCCCTTGGCCAGCTCAGCGCGGAAGGCGGCGAGGTCGTTGAGCGGCAGGAACGTGGTGTGGCCGTTCGCGTTGATGGGAGCGGTGATGCGGGGGTTGTCTGTCACTTCGACGGCGAGCGACGTGCGGCCGTGGAAGGCGTGCCCGGCGGCCAGCACACGCGTGCGCCCCGTCTGGAACGACGCCAGTTTCAGCGCGTTTTCGTTGGCTTCGGCGCCCGAGTTAATGAGGAAGAGCTGGTAGTCGTCGTATCCCGACACCGGGCCGAGGCGTTCGGCCAGCTGACGTTGCAGGCCGTTGATGACCGAGTTGGAGTAGAAGCCCAGCGTGGCGGCCTGGCGGCTGAGCGCTTCGACATAATGGGGGTGGCAGTGGCCGATGCTGATGACGGCGTGGCCGCCGTAGAGGTCGAGGTATTCCTGTCCCTTGTCGTCCCAGACGTGGCAGCCAAGGCCGCGGACGATGTGGATGTCGAAGAGGGGATAAACGTCGTAGAGTTTCATTTTCTTTTCAGGGTTAGGGTGGGGCTCAGAAAGCGATGCTTTTCAGCCGCAGGCCAGTGGTCTGGTCGAGCCCGAAGAGGAGGTTCATGTTTTCGACGGCTTGTCCCGACGCGCCTTTCAGGAGGTTGTCGATGGTGGCCGTGACGACGATCTTCTGGCCGAAGACGTCGGTGTGTACGAGGGCCTTGTTCGTCCCGACAACCTGCTTCATGTCGATGGCGCGGGGCGAGTAGTGCGTGAACGGCGCGTCGGCATAGAAGTCGGCATAGAGGCGCCCGACGGTCTCGGCGTCCAGATTTCCTGTCTGCCGTCCCGTAAATCCTGTCAGGGCATCCGTCGTGACGGGGACCACGGCTGTCAGGAAGATGCCCCTTGGGAAATCGCCGCGCCAAGGAATGAAGTCGATGGCTGCCGCGAAGCCGGGTTGCAACTCGGCGAGGCTTTGCCGGATTTCGGCCACATGCTGGTGCTGGAACACCTTGTAGACGCTCATGTTGCCCGACCGCCACGAGAAGTGCGTCGTGGCCGAGGGCTTGACGCCGGCGCCCGTCGAACCGGTGACGGCGTTCACGGTGATGTCCGCAGTGAGCAGGCCGGCTTTGGCCAGCGGCAGGAGGGCCAGCTGTATGCAGGTGGCGAAGCAGCCGGGGTTGGCCACGTGGCGTGCCGAGCGGATGGCGTCGCGGTGCAGCTCGGGCAGTCCGTAGACGTAGTCGTTGCCGGGCGCGGCGAGGCGGAAGTCCTGCGCCAAGTCGATGATCTTCACCCCGTCGGGCACGGGGTGTTCGGCGAGGAACTGGGTGCTCTTCCCGTGGCCGAAACAGAAGAAAAGCACGTCGACCGCATCGAGCGGCAGGCGGTCGGTGAAGCGCATGTCGGTCTCGCCGATGAGGCCAGCGTGTACGTCGGTGACGAGGTTGCCGGCGTTGCTCTCGCTGTTGACGAAGACGATCTCGACGGCCGGGTGGTTCAGGAGGATGCGCAGCAGTTCGCCCGCCGTGTAGCCGGCGCCGCCGATGATTCCCACTTTGATCATAGGTTCGGGTTTATGGGGTTGAAAGCACGCGCCCGCTGCGGCGTGGACCGTCGGCGGGCGCGGCGCTTGGGGTTACTGTTCGATTTCTTTGGCTTCGTCGGGGTGGTTGGCGTAGTAGACGCGCAACGGTGTCGAGAGCACCTTGATGAAGCCTTTGGCGTCGTCGGCGGTCCAGCCTTTCTGCGTCTCGCCATATTCGCCGAACTTCGACTTCACCAAGTCGTCGGGGCTGTCGACGCCCACCGTCGAGAAGCCCAGCGGGCGCAGGGCGAGGATGACCGTGCCGTTGACGTGGCGCTGCGAGCTTTCCAACATGGCCTCGATGTCGCGCATCACGGGTTCCATGTACTGGCTCTCGTGGAGGAACATGCCGTACCAGTTGGCCACCTGGTCTTTCCAGTATTGCTGCCATTTGCTGAGCGTGTATTTTTCGAGGAACCTGTGCGCTCCGATGATGAGTGCCGGCGCGGCGGCCTCGAAGCCCACGCGGCCTTTGATGCCGATGATGGTGTCGCCCACGTGCATGTCGCGGCCGATGCCGTAGGCGGCGCCGATCTCCTCGACGGCCTGGATGGCGGCGATGGGGTCGTCGTAGTGCGTGCCGTTCACTCCGGTGAGGCAGCCCTTCTCGAAGGTGAGGCGGAGCTCCTCCGTGCCGGTGCGGACGACGGGTTTGAGGTACGCCTCGTCGGGCAGCCCCTGGCGGCTGTCGAGGATTTCTCCGCCGCAGATACTCGTGCCCCATATGCCGACGTTGTAGGAGTATTTGAGCTTCGTGAAGTCGGCCTTGAAGCCGTGCTGGTTGAGGTAGTCCACCTCTTCCTGACGCGTGAGGTTGCGGTCGCGCGTCAGGGTGATGATCTCGACGCCCGGGGCCATCACCATGAACGTCATGTCGAAGCGCACCTGGTCGTTGCCGGCGCCCGTCGAGCCGTGGGCGATGGCTTCGGCGCCGATTTCTTTGGCGTAGCGCGCGATGGCCATGCCTTGGAAAATGCGTTCAGAGCTGACCGAGATGGGATAGACGTTGTTGCGCAGCACGTTGCCGTAGATCATGTAACGGAGGCTCTTCTCGTAATACTCACGGGTGACGTCGAGCGTCACGTATTGCTTGGCGCCCAGCTTGTAGGCGTTCTCCTCGTTTGTGCGGAGCTGTTCGGGGCTGAAACCGCCGGTGTTGGCACACGCGGCGTAGACTTCGTAGCCCATCTCGCGGGCCAGGTACATCACGGTGTAGCTCGTGTCGAGCCCGCCGCTGAATGCCACTACTACTTTCTTTGCCATGGTTTTATCTTTCAGTTGTCGGTTCTTGTTGTCGGGGGTTATCGCAGGTTCTTGCTGGCGGCCTCTTTGGCCATCTTCACCACGTCGTCGGGCAGCTGCATGGGCAGGGGGTCGCCGGGGTGCTGGGCGGGGTCGTAGAGCATGCCCGTGCAGACGCAGTACTTGCGCCCCGTGCGGCAAAGCACGTCGTAGTTCACACAGCAGGGGTGGTCGGGGGTGCCGCAGCCTTTCCAGTATTCATCGTCTTGCGTGAGCTCGGAGAAGGGCACGGGCACGTAGCCCAGCATCGTGTTGATGCGCATGACGGGCCCGCTGCTCGTCAGTCCGAAGATTTTGGCGTTCGGCCAGCGCAGGCGGCTCAGCGTGAAGGCTGCTTTCTTGATGCGCGTGGCCAGGTGATGGCCGCGGAACTTGGGCACCACGATGAGGCCCGAGTTGGCCACGTAGTGTTTGTTTTCCCAGCTTTCGATGTAGCAGAAGCCGGCGAACTCCTCGCCTTTGAGGGCGATGATGGCTTTGCGTTCTTTCATCTTCGTGGCCACATATTCATGTGTGCGCGAGGCAATGCCTGAACCGCGCACCTTGGCGGCTTCGGTGATGGTGGTCAGTATGGTGTCGACATACTTCTCGTGTGAGGCGTCGGCCACGAGGACGTCTATTCCGTCGTTGTATTCTTCCATTTCCTTTTATGTTACTGTTTCTTTTGTGTGTTGCTCTCTCAGGCCTGCGGCTCAGGGCATCACCGACTTCACGCCGGGGAAGAGTTCGGCCAGCTGGTCGATGATGACCTGCCGCGGTGTCGTCTCGTCCATGATGATGAGGATGGTGTCGTCGCCGGCTATGGTGCCGATGATGCCGCTCAGGCCGTGCGTGTCGATCTCCATGGCCATGCCTCCGGCGTAGCCCGGCCGCGTGTGCATCACGGCCAGGTTGCCCGTGAACGCCAGCGAGATGAAGCCCGCCGGGCGCAGGTAGTCGGGCACCGTGCGGGGGCTGCCCGTGCGTTGGTAGAGCGGGTTGTCGGGCAGGACGTAGACGTAGCCATCCTCGGTGGCGAGCTTCACGGCCTTCAGGCGGCGCAGGTCGCGCGAGAGGGTGGCTTGCGTCACGTGGAAACCGTGGCGCCCCAACTCGCTGAGGATTTCGTGTTGCCCGCCGATGCGTTGCGTCGTCAGGATGTAGCGCAGGGTTTCAATGCGGTCGAGTCGCTTCATTTCGTCGTTCTTTTTGATGTGGCAAAGGTAAGTATAAATTTTCACAACATCTGCGATTATGCGTATATTTTACGAATAAATTTTTCCTCCCGTACTTTTCAGGCTTACGTCCGTCGGTGCGCGCGTCGCGGCCCGGCGGGCAATTTGTTCACCCGGCCATCCCGGCGGCAAGCATGTCGCCCCTGCGTTTGACGGGCGGTTGCGAGGAAGCGGGAAACGTAGGGGCGCCACTTGTGACGCCCGGTGAGCGGTCGCATTGGCGCCGGTTCCCGGTTTGCGGGCTGCCAGATGCGGCCGCGCGGCAGCCATCCCGGCGGCAAGCATGTCGCCCCTGCGTTTGACGGGCGGCCTGACAGGGAGACCGGCAGCCCTGCGGAAATTTCCCGCCGCACCAAGTAAAGTCTATTTCACGACGTGAAATATAAAAGTCACGACGTGAAACGTATAATTCACGACGTGAAATACAAATTTCACACCGTGAAACGGATTTTCGGACGCCGACAGGGATTTCTGTCAGGCCGCCCGTTTTTCCTGTCAGCCGGACGGGATTTTCCGTCAGCCGTCCGCGCGTTCCTGCGTGGCTGATGCGGTTCCGCGTGGAGCCGCCCACTTGCACGCCGGGGCTGTGCCGCTTCATGAAGTGTCTGTTTGTTAAATTTAGGTTTATTTTGAAAAAAATCGGGGGGGTGAGCGTGGCGATGTCCGGAGAAATCCGTATATTTGGGGCAACGATAGGAGAATGAGTGGCGCCGGACTATCGCAAGCGGCCGCCACGTACATTTATTTATCATAAGGGCTATGAAACACACACGCAGCCAAACCTTGCTCTCCACCTGCTTGGAGGCGCTCCATGTTCCCCACACCGAGGCTTTCGTTCGCCGCGTGGAGGAAGAGACGCCCTGGCGTCACACACTCTATGGGCTCATCCGCATGCTCGCGCCGTTCGGCGTGCGGACGGAGGCCGTGCGCGTGGCGCGCAAGGAGCGGCTGGCCGAACTGCCCGCTCCGTTTGTGGCTCAGGCCGGGGGCGACCTCGTGGTGGTCACGGCCGTCGGCGGTGGGGAGGTCGCGTTCGTCCAGTCCGGCGCGCTGCACCGCCTGCCCGCAGGGCGGTTCGTGGAGCAATGGTCGGGCGTGGTGCTCACCTTGGAGGCCGATGCAGCGAGCGCCGAGCCCGGCTATGTCCGCCACCGCCGCGACGAGCGCTTCCACCGCGCCGAGTGCGCGGTGCTGGTGGTCTGCGTGGCCGCCCTTTTCGTCGGGGCCTTCCTGCTCACGCGGTCGGCGGCGGGGGCGGCGTGGGGGCTGCGCGGGCTCGCCGCCCTCGTGGGCATGGCCGGCGCGGGGCTTTCCTGCCTGCTCGCGCTCGAAGGGAACGACGGGCGCAGCGACCTGGCCGACCGCCTCTGCCGCACGCTTGGCGGCGGGGGCTGCGGCGTCGTGCAGCAGACGGCGGGCGCCCGCTTCATGGGGCGCTACGGTTGGGGCACCGTAGGGCTGGCCTACTTCGCCGTGGGTGCCGTCGCCGCGCTCTGCCTGCCGGCGTGGTTCCCCTCCGTGGCCGCCGTGGGCGTGCTGGCCTTGCCCTATACGTTGTGGAGCGTCTGGTACCAGCGGTTCCGCGTCCGCCGCTGGTGTGCCCTCTGCCTGTGGGTGCAGGCCGTCGTCTGGGTGCAGTTCGCCGTCTTTGCCTGCGCCGGGGCCTACCGCCACTTTGCCTTGGACATACCCCGTCTCATCCTCTTGCTGGCCGCCTATGGCGCGGCGTTCCTTGCTGTCCACCTGTTCCTGCCCTTGTTCGCGCGGAGCCGCGAGGCCTCCCGCTGGCGGGCGGACTACTATGGGTTGAAACGGCGGGCTGACGTCTTCTTCGCCCTCCTCGGCGCGCAGCCCGCCGTCGACGTCGCCGGGGCGTCGACGCTCTGGTTCGGCCCCGCCGACGCGCCCCACACCGTCACGGTGTTCAGCAATCCCTATTGCCGCCCCTGCGCCCGTCTCCATCCCCACCTCGAAGCGCTGGTCCGCCGGGGCTGGCGTGTCGGGCTCGTCATGACGGCTTTCAACGCGGAGCGGCGGGCGGCCAACCGCGCCCTCATCGCCGC
>DVNY01000055.1 GCA_018714085.1 Candidatus Caccomonas pullistercoris
CTCGTAGCCTTTGCCGGCCCAAAAATCGGCAAATCGCTTGGCCGCCTTGCTCTGTTCACGAGCGTTCATTTCTTGCGTTCCTCCTTGAGGTATTTTTGACATCCTCTCCGCCCTAAAGGGGACGGAGATTCCCTACCGAGCGTCTGGGATGAGGGTGGAAAAAACGGACTTGCTAACTCCGGGGGGTTAAGGCACGATACAACCTCTTTTAAGGAGTCCTTCCATGGCCATGCCCCGCCGCCAGTTCACTCATGAGTTCAAGCTCAACGCCCTCCACCTCGTTCTTCACGAGAAGCGCCCCGCGTGTCAGGTCGCCGACGAGCTTGACATCCCTCGCAAGACCCTCTACAGCTGGCTCCACCTGCACCGCCAAGGCAAACTTCTGGAGACGCCCACGGAGTCGCAGAAAGAAGTCAGCGCGGATAAGGCTGAAATCGCACGCCTGAAGGTCGCCCTTGCTCAGGCCCAGCAGGAGGTGCTCCTCTTAAAAAAATTCGCGGCGTATCTGACCACGACCGGCCTCAAGTGAGATACGCCTTCATCGAGGACAGCCTGAAAGACCCCGAGCTTGCCGGCATTTCCATCATGCGTCGGTGCGCCGTGTTGGACGTCAGCGTCAGCGGCTTCTACGACTGGCGCAACCGCCTTCAGCAAGATCGGCCGGCTGCGAACTCCGGAGCACAATCGAAAGTTTCCGACGAAACCATCATCGCCTGCGTCAAGAAACTGCGTGAGGACATGGGCTACACCCCCGGGTATCGCCAACTCCACGCCATGTTGCGAGACCTGAACATCAAGGTGGACGTCAAGCGCCTTCAGCGCCTCCTCCGAACCCATGGATACATCGGCTATCGTCATCGTAGACGTTACGTGAAAACAACGGACAGCAACCACTACATGACGGTGTACCCCAATCTCCTGCAACGTAATTTCGAACCGGGGCAGGTGAATAGGGCGTGGGTCACCGACATCACCTACTTGGCTACCGAACAGGGCTTCACGTATTTGACCGCGTTCGTGGACCTCGGCACTCGCCTGGTCGTGGGCTGGGCCATGAACACGACGATGACCACCGAGTTCGTTCTGAAGGCTTTCGACATGGCCGTACAATTGCGACAAGCTCAAGGGTACGATCTTGCAGGAACGATCGTTCATTCGGATCGCGGCTCGCAGTACTGCTCGAAGCTCTTTCAGAGCCGGCTTTCAGAACTCAACATGCGCCCCTCCATGAGCGACGTGGGCCAGTGTTGGGACAACGCCCCCGGTGAGTCTATCTGGAGCTCCCTGAAGCGTGAAACGCTTATGGGTAAACGAAAATTCCGTGATCACGCCGACGCCTACGGGCATGTCGAGCGATGGATCTCGAACTATAATCGGCGTCGGCCGCATTCCGCCCTGGGAATGCGATCGCCGATGAACTATGAAGCCGTGCTCAGCACGCAAACCTGAAACCTAACCCACGAGCCCCTCGGTTAGCAGGTCCGAAAAACGCGCCCCACCCCACGTTCCCCAGTCATCCATCAATTGCTGGCGCTCAGTACTCAACCGTGCTCTGTCGTAAGCTCCGTGGTAGTCGTCTGAAGCTTTTACGGTGCAATAGGCAGAGCTCTGCTGCTTCCTGGTCGTACTTGCGGTTGGTTGCCGAGTCGGTCATCCCTGGCCTACGTGCGAAAGCCGCTACGTGCCGTACTGTGCGCCGTGACGATGCAAGTCTTGCCCTCGCTCCTGGATTTATCGACCGAGCAGCTCATCCACCTCCACCAGATGCAGGTAGGAGTCACGCTTGGCAAGTTCTTTGACAGAATCTTCAAACCCGCTGCGGTAGAACAGCCAGTAGTGGAAAACAGCATCGTCGTGCACGGGAAGATGAGCACATTTTGGGTAGACAGCGCTTATCGGGACGGATAGGAAGATATTTGAACGTGGGCAAGGGTATTCCCTTTATTCGATTAACCTCCCGTTGTCATTCCATTCACCGTACATGATGCCGAGACGGGTATTGTCGATGAACTTTTTCAGGCGGCTTTCAAAGAGAGGGCGTTGTTTTTTCTTAATTTGTATCGTGTCGATGCGCACACGCCGGTATAGGGGTGGGAAGTTCTGGAAGTTCCGCCACACAATGGGGTCTTGCCGGAGGGCTGACAGGATTTCATCGTCGATGGTGAAACCTCCGGGCGACATGTCGGGCAGCACGGCGCGTCCCATATCTGTCATGCGCCCCAACCGCTCCATGCGGCGGCATCGTTCCTTGTTCAGTTCCGACCACAAGCTGCCTTTTGTGCGCGGAGCAAAACGTTGGTATGCCTCGCCGTCCAGCCTTTTCAAGGTGCTGTCAATCCAGCCGAAACACATCGCTTCCTCCACTGCGTCGACATACCAGAATGTCCCGTCGTTCATAGGACGACCGCGCTTGACTTTTACCCAACACTCCTTTTCGACGGCATGATGCGTCATGAGCCATTGGCGAAATTTGTCTCGACTTTGTATGGACAATATATTTTGCGGTTTGATGATGCTCATTCTTAGGTGTTTCCTTCACTGATGGAGGCTAGGCTGTCTGAGACGAGTGAGAAGCAAAACTTTCCCCAGTTATCCATCAATCGTTGACGCTCTGTGCTCAACCGTGCTCTGTCGTAGGCTCCGTGGTATTCGTCAGAAGATTTACTGTGCAATAGGCAGAGTTCAGCTGCTTCTTGGTCGTACTGACGATTGTTGCCGAGTCGGTCGTCTTTTGCCCACGTGCGAAAGCCGCTGCGCGCCGTGCCGTGTGCGGTAATGATGCAAACTTCACCTTCGCGCCTGGACTTGTCTGGATCTATCCAGCCGATTCCGTCTAACGCTTTTTGCTTGGCATGCATTCGACGGATCAAGGCGGTTGTGGCCGCGTCGGAAAAACTGCCACCTTTGTTTGTCTTGAAAACCAATTCGTCTGCCCTTGCTCGGTTCGGGCGAACCTTTTCCAAAACTTCGATTGCTTGCTGCGACAGGTAGATGGTACGGTCGCGTTTGGGATCTTTGATTTTGTCATGCTCGGGCGGAATATCCCAAAGGCGGTTCTCAAAGTCAATTTCCCCCCAAGTGGCGAGACGAACAGCCTTCATGCGGCTTGCGGTTAGGATGGCGAACATCATCATCCAGCGGCTCGTTCCTTCTAGATGGTAGAGCGCGTAGACGAACGAGGGAATACGTTCGTAAGGCAGTGCCGCGAAGTTTTCTTTGCGAACGGCGTTCTTTCGGGCACCTTCCATGAGCACGCCGAGCGGGCCCTGCAGTGAACACAAATCTTCAGCAGATTTGCTGTAATTCATCGCCCGTGCCCAGTTCAGAATCGCCCTGATGTTGCGCAACGCTTTTTTCGCGGTGATGGTTTTGGTTGTCCAAATCGGGACCAGCACGTCACGAATGTCTTCGACCGTAATCGCATTGATGCTGATGTCTCCGAGGCGAGGCAGCACGTGCCTGACAAGAAGGTTGGACGTGGCGTAGGGTTCTTTCCGGTCGTTTACCCAGTAGTTGTTTTCCACTCGGTATTTCAGCCATAAATCCATGACTTCCGCGAAAGTTTTGGAGGAGGGAGCGGTCTTTGAAGACGATTGCTGCGTCTTTGCCCGTCGACGAATTGTGCTTGTGGGCGTAGGGTTGATGCCCTCAGAAAGGCGCGCCCGAACTTCCGTAGCTTTAGCGCGAGCTTCGGACAGCGACATGGAGCGGCGAAGTCCGAGAGACATGCTGCGCCGATTTCCGGAAGTATCCTGATATCGGAGGATGTAGCTTTCTGAGGCTCCGCGAATACGGAGGTAGAGACCCTGGACACCGCCGAGCGGATAAAAGCCTGGTGACTTGAGTTGCCGGAAGATAACGAGCGGCATCGGAGTGACGAATTTGGGCATAATCGGAAGGGCTCCAAGAACGATGTAAACAACGCCAAATCCGATCTTATCGAGCTTCAGAGGGTCACCAAAAGGGTCACCAAAAATGCAGGTCCTGTAAGGTTTTGTACGGTTACAAAAGGTGCTATTTAGTAATTTTGTAAGCGTGTTGCAAAATTGCCACAGGTAAAGAAAAAGGCTTGAAACTCAATCGCTTCAAGCCTTTAATCCTCTGCGGTTTCAAGTGTTTATCACTAATTACAAAACTGCAGTGTTTGTAATTCTTGGCGGAGAAGGAGGGATTCGAACCCTCGAGACCAGTTATTTTTGATCTGCACCCTTAGCAGGGGTGTGCCTTCAGCCACTCGGCCACTTCTCCGACCGCGCAAATTCCACCATACATGGAAAAGCAATTGCGGTGAGCGCTGAATATTACAGAAAAGTTCGGATGATTGCAAAAACGCCATTACAAAAATCGGCATCAAACATTCGCAGCTGCCTGAGGCCAACTAAAATCCGCTCAACGAATTTTGTCCGAGCCAAATGAACCGACTTTTCTTTCTGGGTTTTCTCTTTACCGTCATTGCCTCCGTCTTTTGGGGCGCCATGGGTACGGCCGTGCAGCATCTGTTTCAGATCAAAAGCGGCTTTTTTGCTCTGGGTCTTGTGACGTTGCGTCAGTTGTCAGCCGGGGTGCTGTTTGTGGCTATCGGCACGCTGATCATGCCTCGAAAGATGTGGTCGATTTTCAATGACCGCAAGCTTTTATTGGAAATCCTCACGAGTGGTGCGCTGGTGTTTTTGGCCCACTTCTGCTTTTTTCAATCGATTTCCTACTCCAATGCCGGCACCGCTGCGATTTTTCTGACGCTCAATCCCATGCTGGCCGGTCTGTGGCTGACGCTGGTAAGAGG
>DVNY01000056.1 GCA_018714085.1 Candidatus Caccomonas pullistercoris
AGATGTGTATAAGAGACAGGCCGAAGACCATCCGCATAACCGCCGACGCCACCGACCTCGTCCTCAAAGTGGCCCCGAACGGCCGCCTCTATCAAGCCTACTACGGCGAGCGCCTCCGCCACGCCGCCGACCTCGGCCAGCTCCCCTGGGACGTCCACGCCGGCTCTGACGGCAGCGTCAGCCAGCGCGGGTGGGAGGTGTGCAGCGGTTCGGGCAACGAGGACTACTTCGAGCCGGCCCTCGCCGTGACCCACAACGACGGCAATCCCTCCACCTATCTGTACTACGTCTCATCGACGTCGCAGCCCGTCGCCGGCGGGACGCAGACCGACATCATCCTGCGCGATGACCAGTATCCCCTGACCGTCACGTTGCACTACGTGGCCTATGGGCAGGAGAACGTGATCAAGGCGTGGAGCGACATCACGCACAACGAGCCCGGCCCTGTCACGCTGTCGGCCTACGCCTCGACGATGCTCTACTTCGACCGCCCCGCCTACTACCTCACGGAGTTCAGCGGCGACTGGGCGCGCGAGGCGCAGATGAGCTCGCAACGCTTGCAGTTCGGCAAGAAAGTGGTCGACACCAAGCTGGGCAGCCGTGCCGCCATGCACGCCTCGCCCTTCTTCGAACTGGGCCTCGGGGCGCCGGTCGAGGAGGACCGCGGCGACGTGCTCATGGGCACGCTCGGCTGGACCGGAAACTTCCGCTTTACGTTCGAGGTGGACAACGTGGGCAGCCTGCGCGTCATCCCGGCCATCAACCCCTATGCCTCGGCCTACGAGCTGCGCCCGGGCGACGTCTTCACCACGCCCGAGTTCATCTTCACGCTCAGCCAGGAGGGCGCCGGCGTGGGGAGCCGCCGCCTGCACGACTGGGCGCGCCGCTACGGCCTGCACGACGGGAAGGGCGAACGCTTCACCCTGCTGAACAATTGGGAGAGCACGGGGTTCAACTTCGACGAAAAGCGGCTGGCCGGGCTGATGAAGCAGGCCAAGGACCTGGGCGTCGACCTCTTCCTGCTCGACGACGGATGGTTCGGCAACAAATACCCCCGCGCCAACGACCGCGCCGGGCTGGGCGACTGGGAAGCCACGCGCGCCAAGCTGCCCGGCGGCGTGCCCGCCCTCGTCGAGGCTGCCCGCAAGGCCGGCGTGCGTTTCGGGATATGGGTCGAGCCGGAGATGGTCAACCCGCAGAGCGAGCTCTTCGAGAAACACCCTGACTGGGCCATCCACTATCCCAACCGGGAACCCTATTACTACCGCCACCAGCTCGTGCTCGACCTTGCGAACCCCGAGGTGCAGGACTACGTCTTCGGCGTCGTCGACGGGCTGATGACGCGTAACCCCGAGATCGCCCTGTTAAAGTGGGACTGCAACAGCCCTATAACGAACGTTTATTCGCCCTACCTCGGCAAGCGCCAAGGACAGCTCTACGTGGACCACGTCAGAGGAGTCTGCAACGTGTTCCGCCGAGTCCGCGAGAAGTATCCCGAACTCCGGCTGATGCTCTGCTCGGGCGGCGGCGCGCGGTGCGACTATGAGGCGCTCAGATACTTCGACGAGTTCTGGTGCAGCGACAACACCGATCCCTTCGAGCGGCTTTACATCCAGTGGGGCTTCTCCCAATTCTTCCCGGCCAAGGCCATGTGCGCCCACGTCACCGACTGGAACCGCCGGGCCAGCATCAAGTTCCGCACCGACGTGGCCTCGATGTGCAAGCTCGGCTTCGACATCGACCTGAGCCGCCTCAGCCCCGAGGAACTCGCCTTTTGCCGCCAGGCCGTGGCCAACTGGAAGAGCCTTGCCCCCGCCGTGATGGACGGCGACCAGTTCCGCCTTGTCTCGCCCTACGGCTCGAACCACATGGCCGTCGGTTATGTGAGCAAAGACAGGGGGCAGGCCGTCCTCTTCGCCTATGACATCCATCCGCGCTACCAGGAGAAACTCCGCCCTGTCCGCCTCAAAGGCCTCGACGCCGACCGCCGCTACCTGGTGGAGGAGGTGAACCTCATGCCCGGCGCCAAGCCCACGCTCCGTGCCCACGGCAAGACGTTCACGGGCGACTACCTGATGAAGGTGGGGCTCGACGTGTTCTCCGGCAGGGACATGGCGAGCCGCGTGGTGCGGATCATGATGCAATGACGCCCGGCCGGACCGGCGCCCCCCGGCACCCGGCGCCCCGGACCGGCTGACAGAAAAAGCGCGCCGGCTGACAGGACGGACTGTCAGCCGGCGCGCTTTCATGGATGGGCATCCGCCAGCCCGGCGACGGGCGTCAGCGCGCAGGCTCGGGGTCGGTGTAGAAACGGATGAGCCCTTCGAGCGAACGTTGGCAGACGGGGCAGAACTCGCTGACCGTGTTGACACGCATGCGGCAGTCGCGGCACGCCCGGAAGACGCCCTTCGACTGGTAGCCCGCCCCCTCGAAGAGGCCGACGGTCTCCGTGTCGCCCTCAGCGACGCTCTCGGGCGGCGTGGGGACGGGCGTGCCCTCCTTCAAAAGGTCCTGCCATTTCAGATCGAAGCGGGCGCGCGTCGTGATGTTACGCTCCCACGGCTCGACATCGGACGTGTAATAGGAGACGTAGCTGTCGTCGTACGCATATTCGTCGGCAAGGCCGCCGAAACTGTGGCCGAACTCATGGACAACGACCGGGAGGAACCACTTGTCGCGCGCGGCGGCCAAGGTGTAGGAGTTGAAGATGCCCCCGCCGCCATACTCGTCCGTGTTGGCCAGGATGATGAGATGCTCGTAGGGCAGGGCGCCCAGCGCGTCGTGCAGGCGTTTCAGGCGAAGCGTGGTGAGATAGCGGTCGGAGTAGAACGTGTCGAAGTGGCTGCCCAAGGCCGTCGTGCGCCACTGCCCCGACGCCGGGAGACTCACGCCGCTCTCGCGCGAAGGCAGGGCGACGCCCACGACGTTGAACCGCGGGCGCAGACGTCCGAAGGGCTCGTGCGCGAAGAGGGCGTCGACGGCCTGCCGGGCGTGGCTGTAAAAGCTGTCGGCCTCCGCCTCGGTGTAGCCCTCGGCCACGATGGCCACGTCGATGCAGTCGGCGCTGCTCCCGCTGCGCACAAGGTAGCGGTGGGGCGGGCAGACGGTGTCGGTCCGGCGGATGAGGATGTCAGCCGGGTCGACGCGGCAGGCATAGCGCGCCGTCACCTCGCGGTGCAGGTTGTTCAGCTCCACTTCGAGCCGGACCGGCTGTTTGGGGAAGGGGAGGAGAAAGACGTTCTCGAACGAACGCGCGCGCCGGGCGGCCTCTTCGGTGGCCTGCCACTCCTGGAAAAGCGTCGAGAACGAGTGGCGGTAGATGACGCGCCCCGTCGCCTCGTCGCGCAGCAGGATGCGCCCGTTGCCCGAGAGGTAGAGGCTGTCCAGCCGCACGCGGCGCCCCGCCCATCCCGGCCGGCACGAAAGCTCGTCGAGGTAGATGGCCTGCCGGGCACTGTCGCCCGCAAACGTCAGGTCGACGCGCAGCGTGCGCGCCTCGAACCAGCGGTCGAACGCGTCGCCGGCCCTGAGCGGCAGAGCCGCCGCGAG
>DVNY01000057.1 GCA_018714085.1 Candidatus Caccomonas pullistercoris
CTCCTGCAACGTGCCCGCGATGAGCGAGAAGATGGTCAGCATGCCCACCATGCCGTAATCGGCCGGCGTCAGCATACGCGCCAGCAGGATGCCGAACAGGAGGTTCAGCCCCTGTTGCAACCCGTTCGACAGCCCTCCCCACAGGAGGCCCCGGGCGGTTTTCTCTTTCAGTGACGGTTCGGTCATGGGCGAGAGAGAATAAAACAAAAGAACATTTGCCGCACGATGTCTGAATGAGACTTAAAAATGAACAGAGACCGACAGACCAAAATTAATAAGCCCGCACACAAGTATCGCAGGGTCATATGAGACAACACCCGCAATCATCGGACGATAATCAACCCCCACCGACATAGGGACGTGGGCACACGTATACTTTATCCCTAAGTTTCCGGCTGGTCCGATATATCCCCCTTCTTCATCCCAAAATGAGCCAAGCCCCGTCCAGCCGGGATTATATCCGCCTGCCAAGCCTATACCACCCCAAAAACTCCATGCGCGGCCATCGGCGCGCGTGGAGCCCCAATGGCAGATATCCCAATTATATGTAGCGCTGAAATGTACACCATCCAAAGGCAAGCACAATCCAGCTGTGGCGTCAAAAAAATCATTTTCATTGACACTACACTGATATTCCAAGTCTGCAGTAAGTAGTCCAAAGTGAACACCAAGTGCGTGACGCGGCTGCTGGGCCGAACAGGTAAGGGATAACAAACTTAATAATAATGTACAGCATCGCTTCTTCATTATCTATTCTTTTTATCCGTGAGACAAACAGGTCTTTCAACGCTACGACTTAGCGAAATACCATTATGCAGATACCTTAATAAACACGCAAATATACGCAATTTCCCCTACTTCACCCTCCGGCCGACTTAAAACTGACAAGCACGGCGACAGTTTTAACGGGCGCAGCGACTGAAAGGACGGTCACTGCGACCGTTGCGTCCCGTCGGCCGGGCTCAGGCGTAGGTCTTCACTTCGAGCTCGCCGCGCAGGGCGCCGAGGGCGTTGAGGGCGAGGGCCTGCATCTCGTCCTGCCCGGGGAACACGGCGACGGGGGCGATGAAGCGGACGCGTTCGCGGATGCGCTGGGTGATATAGGGGGCATAGGCTATGCCTCCCGTGATGAGGATGGCGTCGACTTTTCCGTAGAGCACGGTGGCTTCGGCGCCGATGGCCTTGGCTATCTGGAAGATCATGGCGTCGACCACAAGGCGGGCCTGTTCGTCGCCGGCCTCGATGCGCGCGAGGATTTCTTTCATGTCCGTCGTCCCGAGATAGGCCACGAGGCCGGCGTGGCCCGAGACGCGGCGCAGGAGTTCCTCGCGGGTGAAGCGGCCGCTGAAACAGAGGTTGATGAGTTCGCCCGTGGGGAGCGTCCCGGCGCGTTCGGGCGACATGGGCCCTTCGCCGTCAAGGCCGTTGTTCACGTCGACGGCGCGCCCCTGGCGGTGGGCGGCCACCGTGATGCCGCCGCCGAGGTGGCAGACGATGAGGTTCAGGTCCTCGTAGTGCAGGCCATGCTCGCGGGCATAACGGCGGGCGATGGCGCGCTGGTTGAGGGCGTGCCAGATGGAACGTCGCGGCAACAGGGGCGAGCCCGTGAGGCGGGCGATGTCGTCAAGTTCGTCCACCACGACCGGGTCGGCCGTCAGGGCGCGGCAACCGGGCAGCTGCGCAGCCAGCTCGGCAGCGATGAGGCAACCGAGGTTGCAGGCGTGCTTGCGGGGTGCCTGTTCGGCGTCGCGGCGCATGGCCTCGTTGATTTCATAGACGCCGCCCGTGATGGGCTTCGTGAGCGCCCCGCGCCCGATGATGGCGTCGAAGCGGAAAGGGATGCCCACTCGTCGCAGCTCGGCCAGGATGAGGTCCTTACGGAAAGCGTATTGGTCGGTCAGGTGGGCAAAGGCGGAAAGTTCCTCCACGCTATGGTGAATGGTGTGGAGGAGGATGGGCTTCTCGTCATCATAGACGGCAATTTTGGTCGAGGTCGACCCGGGATTGATGGCAAGGATGTACATGTACGTCGGATTATCAGGGAAGGGATGCCCGGCCGTAGCCCTCCATGCGGGCGGCCGCAAAAAGGGCGAAGAGAAGGCTTAGATACTTGTCGTCGGCACCGTCGCTGCGCGAGCTGAGCACGACGGGACACGCCGCCCCGGCCAACATGCCGGCCACCCGGGCGCGGCAAAGGAACGTGACGGCCTTATAGAACAGGTTGCCCGCTTCGAGGTCAGGGAAGTGCAGGAAGTCGGCTTCGCCGCCGAGGGGCGAGTCGATGCCCTTGATGCGTTCGCTCGCGGCGTCGAGGGCACAGCGCAGGTCGAGGGGGCCGTCGACCGTAACGTCGCCCAGCCCGCCGGCGTCGGCGCGCCGGACGAGCTCGCGGTAGTCGAGCGTCAGCGGGACGCGCTCACTGACTTTCTCCGAATAGTGAAGCAAGGCCATGCGGGGATGGCTGATGCCGAATGCGCGACAGACGGCAGCGCCGTAGCCAAGGATGGCCCACCGCTGGTCGAGGGTGGGCTGCGGGATAACGGCCACGTCCGAGGCGAAAAGCAAACGCTCGAAACCGGGCAGCTCGGCGGCCATCACATGGGTCAGGACGCGTCCGGGCGGCAGCAGGCCGCACTTCTTGTCGAGTATGGCATGCAGGAGGGTGTCGGTGTTCAGCAGGCCTTTCATGACCACGTCGGCCTCGCCCTGCCTGACCATGCGGACGGCCTTGCAGGCAGCCTCTTCGGGAGTGGCGGCCGGAACCAGCGTGACGCGCCCCGAGAACGCGGGCTGTTCATCGAGCTGGCCGATACGGGCGGCCTCGCCGACGAGCACCACACGGGCAACGCCCTCTGCGGCAGCCCGGCAGACGGCCTCCCGCGTGGCTGCGTCATAGGGGCAGACGACGGCCACACAACGCTCCCCGCTTTCCCTCATCAGGGAAGGCAAGGAGGCAAAACTACGGATAAGTGTCACTGTCGGTATGTTTTAACGTCATTACGGCGGCTAAGTTACAACAAAAACAGCGAACCGGCGTCTGCTGCGCTCAGTTTCTGCATTACACACCTACGGACGGTGTATCCATCGGGCGATGTCGCCTGTCACGCGGGCGTCCACGCTTGTCTCGGGGTTTGTCCCGGCGTTTTTCCCGGTCGTCCTGTCGCCCACGAACAGGTGGCTGAGGTTTTCAAAGAAGCGGAATTCCGTTCCGCCAGGCCAGCCTCAGCGGCCTTGTCCGTGGCCGGCGCTCTGCCATCCTCGTCCTTGACGGGGAGCACGGACGTCGGGAAGTTGGCCGGACGGATGAAAATCCCGTTCACCATCCCGGCCGGATCCAACACCACTTGGAACTCGAACTCGCGGCTGCCAAACCGGATGGGCGTTGCATAACGTTTCAAACCGGACACCTCGTCTTCCTGCCACGCGCCGTGGCCTTCATACTCCCCGAAGCTCGTCAGGAAATGGGTAAAGGCTCCCGCGATTTGCTTCCCGCTGAGGTGAATCCGCATGGTGGGCACAATGGCCGCGTCGAGGCTGTCGGTCTCGCCTTCAACGGCCCACGAGAGCACCTTGGCGGCACGGACGGTGTCAACCTTTGCGGACGGGAGCGTCTGAGAGGCTGCGGGGACAAGGGAGACAGCCCCGAGCCACATCAACAGGGACAGGAGCATCCTGCTCGAAGGAAGTGTTCTATTGCTCATCTTATATGTATTACTCATTTCTTACCTACTAAATCGTATCACAGCGATAGCGGAAACGCTCACTGCGACAGTTCTTTCTGTCGCAGTGACAGAAACAGCCGGGAGGCTCACCCAAAAGGGCGGCCTTCCGGCTGTGTGCGAATGAGGAGCTGCGGCCATCAGTGGCAGGCGCAGCGGGGTTTGATTTGCTTGAAAAAGTCGTTGCCCTTGTCGTCGACGAGGATGAAGGCGGGGAAGTCTTCCACCTCGATCTGCCAGACGGCTTCCATGCCCAGTTCGGGATATTCAAGGCACTTGATACTCTTGATGTTGTTTTGGGCGAGGATGGCCGCCGGACCGCCGATCGAACCGAGGTAGAAGCCGCCGTGCTTCTTGCAGGCGTCGGTCACTTGC
>DVNY01000058.1 GCA_018714085.1 Candidatus Caccomonas pullistercoris
GCTTGTCGTTGAAGAAGCGGTCGCCGTAGGTGAAGCCGAGGTTCAGGTTGAGCTTGTCGCTCACCCAGTTGTATCCCGTCCCGGCCGTGGCGCTGATGAAGCGTCGCGAGGGCGAACTTTTCGTCACGAGGTTGATTGATCCGCCAATGGCGTCGGCGTCCATGTCGGGCGTCACCACCTTGTTGACCTCTATGGTCTGGATCATGTCGGCCGGGATGAGGTCAAGCTGCACGTTGCGCGTCTCGCCTTCGGCCGAGGGGACGCGGTTGCCATTGATGGTCACCGAGGTGAGGTCGGCACCCGTGCCGCGCACCTGCCCGAAGCGGGCCTCGCCCTGGTCATACTGCACGTTGATGCCGGGGATGCGTTTCAGGGCGTCGCCGATGTTCGCGTCGGGGAACTTGCCCACCTGGTCGGCCGAGACGACGTTCGTCACGCCGAGGTTGTTCTTCTGCATGCTCAGCGCACGGCGCTGTCCGCTGAACGCACCGCCCACGACGACCTCCTTGATGCGCATGGCCTCGGTGAGGGTCACGTTGCGGCTCACGGTCGAGCCTTCGCCGACGGCAATCGTCATTTCCACTGGCTTATAGCCCACGTAGCTGACCTTCACCTTATACGTGCCCGGCGTCAGGTTCGAGAGCGTGTAGTAGCCGTTCACATCGCTCGTCACGCCCGTGTGGAGCTGTTCGACGTAGACGGTCGCGCCCGGAAGGGTCTGCTCGGAAGCGTCGACAACGCGGCCGCGGATGGCGCCCCTGCGGTCGACACCGACGCCGTCGCCGGCCATCATGACTGCGGCCGGCACCGAGAGGAGCGAGGAGATGAGTAATGTTTTCGTTGTTTGTCGCATGTGGATAAACGTTAATGTTATTCGCTGCAAAAGTACGGCGGCCACATTGCACGCTGCTTACAAAAACATTAACAAACGGTTACAACTTTTCAGCACCACCGGCCTCGCCCGCCCACCCCTGCCCGCTCCGACGGTCAGGGCGACAGGCGCCGCGGAAAGCCGTCGCGCTCCGACGGGACGGCTGACAGGAAACCCCGGCTGCCCTGCCCGCAACGGGCCTCGCAACCGGGGTCTGTATAATTATATATGAGTATGCGCCCGGCCGGCGGCCGGGCACGGGGCATCAGAGCAGGGCGGGCAGCTCGAAGAGGCGCGTGCCGTTGCTGCCCTTGATGAGGATAAGCCGCCCGGCGACGGGTTCGGCGGCAAGGGCCTGCTTGACGGCCTCGACGTCCGGGAAGATGCGGCAGCCGTCGTGGCGCGTCCGCGCGAAGTTCGGCCCCACGAGCCAGGCCTCGCGGCAACCCAGCCGGGCGATGCGGTCGGCCACGGCTTGGTGCTCCCCGTCGGAGGCTTCGCCCAGCTCGCGCATGTCGCCGAGGATGACCATCTTCGCGTCGGAGCGGATGCGGCCGAAGTTGTCGAGGGCGGCGGCCATGCTCGTCGGGTTGGCGTTATAGGCGTCGACGATCAGGCGGTTGCGCCCCGTGTCGAGGAGTTCGGACCGGCTGTTGGTCGGCACGTAGTCAGCCAGCGCCCGGCTGACCGCCTCGGGCGCCACGCCGAAGCGCGTGCCCACGGCCGCGGCGGCCAAGGCGTTGCTGAGGTTGTAGGCGCCGACAAGGTGGGTCGTGACCGTCTGCCACTCGCCGCCGGCCGGACGCCAGCGCAGTGAGAGCATGGGGCCGTCGCCGGCCAGCTCGCCCTCGACGTCATATCCCCGCCCGGGCGCGCCGTAGCGGAAGGCGGTGAGCCCCCCGGCGATGGCGGAGAGGTGGGGGTTGTCTGCGTCGAGGAAGACGTAGCCGCCTTTCTGGCGGAGGTAGTCGTAGAGTTCGCCCTTGGTGCGGACGACGCCCTCGAACGAGCCGAAGCCTTCGAGGTGCGCCTTGCCCACGTTGGTGATCAGGCCGCAGTCGGGGTCAGCGATGCGGCTGAGCGCGGCGATCTCGCCGGGATGGTTGGCGCCCGTCTCAACGACGGCTACCTCGTCGGCCGCCGTCAGGCGCAACAGGGTCTTGGGCACGCCGATGTGGTTGTTGAAATTGCCTTCCGTGGCCAGGACGCGGAAACGCTGGCGGAGCACGGCCGTGGTGAGTTCCTTGGTGGTTGTTTTCCCGTTCGTCCCCGTCACCTGCACCACCGGCGTGCCGAGCCGGCGGCGGTGCATGGCGGCCAGTCCTTGCAGGGCCGCAAGAGCGTCGGGCACGTGGAGCAGACGGTCGTCGCCCCCGACGGCCGGATCGTCGACGACGGCGTAGGCGCAACCGGCTTCCAAAGCTTTCACAGCAAAGGCGTTGCCGTCGAACGTGGCTCCGCGCAGGGCGAAGAATATCGAACCGGCGGGACAGTCGCGCGTGTCGGTCGTCACCACGGGGTGGTCGCAGAAAAGAGCGTATAAGTCAGGAATTTCAATCATGGTCCTTCGTTTTTGTTTCGTCGTTCAGGGCGCAAATTTAGGCCTTTTCGTCCACATGGCTCCGCCCGCCGCCTGAGTTTCTCGCCACTTTGCCGCCCCAAGACAGGAGGAAGCCCGGCCAAGCCCACTGAAAAACAAGTTTTCCCTTGCCCCAGCTCTCGCCTTTCACTATCTTTGCTCTGCGAAAATAGGAGGCGGCTCGGACAAGCCCACTGAAAAACAAGTTTTTCCTTGTCTTGGCTCTCGCCTTTCACTATCTTTGC
>DVNY01000006.1 GCA_018714085.1 Candidatus Caccomonas pullistercoris
TCCTGTCAGCCGGACGGGAAATCCTGTCAGCCGACTTGTCCGCTCGGGCAGCCGGATTGTTTTCCCGGCCGGGGCGGGCGGTGGTGCGGGCGGGGCGATGAGGGGGCGCGGCGGGCGCGGAGGTGGGGCGTCCGGGGCGGCGGCATGGCGCGGGGCACAGATTTTCGGGTCGAAAGCCGATGCGTTTGCGTCTTTTAGTGTATATTTGCAAATCTCTATCCTGTGATACATGGAAGAAAGACCTGAGTACGAATTACTTAACCGGATTAACAGCCCGGCGGACCTGCGGTGCATGCGCCCGGAGCTGCTGCCGCAGGTGTGCGACGAGCTGCGCCATGACATCATCGACGAGCTGGCCTGCAACTCGGGGCATTTCGCTTCGAGCCTGGGGGCGGTGGAGCTGACCGTGGCGTTGCACTACGTGTTCAACACGCCTGACGACCGCATCGTCTGGGACGTGGGGCATCAGGCTTATGCGCACAAAATCCTGACCGGGCGGCGCGAGCGTTTTTCGACCAACCGCCACTTCCACGGCCTTGCGCCCTTCCCGACGCCTAAGGAGAGCGAATACGACACCTTTACGTGCGGCCACGCCAGCAATTCGATCAGCGCGGCGCTGGGCATGTCGGTGGCGGCGCTCAGGGAGGACAGGCCGGAGCGCAAGGTGGTGGCCGTCATCGGCGACGGCTCGATGAGCGGCGGGCTGGCGTTCGAGGGGCTCAACAATGCTTCGACCACGCCCAACAACCTGCTCATCATCCTGAACGACAACAACATGAGCATCGACCGCAGCGTCGGGGGGCTGAAACAGTATCTCTTGCAGCTCCACACCAGTTCGGCCTACAACAGGCTGCGTTTCCGCCTTTCGCAGTGGGCCACGCGCCACGGCATGCTCGGCGACGCCCGCCGGCAGAGCATCCTGCGTTTCAACAATGCGGTCAAGAGCCTCCTCCAAGGGCAGCAGAACATTTTCGAGGGGCTGAACATACGTTATTTCGGTCCTGTGGACGGGCACGACGTCGGCCAGCTCGTGCGTGTGCTCCGCGACATCAAGGACATGCGCGGCCCCAAGCTGCTCCACGTGCACACCGTCAAGGGCAAGGGATTCGGCCCGGCCGAGAAGGCGCCGAGCGAGTGGCACGCCCCGGGGCGTTTCGATCCCGACCAGGGCATCCGCCTCGTCGAGGACACGAGCGGCCGGCCGCCCCGCTTCCAGGACGTGTTCGGGCAGACGCTCGTCGAGCTGGCCGAGGCTAACCCGGCCATCGTCGGCGTCACGCCGGCCATGGCCACGGGGTGTTCGATGAACATGCTCATGGCCGCCATGCCCGACCGCGCCTTCGACGTCGGCATCGCCGAGGGCCACGCCGTGACTTTCTCGGCCGGCATGGCGAAGGACGGGCTCATCCCTTTCTGCAACATATACTCCGCCTTTGCGCAGCGCGCCTACGACAACATCATCCACGACGCCGCCATCCTCGACCTGCCCGTCGTGCTCTGTCTTGACCGTGCCGGACTGGTGGGCGAGGACGGCCCCACGCACCACGGTGCTTTCGACCTGGCCGCCCTGCGTCCCGTGCCGAACGTCACGGTCGCCTCGCCCTATGACGAGCACGAGCTCCGCCGCCTGATGTTCACCGCCCAGCTGCCCGGCCATGGCTTCTTCGTCATCCGCTATCCCCGCGGGCGCGGCTACCTGCGCGACTGGCACTGCCCGCTCTCGGAGGTGCCCGTCGGGCGGGGCCGCAAGTTGCGCGAGGGGCGCGACCTGGCCGTCGTCACGCTTGGCCCCATCGGCCACGCCGCCGCCGAGGCCATCGCCCGCGTCGAGGCCGAACGCGCCGCGGAGGGCCGTCCCGTCACGGTGGCCCACTACGACCTGCGTTTCCTCAAACCGCTCGACACGGAGCTGCTCGACGAGGTCGGGCGGACGTTCCGCCGCGTCGTGACGGTCGAGGACGGCGTGCGCACCGGCGGCATGGGTTCGGCAGTGCTGGAATACTTTGCCGACCATGGCTGCGAGGTGCGCGTCGAGCGCCTCGGCCTCCCCGACCAGTTCGTCGAGCATGGCGACCTGGCCTCGCTCCATCACTTGGTGGGCATCGACGCGGAAGGCATAGCCGCCGCCATACGTAAAAACCTCTGACATGAAAATCATCATCGCCGGTGCCGGCGCAGTCGGCACCCACCTGGCCAAGCTCTTCGCCCGCGAGCGCCACGACATCGTGCTCATGGACGACTCGGCCGCCAAACTCGAAGGCCTCGGCTCGGACTTCGACCTGATGACCGTCTGTGCCTCGCCCCTCTCCATTGCGGGGCTGCGCGAGGCAGGGGCAGGCAGAGCCGACCTCTTTATCGCCGTGACGCCCGACGAGGCGCACAACATGACCAGCTGTATGCTGGCCCGCAAGCTCGGTGCCCGCAAGACGGTGGCCCGAGTGGACAACGAAGAGAACACTACGGAAGAAAACCGTGCCTTTTTCCGCAGCGTGGGCATCGACTCTATCATCTATCCTGAAATGCTGGCCGGCCGCGAGATCATGGCTACCATCCGCCGCAGCTGGACGCGCCAATGGTGGGAAGTGCACGACGGCCTGCTCGTCATGCTGGGCGTCAAGGTGCGCAGGGGCGCGCCCATCATCGACATACCGCTCAAAGAACTTTGCGGCCCAGACTCGCCCTACCACGTAGTGGCCGTCAAGCGCGGTCCGGACACCCTCATCCCCCACGGCGACGACAGCTTGCGCCATGGCGACGTGGTCTATTTCATGACGACGCCGCTCTACATCCCCTACGTCCGCGAACAGGCCGGCAAGGAGGATTATCCCGACGTGCGCAGCGTCATCTTCATGGGGGGCGGCGACACGACGCTCCAAGCCCTGCGCAACCTGCCCGACTACATGCACGCGAAAGTCATCGAAGCCGACGAGGCCCAGTGCTACCGCCTCGGCGAACTCCTGAAAGACCGCCGCCACGTCCTGATCATCCACGGCGACGGACGCGACCTGGACCTGCTCAAAGACGAAGGCATCGAGACGACACAGGCCTTCGCCGCACTCACCGGGAGCGCCGAGGCCAACATCCTTGCCTGCCTGGCCTCCAAGCGTCTCGGGGTGCGCAAGACGGTGGCCCGCGTCGAGAGCTCGGACTACATCAGCATGGCCGAGAGCCTCGACATCGGTTCGATCGTCAACAAGAAGACCATCGCCGCCGGCCACATCTACCAGATGATGCTGAAAGCCGACGTGACGAACGTGAAGTGCCTCACGGTGGCCAAGGCCGACGTGGCCGAGTTCGTGGCCGCCGAGGGGTCGAAGGTGACGCGGCGTCCCGTGCGCGACCTGGGCCTGCCCGACACCGTGACGCTCGGCGGCCTCGTGCGCGGCGGCCGAGGCTACCTCATCAACGGTATGACGCAAATCCAGGCCGGCGACACGGTCATGGCTTTCTGCCTGGACAACGCCATCAAGAAGCTCGAACGATATTTCAACTGACCCCGGCGCGCCTTATGATTAACGTCAAGCTCAATTGCAGCATCCTCGGCTCGCTGCTCTTCATCGAGGGGGCGCTCCTGCTGGCCTGCGTGGCGGTCGGCCTCTTCTATGGCG
>DVNY01000059.1 GCA_018714085.1 Candidatus Caccomonas pullistercoris
CTGGCTCTTGCCCATGCCGCCCTTGGCTTTGAGGCCATGGTTGATGCAGGGAGCGTAGGCAATGATGAGCGACGGTCCGGGGTAGGCCTCGGCTTCGCGGATGGCTTTCAGGGTCTGCGCCTGGTCGGCTCCCATGGCGATTTGGGCGACGTAGATGTAGCCATAGGTGGTCTGCATGAGGCCGAGGTCCTTCTTCGTCACGCGCTTGCCGGCTGCGGCGAACTGGGCGATGGCGCCGAGCGGCGTGGCCTTGGAGGCCTGACCACCGGTGTTGGAGTAGACTTCAGTGTCGAGCACGAGGATGTTGACGTCCTCACCCGAGGCGAGCACGTGGTCCAAGCCGCCGTAACCGATGTCATACGACGCGCCGTCGCCACCGATGATCCACTGGCTGCGTTTCGTCAGGTAGTGCGTCAGCTCGGCGAGCTGGGCGCAGACGGGACACTGGCCCTTGGCGGCCTCAATCATCGGCGCGAGCTTGTCGGCAGCGGCGCGGCTGGCGTCGGCGTCCTCGCGGCCGGCGATCCAAGCCTGGGCAGCCTCCTTGAACTCGGCGGATACGTGCTCGTCGGCCAGCGACTGTTCGAGCAGGCTCTGGATGCGGTTACGCATCTTCTTGTTGGCCAGCACCATACCCAAACCGAACTCGCAGAAGTCCTCGAACAGCGAGTTGGCCCAAGCGGGACCCTGCCCCTTCTCGTTCTTCGTGTAAGGCGTCGAGGGGATGGAACCGGAGTAGATGGACGAGCAGCCGGTGGCGTTGGCAATCATCTGACGGTCGCCGAAGAGCTGCGAGATGAGCTTGACGTAGGGCGTCTCGCCGCAACCGGAGCAGGCGCCGGAGAACTCGAAGAGCGGCGTGGCGAACTGCGAGTTCTTGGGATTTTGCTTGATGTCTACGAGGTGCTGTTTCGTTTTCACGTTCTTGACGCAGTATGTCCAATTGGCGTCCTCGGCCATCTGCGTTTCGAGAGGCTTCATGACGAGTGCCTTGTTGCCGCGCAGACCCGGGCAGACGTCAACGCAGTTGCCGCAACCGAGGCAGTCGAGCACGTCGACCTGCTGACGGAAGTGCATACCCTTCATGGCGGCAGGGGCCTTCATTTCGAGCGTCGTGGCGGTGAAGCCTTTGACCTCCTCGTCGTCCATCACGAACGGGCGGATGGCAGCGTGCGGGCAGACATAGGCGCACTTATTGCACTGGATACAGTTCTCAGGAACCCACTCGGGAACAAATGCGGCGACACCGCGCTTCTCGTAAGCAGCCGTGCCCTGCTCCCACGTGCCATCGACCGACACTTTGAAAGCCGAAACTGGCAACAGGTCGCCGTTTTGGGCGTTGATGGGGCGCACAAGGTCGCTGATGTAGGCGGGTTCGTCGCGCTCGACCTTGGGGTCAGCAGGCAGATTGGCCCATGCGGGATCAACGGTCAACTCTTTGTATTCGCCACCACGGTCAACGGCCTGATAGTTCTTGTCAACGACATCCTGGCCTTTCTTGCCGTAAGACTTGACGATGAACTTCTTCATCTGCTCAACGGCAAGATCGACAGGGATGACCTGCGTGATGCGGAAGAACGCGGATTGGAGGATGGTGTTGGTGCGGTTGCCCAAACCGATCTCCTGCGCGATCTTCGTGGCGTTGATGTAGTAAACTGTGATGTGATGCTCGGCGAAATAGCGCTTGACGTTGTTCGGCAGGTTGGCGGCCAATTCATCACCCTCCCAGATGGTATTCAACAGGAAAGTTCCGTTGTCGCGCAGGCCACGGAGCACGTCGTACATGTGCAGGTAGGCCTGAACGTGGCAGGCGACGAAGTTTGGCGTCTTGATCTGATAGGTCGAACGGATGGGGTGATCGCCGAAACGCAGGTGCGAGCAGGTGAAACCGCCGGACTTCTTGGAGTCGTAAGAGAAGTAGGCTTGGCAATACTTGTCGGTGTTGTCGCCGATAATCTTGACGGAGTTTTTGTTCGCGCCGACCGTACCATCAGCGCCGAGGCCATAGAACTTCGCCTCGAAGATGCCTTCGCCACCCAGAGCCATCTCCTTTTCGAGCGGCAGGGAGGTGAACGTCACGTCGTCGACAATGCCGAGCGTGAAGTGGTCTTTCGGCGTCGGCAGGGCAAGGTTGTCGTAAACGGAGATAATCATCGTCGGCGTCGTGTCGCACGAACCGAGTCCGTAGCGGCCGCCCACGATGAGCGGGGCGTTCTCACGGCCGTAGTAAGCGTCTTTCACGTCGAGGAAGAGCGGTTCGCCGGCTGCTCCGGGTTCCTTCGTGCGGTCGAGCACGGCGATGCGCTTCGTCGTGGCAGGCACGGCGGCCAACAGATGCTTCACCGAGAACGGACGGTAGAGGTGTACACTGACCATACCGACCTTCTCGCCTTTCTGGTTGAGATAATCGATGGCTTCGCGAGCGGCTTCGGTGACGGAACCCATGCAGATGATGACACGCTCTGCGTCATCGGCACCATAATAGCTGAACAGTTTGTACTCGCGACCGGTGATCTTGGACACTTCGGCCATATACTTCTCTACGACGGCCGGAACGGCGTCATAGTAGGCGTTGCAGCTTTCACGGTGAGCAAAGAACGTTTCGGGATTCTCAGCCATACCACGGGCCACAGGGTGTTCGGGCGACAACGCACGGGCACGGAACTCGCTCAGCGCTTTCTGGTCGACGAGCGGACGCAGGTCTTCCTGATCGATTTCCTCTATCTTCTGATACTCGTGGGAAGTGCGGAAACCATCGAAGAAGTTGATGAACGGTACGCGGCTTTCAATGGTCGAGAGGTGAGCAACGGCAGAAAGATCCATCACCTCTTGTACGGATCCCTCGCAAAGCATGGCAAAACCCGTCTGGCGGCAAGCCATCACATCACTGTGGTCACCGAAGATGCAGAGGGAGTGGGTAGCCAGCGTGCGGGCCGACACGTGGAACACGCAAGGGAGCAGCTCGCCTGCGATCTTGTACATGTTCGGAATCATCAGCAGGAGGCCCTGCGACGCCGTAAAGGTGGTGGTCAGCGCACCGGCCTGCAACGAGCCGTGCACCGCGCCGGCAGCACCGCCCTCGGATTGCATTTCCTGTACCGATACGGTGTCGCCGAACAAGTTCTTACGGCCTTGTGCCGCCCATTCGTCAACGTGCTCCGCCATGGGCGAAGACGGCGTGATGGGATAGATGGCAGCCACTTCCGAAAACATGTACGCGATATGCGCAGCGGCTTGGTTGCCATCACACGTGATAAATTTCTTTTCCTTTGCCATAATGCTTAAAATTGTTATGTGCTTGTATGTGTTATTGCAGTTGTTCTGTTTCTTGCAGCCGGTTTCCGGTCAGAAGAGGAAGCCGAAAAGCCAAAGCGGGATTTCGTTGCCGTGTCCGACCTCAGCGTTGTATTTTGCGTAATAGAGAGTATTGTCGACCTTGATGCGCCGGTTTTTGTCGCATACGCAGATGTCCTTAGCACTGTCAACGCGATAGATGCCCTCGCGACGGCCACGGTGGACGTTGTGGTGGCGCCAGAGGCTATTGACGAAGAAGCACTCCATGATATGTTGCTCACTCAGCCCCGGGCTGTACACGGCGTACATCAGGTTAGTGTCGTGGAGCATCACGACCGCAGGCTTTTTCGGAAATGCCTCGCCTTCGCGATAGATCATATTGATGAGCCGCGCTTCTTCCAAGTTTTTCAGGTAATTCATTACCGTGGCGCGCGACGTGCCTATGGCGGCGGCCAAACTGCTCACGTTGGGGCTGGCCGCACCGTCCGACGCCAAGAGATAGAGCAACTTCTTAATGCGTGAAAGGTACTTCAATTCTATTTGCTTGATGAACAGGATGTCAACTTCGATCATCATGTTCATTGCCTTCAAGAGCATCTCGGTGAAATTGCGGTTTTCGAGAAAAAAAGGATAATAGCCATGATGCAGGTAGTCGTGGAAGTACTGCCACGGGCGTACCTTGGGAAGGATGGATTTGAGGATGTGCTCGTGTTCATGGAGCACCTCGTCAAGGCTATACGTACGGAAAGAGTTACCGGTCTGCAAGTTGAGGAACTCGCGGAACGAGAAGCCGTGCAGCACGTAGCATCGGCTGATGGACGATAGCTCATCGTCGCGTTCGGAGGCGTTTTCGACGGAAGAGGTGGTATAAACAATACGCAAACGGGGGAATTTGTGATAACACTCGCACAGTTGCCGACGCCATTCGGGCAGTTTGAAAGCCTGGTCGACGAGCAGCACCTGGCCTCCGCAGCGATAAAATTCGTCAGCAAAGTCAACAAGGCCTCGCCCTTGGAAATAAAAACTGTTCATGTTGACGTACAGACACTGACGCATGCCTGGCTCGAAGTTTTCCTTGGCGTATTGAAGCAGGAAAGTGGTCTTCCCCACCCCTCGTGGCCCTTTGATGCCAATCATACGATAGTTCCAGTCGATACTGTCCATCAGCGCACGCCGAACGGGAGCATTGGTCTGCTCTATCAGATAAGCGTGGGTCTGAAAAAAAGTTTCCATACAATCTTCCCGTTTGGCGACAAAGGTACGCATATTCCCGAGAAATGCAAAGCGGACTTATCAAATTATTTTTACCGCACTTTTTCTCTCTGGCAGCGCCTTGCAGAAGAACGCGGAAACGGCCTTTGTTGTGCTGAAAACAAATTCCAAGAGGTCTGTCGGAACGACTGTTTTTCCATCGTCAGACTGGCGTAAGAATGGATAAAGGGCGAACACTGCCGAACGGAGCATTCCGGCTTTTGCACGCAGTTTGCAAAACATGGCCTGTCCGGGAAACAGTTTGCACAGATACATGCAAAATCCCGCACATGGCACGCCGGAAAATGGAGTTTGCCCTCACCGTTCCTTCGGCATCAAGATGACGCTCAACACCGCCGGACAGGCTACCAGACATGTATGCAGAAAAATCCCCGCCGTCGGGGATCAACCGGACGGCAGGGAATGTAAACCTGAGAGGAGTCTCCGGGAAAACGCCGAAACCTATTCGATCACGCTGCGCGGGCTGAACATGTCACGCAACAGATTGAGCGACTCAGGATTCTCCTCCACGAACGTGTCGATGTGCCGGATTCGTTTTTCAGCCAATATCTCGTCGACAGCGATGAGTATCCCGGTTTCCTCCACGTCGCCGAAGTCGTAATTTATGGCCGTGCCGAACATGCGCATCGTCGGACTAAGCCCCATGTATGCGTTGACCAACGGAGGTATGTTGAAGCCAAGCCGCCGCACCTCGCGGTTCAGGATCTTATAGTCTGCCTTGAAACTTTCCTCACAGAAAAGCGTGCGCAACTGCTCGACAGGCGTCTCGTATGAAATAGGATGTATCGGAACCACAAGGGCATCCTTGTCGCCGAAATGCTTGTTCAGGAAGAAGAGGATCATGTCCCGGGCCACACGGTTGAACGACGGATACATCGTCATTTTTCCGAAAAAGTATTTCAAGCCGGGAATGACCACCGTCAAAGCACCTAATCCGTCCCAAAGATTGTCGAGGGCAAAGAGGCCCTTGCTCTGCTGGCGCGTGTTCTGGTATTCAAGCGTCACAAATGAGCGTCCGAGTTCTACCGTGTTGCGCATGTAATCATTGACAAACTCCTCGGAAAAATGGAACATGTGGCTCGTGGCAAGAATCGGTTGGCCAGACATGTCCAGCCGTATCTCGCGTCCGGGCAGAAAGCGATATCCGCCCAGCACCTCCTCACTTTCGGGATTCCAGACAATGAGTTGATAATAGGCATTCTCGCCCGTGTCGAACTCATCAAGGTCCAGGCTTTTCCCAGTTCCGCCCCCGGCGGCCCGGAAAGCAATCTCACGCAGACGGCCTATCTCTCGGACTACACCGGGAGCCTGTTTGTAGGTCACGATGTAGATCTCGTTATTGCTCTTATTGGTCGCGCGCAGTCTCCGGTCTGGGGTCAGTTCCGCTTTCAGGATGTCGCGACTTACTGGCAATATAATCTCTTCCATGTATTCATCTTATTGTTATGTCCGGCTCAGCACTTCTTTCTCCCGAAAGGCCGGGCCAAATCATAATTCATACACCTGTTGCTGCACCCACGCCGCCCATTGGGCCGGCGTGCGCGACTTGTCGAAAGTTTGCCACGGTATGGGCTTCCCGATCTTGACAGAGAAGCGCTTGTGGGTATTCTTATACATCTCGTCGACCAGAAAAAGCATAGCGACGTTGAATTTGATGCCCGTACGTTTACAGAAGTTGGCCAGCGCGTAGAAGAAGTTTGAATTCTGACCGCCAAAATGGATGGGCACGACGTCGCGCTGCGTCTCGACGCTCTTGACGACGAATGTCTTCCGCCAAGGGATATCCCTCACCACTCCGTTTGTGCGGCGCGAACACAACCCTGCGGGAAACATGATGATGTGGTTGTCGCCCTGAAAGCCAGCCTCGACCATTGCTGGAAAGTCGCGGCTTTGCGAACCGGTCTTGTTGATCGGGATGCAAAGCGGGGCAAGTCCTCTGAGGTTCATGAGCAAATCGTTGACAAGATAACGGATATGCCCGTCGTAGTGCCGGCCGAGGATAGCGCCCAAAGCCACTCCGTCGATGCCGCCGAGGGGATGGTTGCTCACGAACGTATAATGACGGCCGTCGCCGGGCGCCGGAAGATTTTCCTTGCCCGTCACGTCGAGTTTCATGTCAAGATAACCCACACATGCTTCGAGCCATTCCACGCCCGACAAGCGTGACGACTGTTCAAGAAATTGGTTCACTTCGTCCTGATGCACGATTTTCTTCAACCACGACAGGACAAAGCGGGGCACCCGCCGCGCTTTTGCTCCGGCTTTCTCGCGCAGGATCTGCTCCACGTCTACGGTGAAAATCGTTTTGTCATCCATGCTTTTGCTGCGATAATGAACCGTGCAAAATTAAACAAAATTATTGAGTGCCTACCGGAACCGTATAAAAAAGTTACGCATATTCGCAGCCGGGCTGGGCGCGTTCGGAAAAGGCCGCCCGGTTTTCCTGCGGAACTCGCACGCCTTTCCGCCCGTTTGCACTATCTTTTCATAAGATAAGGCGGCACTCGGGAAAGACCTTGCGATTTTCCTGCGGAACTCGCACGCCTTTCCGCTCGTTTGCACTATCTTTGCCTCGGTATGCACACACTGACGCTGATAACGATTGAATTTGCGGCCGCCGCCCACCTGATGATGAGCCTCGTGCTGTTCTTTTTTGCCCGACGCCGGGTGAGCTACCTTTCGCAGGCATGGATCATGCTGCTGTTCTGCCTGATGTACTGCGCGGCCTTGTTCTTCATCTACACGCAGGACATCCCGCCCTTGGGCATCCTCCATCCCGTCCTCCTGCTCTACCTGCTCGCCACATCGTTCCTTCAAAGCATTTACCCGCTGGGCATCTGCATGCCGGGCTACCTGCAATGGGGACGCATGTGGACCTATGCCGTCCCGGCGCTGGTGCTCATTTTGCTGTATGCCGGCGGCGCCCTTGCGGGGAGCAATATGGTGAAAGTCTACGACGCGGCCGACTTCGGCCATTACCTGTTGAGCGGCGATGTCATCCTGCGTTTGGCCTCGCTCGCCCTCTCCATTTATTATATCGTCAATATCTTCCGCCTGCCCCACCGGCTGACGCGCCAAGTCGAACTGCCGCGCTGGATGATCACCTACGGTGTGGCGCTGGGTCTCGTGGCGCTCTACTTCGTCCTGCTGACCGTCTGGTTCAGCCAGCCCTTAGTCATTATATATATAGTGCTCTTCACGCTGGTCAACATGTTTCTGTTTTTCCGCATCCTGAGCCCCGTGTTCCACGCCCTGCCCCAACCGCCCCTGCGCGAAGTGGCCGAGCGCCCGACCGAGGAAGAAATCTCGCACTCGGAGCAGAACGACTTCAACGAAGCCAACATGCGGCGTTTCGAGGTGCTTGAATTTTTCATGCAGCACGAGCGCCCTTGGCTCGACTGCCAATTCACGCGCGACCGCCTCTGCCGCCACACGGGCCTCAACCGCCACCTCGTCTTGCAGGCACTCCGAAGCCAAGGATACAACGACACGCACGAATACATCTACCGATACCGAGTCGAAGAGCTCAAACGGCTCATTTCTTCCGGTGAAATCGAAAGTTTGCAACAGTGCGACAAGGCGGGCTTCCGCTCCGTTAAAACAGCCTCAACGAACTTCGAGCGCATGGAAAACGTCTCGCTGACGGAATGGTTCGAGCAGCACAAACACCCCAATACGCATCCCTCAAAATCATGACCAGAACTTTCACTATCCGCTGGGATAAAATCGTAAGATGCACCACACTTATCGCCACCCCGCTCCTGCTTGGAGCCATGGCTCTGCTCATTCGCGACATACATAGCCAAACATTGCCGCCTTACGGGGGCTACTTCCTGTTTATCCTCGTAATGAGCATCATGCTGTGGGCAGTCTGCAATGCGCCGAGAAAGATAGAGTTGCGCGACAATGCAATAGTTCTCCGCAGATTAGTCGGACGGAAGACCATCCCTCTCACTGAAATCACGGGCACGCAGCCATACCGCTCAACAACCGCCACAGCCCGGCTTTGGGGCAGTGGCGGCTTCTTCGGCTACACTGGCTGGTTCGCCAACAAGGAACTGGGCACGTTCTTCGCCTACGCAGGCGACATGAAAGAAGCATTCGTCGTATCCACACCGAGACGCACGTATTTGTTCAGCTGTGCCGACCGTGACGCTTTCGTGGCAGCACTCCGCGAAAAGCTCGCCCAGCGCGGACACACAGGGACAGTGTAATTCTCATCGATTTCATCGCATTTTTCCCTTACTTTCCAGCTTCTTTACATCGCCCGAGGAGAGCGCCTTTCGCCATGCCTGCCCATGCGGTTCCTGCACGAGGATATCCACGCCATGCCAGTAAGGCGAATGACGGACGACGAAGATCAAACCCGAGGAGCGACATCGGATGCGGGACGGCTGACAGAAATTCTCAAACGGCCGACAGAACGAACGGGGCGGCTGACTGTTCGTCCTGTCGGCCTGACCGTTTGGACCGTCGCACTAAACGTTTCCTCTTTCTGTTATTATAAGCATCGCGCCGCACACTCCCCCGCTTCTACAC
>DVNY01000060.1 GCA_018714085.1 Candidatus Caccomonas pullistercoris
GCCGCCACGGCCACGTCGTCGACGGGGGCGTATGCTTTCGGGGCGGACGGCTTCGACGCCTCGGCCGTGGCCTTGGCCGTGTCGACGAGTCCGCCCATGCCGAGCGCCTTGCGGATCTGCCGGGGAGTGATGTGGTGTTCTTCGTTGTAGCGCAGCTGTTTCTCGCGTCGCCGGTTCGTTTCGTCAATGGTCAGCTGCATGGACTCCGTGATGCGGTCCGCGTACATGATGACGCGGCCGTTGACATTGCGGGCGGCGCGACCGGCTGTCTGCGTGAGCGAGCGGTGGCTGCGGAGAAAGCCCTCCTTGTCCGCGTCGAGGATGGCGACGAGCGAGACTTCGGGCAGGTCGAGGCCCTCGCGCAGGAGGTTGACGCCGACAAGGACATCGTATGTCCCGGCGCGCAGGTCGTCCATGATGCGCACCCTGTCGAGCGTGTCCACATCGCTGTGGATGTAGGCCGTGCTGACCCCCTTGTCCGTCAGGTAGTCCGTCAGTTCCTCGGCCATACGCTTGGTGAGCGTCGTGACAAGCGTGCGCTCGTGGCGCTCAATGCGCTGGCGGATCTCTTCAAGCAGGTCGTCGATCTGGTGCAGGCTGGGCCGCACCTCGATGACAGGGTCGAGCAGGCCCGTCGGGCGGATCACCTGCTCCACCACCACTCCCCCGCTCTGCTGAAGCTCGTAGTCGGCGGGCGTGGCACTGACGTAGATCACCTGACGCGCCATCTGCTGAAACTCCTCGAACTTCAAGGGGCGGTTGTCGAGCGCCGCAGGCAAGCGGAAGCCGTAATCGACAAGCGCTTCCTTACGTGAGCGGTCGCCGCCATACATGGCTGCGATTTGCGGCACACTGACATGGCTTTCGTCAATGACCATCAGGAAATCCTCGGGGAAGAAATCGAGCAGGCAATAAGGGCGCTCGCCTTCACGGCGGCCGTCGAAATAGCGCGAGTAGT
The DNA here is from genome assembly GCA_018714085.1 of Candidatus Caccomonas pullistercoris. Lineage (GTDB taxonomy): Bacteria > Bacteroidota > Bacteroidia > Bacteroidales > Bacteroidaceae > Alloprevotella > Alloprevotella pullistercoris. The sequence continues at coordinate 959 of DVNY01000060.1, forward strand.
TCTCAATGCCGCTGCAATGGCCGAGCTCGCGGATCATCTCCATGTCGTAGGTCACGCGCTCGTGCAGCCGGCGTGCTTCGAGTTCCTTGCCTATGCTTTCGAAATAGGCTTCCTGTTTGGCCAGGTCGTCTTCTATCTGGTAGATGGCCTGCAACTGGGTTTCCTTGGACGTCAGGAAGAGATTGGCGGGATAGATCTTGTAGTCGTCGAACGAAGCGATGCGCGTGCCGCTCAGTGCGTCGACCTCTTCAATGGTGTCCACCTCATCGTCCCAAAACGAGACACGGAGCACCTCGTCGGCATAAGCCAGATAGACCTCGACCGTGTCGCCCTTGACGCGGAACTCACCCGACTTGGGCGCCACGTCGTTGCGCACGTAGAGGCTGTCGACCAAGCGGCGCAGAAGGGCGTTGCGGTCCAGCGTGCGGCCGCATTGAAGTTCAATGACGTTCTCATAGAAAGCACCGGGATTGCCCATGCCGTAGATGCACGACACGGACGAAACCACGATCACGTCCTTGCGTCCCGACAAGAGGGCCGACGTGGCCGCCAGGCGCAGCTTGTCGATCTCCTCATTGATGGCCAGGTCTTTCTCGATATACGTGTCCGTCGAGGCAATGTAGGCCTCGGGCTGGTAGTAGTCGTAATAGGAGACGTAATACTCCACTGCGTTCTCCGGGAAAAAGCGCTTGAACTCGCCATAGAGCTGCGCGGCCAATGTCTTGTTATGGCTCAGCACGAGCGTCGGCTTGTTCACTGCCGCCACCACGTTGGCGATGGTGAACGTCTTGCCCGAGCCTGTCACGCCGAGCAGCGTCTGTGCCGGCTCGCCCGCCCGGACGCCTTCCGTCAGCTGCCGGATGGCTTCCGGCTGGTCGCCCGTGGGCGCATAGTCAGAGATGAGCTTGAACTTGTTCATGCCCGCAAAGTTAGCACAACGACGCCGAACGCAAAAGACAGGGCACCCGTTTTTGCGGGCAAGGCGACAGGATTTCCAATCCGGCTGCCAGAAATCTTTGTGTCTGCGTTTGGCGGCGACGGGCGCGGCGACAGAAACGACGGGAACCGTGACAAAAGCGACGGACGCCGTGACAAAAATGACGAGCACGGCGACAAAGTCCATTTCACGTCGTGATTTTTACATTTCACGTCGTGAATTGTCTATTTCACGTCGTGACTTTTATATTTCACGTCGTGAAATAGACTTTGCCTCATGTGACGGGAAACTTCCGCAGGGCACGGGCGAAGTCTGCCACAGGCCTCCCGAACCTCCCGCCATCCGCTCCATAAGGACGGACAACCGGCAGATTCGCCCGCAGCTGCGACAGGCAGCCCCAAGCTACTTGCACAAAACAGCGACGGCACAACACGCGTTGCGGCGCAAAGCCGTAACTTTGCAGGCCGGTGAAGAAAAAGAAACGAATGGACAAACAATATGACCTGACGCAGGGAAGCATCACGCCCAGGCTGCTCCGCTTCACCCTGCCGATGATGATGGGTTCACTCCTGCAACAGTGCTACAACATAGCCGACACGCTCATCGTGGGCCGGTATATCGGCGCCGGAGCGCTCGCCGCCGTCGGGTCGGCCTACACGCTGATGACCTTCCTCACGTCCGTGCTGCTCGGACTGGCTATGGGGAGCGGCACGGTTTTCTCCCTGCAATACGGCGCGGGACGGCTTGACCAGCTTGGGCGCAGCGTGGCCACGGCGTTCATCCTTATCGGCACCATCACGGTGGCGCTCAACGTCGCCGTCTTCGCCTTTATCGATCCCATCATGCGGTTACTCCGCGTGCCGGCTGACATCTACGGCGACATGCGCGACTACCTCTGGATCATCTTCTGCGGCCTCTTCTTCTCGTTTGTCTATAACTTCTACGCTGCCCTGCTGCGCGCGGTGGGCGACGCGGTGACGCCGCTGAAATTCCTCGCCGTTTCCGTCATACTGAACATCGGGCTCGACCTGCTCTGTGTGCTCCACCTCGGTTGGGGCGTAGAAGGCGCGGCCGTGGCCACGGTAGCCGCTCAGGCCGTAGCCGCTGCCGGGCTCGCGGCCTACGCCTGACAACACCGTCCGGAACTGCGCCTGCACCGCGCCGACCTACGCCTGAACCGTGCCTGCCTGCGCGAGATCGCCACGTTTTCGAGCCTGACGTGCGTGCAGCAGTCGGTGATGAATTTCGGCATACTCCTCGTGCAAGGCCTCGTCAACAGCTTCGGCACAACCGTCATGGCCGCTTTCGCCGCCGCCGTGAAGATCGATTCGTTCGCCTATATGCCGGTGCAGGAGTTCGGCAATGCGTTTTCCACCTTCGTGGCGCAGAACCACGGGGCGGGGCGCCACGACCGCGTGCGCCGCGGTCTTCGGAGCGCACTGGCCGTGACGGTGGCTTTCTCGCTGCTCGTGTCGGTGGCGGTCTTCTTCCTGGCGCGCCAGCTGATGCTCATCTTCGTGCTGCCCGGCGAGACGGAAATCCTGGCCGTCGGCGTGGAATACCTACGGATTGAGGGCGCGTTCTACGTGGGCATCGGCATCTTGTTCCTCCTCTACGGCTATTACCGCGCCGTGCGCCAGCCGGGCATGTCAGTGGTACTGACGGTCGTGTCGCTGGGCACGCGGGTCGGGCTGTCGTACTGGCTGGCCGCGCTCCCGGCCGTCGGCGCGACGGGCATCTGGTGGTCCATCCCCATCGGCTGGGCGTTGGCCGACGTAGCCGGCTTCGCCTGGATGAGGCACTGCCGGCATCGGGCGCCCTCCCTTTCGGGACGACACACAGCCGGCCCCGGTGCGCCTCGGGCTCAAAGATACTGATGGAACAGGGCGACGGCCTCGATGCCCCGACGCATGATGTCGAGCCGGAAGTTCTCATTGGGCGAGTGGATGGCGTCGCTTTCGAGGCCGAAACCCATGAGCACCGTCTTGATGCCCAACTCGCGTTCGAAGTCGCTGATGATGGGGATGCTGCCGCCGCGACGCACAGCCAGAGGTGGCCGCCCGAAAGCTTCGGCAAAGGCCCGCTCGGCCGCCCGGTAGGCCGGAAGCGAAAGCGGGCAGACATAGCCCTCGCCGCCATGCAGGGGCGTGACTTCGACGGCGACACTGCGCGGCGCGATGGATTGGATGAAGTCGGCAAAAAGCCGGGATATCTTCGCATGATCCTGATGCGGAACGAGGCGGCACGACACCTTGGCCTTCGCCCACGACGGCAGGACTGTCTTGGCGCCTTCGCCGGTATATCCGCCCCATATCCCGCAGATGTCGAACGACGGGCGGCAGCTGTTGCGCTCCAACGTCGAATAGCCCAGCTCGCCTTCGAGCTCGCGGACGCCGATGGCAGCCTTGTAAGCCTCTTCGTCGAACGGGATGGCGGCTATCATGGCGCGCTCCTCGGGCGAGATGTCCTCCACGTCGTCGTAGAAGCCCGGCACGGCGATGCGCCCGTCGGCGTCAACCACACGAGCGAGCATGCGGCACAGCACGTTCAGCGGATTGGCCACAGCTCCGCCGAAATGCCCGGAGTGAAGGCCGCGGTTCGGCCCGGTGACCTTGATTTCCCAATAGGCCAACCCGCGCAACCCGACGGTGAGTGAAGGCAAATCGGCGCCGAGCATACTCGTGTCGGAAACGAGGATGACGTCAGCCCTGAGCAGGTCGCGATGCGTGCGGAGGAAGCCGTTGAGGCTCGGGGAGCCTATCTCTTCCTCGCCTTCGAAGATGAACTTCACGTTGTGGCGCAAGAGCCCCTCGCGGACGAGATACTCAAAAGCCTTTACCTGGATGAGTGCTTGCCCCTTGTCGTCGTCTGTCCCGCGCCCCCACACTCGCCCGTCGGCCACGGTGAGCTCGAACGGCGGGGTGCGCCAAAGATCGAGCGGCTCAGGCGGCATAACGTCATAGTGGGCATAGACGAGCACCGTCGGCCGCGACGGGTCGACGCGCTTCTCGGCATAGACCAACGGATTCCCCTCAGAAGGCATCACGCGCGCCTCATCGGCCCCGGCAGCCAGCAGCAGCTCGCACCAACGCGCCGCACAACGGTCGATGTCAGCGCGATGCTCGGGTTGGGCACTCACACTGGGAATGCGTACCAGGCTCGCCAGCTCGTCGAGGAAACGTTCCTCGTTTTCCCGGATATACTCCTTGATTTCCATTTCTTGTCCTTCGTGTTTTTCTTACTTGTTTTGGAAGCTGCCCCGCAGTGCGGGAACAGAACGAGGGAGCAATGATACACAAAAAACGGGACATGGCCAAACGGGGAGGCACACAATCGACGGCCGGCATGTTGCCGGATGCAGGCTGCCCCCCTTGCGAAAAGGGCCGTCGCCGTGCCCGGCCGAACGGATACGGCGACAGGAAAAACTAAACGGCGACTAGAATTTACAGGTCGGCGACCCGGAGGCACGAACGCAGCGACCGTTCCGGCAGACCGTCAACGGCCCGGACCGCCATGGCGGAACAGCCAACCGGCACGAAGCAAACCGTCGCCGCACCTGCACGCTAAAAAAACGCAAAGCGCCGCACGCCACGTGCCACAGTCCGCAGAAAAATCGTAACTTTGCGCTGTCGAACAGAAAGAAAGAACCATGACGAGCAGACAGAAACGGAATTGGACGATCAAGCACGGCGAACCCTTGACGGAGCTGGACAAAAAGATCCTAAGCTACCAGAACAAAGGCATACTCGTTCCTCGGCGCGACATGATCAAGACACCCGAACAAATCGAAGGCATCCGCCGCTCGGGCGTGGTCAACACCGGCGTGCTCGACCTCGTCGAACAGGAAATCCGTGCCGGCATGACGACCGCCGACATCGACAAGCTCGTCTACGACTACACCGTCAGCCACGGTGCCATCCCTGCCCCGTTGAACTATGAGGGATTCCCAAAAAGCGTCTGCACAAGCGTGAACGAGGTGGTCTGCCACGGCATTCCGAGTGAGTTCGAGGTGCTCGAAGAAGGCGACATCGTGAACGTCGACGTCTCCACGATCCTCGACGGGTATTACAGCGACGCATCGCGCATGTTCATCATCGGCCAAACGACGCCTGAGAAAGAGAAACTGGTGCGCGTGACGAAAGAATGCCTCGAAATAGGCGCCCAAGCCGCCCGGCCGTGGGGATTTCTGGGCGAGGTGGGCAAAGCCATCGAACACCACGCCAAACGCAACGGGTTCAGCGTGGTGCGCGACCTCTGCGGCCACGGCGTGGGCTTGGAGTTCCACGAAGACCCCGAAGTCGACCACTACAATACACACGAACGGGGCATGCTCCTCGTCCCGGGCATGGTGTTCACCATCGAACCGATGATCAACATGGGGACTTGGCGCGTGTTTGTCGACGAAGAAGACGGATGGACCGTCGTCACGGAAGACGAGAAACCATCGGCACAGTGGGAACACACCTTCCTCGTAACCGAAGACGGGCTCGAAGTCCTGACGCACTAAAACAGCCAAACGGAAAGAAGCGTGAAAGACATTATTATATTAGGCATAGAATCGAGTTGCGACGACACGTCGGCTGCCGTACTGAAAAACGGCGTGCTGCTTTCGAACGTGACCGCCTCACAAGACGTGCACCGCGCTTATGGCGGCGTGGTGCCGGAGTTGGCCTCTCGGGCACACCAACAGAACATTGTCCCCGTAGTTGACCAAGCCCTCAAACGGGCTGGCGTCAAGCCGGAAGACCTGTCTGCCATCGCTGTCACACTGGGTCCCGGCCTGATGGGGTCGCTCCTCGTGGGCGTTTCCTTTGCCAAAGGAATGGCCACATCACTGGGCATCCCGCTCATTGAAGCCAACCACCTGCAAGGGCACATCCTCGCCCTCTTCCTCAAAGAAGAAGGCACGGACACGCCTGTCCCTCCCCTGCCCTACCTTTGCCTGCTCGTCAGTGGCGGAAACTCGCAAATCGTCAAGGTAGACGCATACAACAAGATGGAAATCCTCGGACAGACCATCGACGACGCTGCGGGCGAAGCCATCGACAAGTGTTCGAAGGTGATGGGACTCGGCTATCCCGGAGGCCCCATCATCGACCGCCTTGCCCGCCAGGGCAACGCCGAAGCTTTCAAATTCAGCAAACCGCACATCCCGGGGCTCGATTACAGTTTCAGCGGACTGAAAACGTCGTTCCTCTATTTCTTGCGTGACCGGTTGAAAGAAGACCCCGACTTCATTGAACACCACAAGGCCGACCTTGCAGCCTCGCTCGAAAAGACAGTGGTCGACATCCTGATGGACAAACTCGCCAAAGCCGTCAGACGGACAGGCATCAAGGACGTGGCTGTGGCTGGTGGCGTGTCGGCCAATACCGGCCTGCGCAACGCATTCGCCCAAAAAGCAGAACGCTCGGGCTGGCACACCTACATCCCGAAATTCGGCTACACCACGGACAACGCAGCCATGATTGCCATCACCGGATACTACAAATACCTCGACCGCGACTTCTGCCCGATCGACAAACCGGCATATTCCCGTGTCACAATATAACCAAACGATAAAACCACTATGGACTTAGACCTGAAAATCGTCAGCAAAGACATTAACGAAATGATGTGGCGGGCCGGCAAAACGCTGTGCACCGCCGAGAGCTGCACAGCCGGACGCATCGCCAGCGTCATCACGGCCATCCCCGGCAGCTCCTACTACTTCAAAGGCGGCCTCGTATGCTACGCCGACTCTACGAAAGAAGAAATCCTCGGCGTTGACAAAGCCGTCATCAGCGAACAAAGCGCCGTTTGCGAAGAGGTGGTACGCCAGATGGTGACAGGCGCCAACAAACTGTTCCACTCTGACTATTGCGTTGCCGTAAGCGGTTTTGCTGGCCCCGGCGGCGGCACAGAGTCCGTTAAAGTAGGCACGATCTGGATTGCCGTAGGTTCGAACGAAAAAGTCGTAACCTGCAAGCTCGAAGAAGACAACGGCCGCGACAAAAACATCGCCCAGGCCACAACGACTGCCATGCACATGCTACGCGACTTCCTTAAAGAAAACGAAGCAGAGAGCGAAGCGTAATTTTCTTCGGGTCCCACTTGCTCGGTTGTAAAAAAAATCCTAACTTTGCACCTCGTATTGGGATTACCCGGCCAGACCGGGAAAGAAAGACTAAAAAAGAGAAAGATAGCGATGTCAAGAATTTGTCAAATTACAGGAAAAAAGGCCATGATTGGCAACAATGTTTCGCACTCGAAGCGCCGCACCAAGCGCACGTTTGACGTAAACTTGTTTAAGAGAAAATTTTACTACGTTGAGCAGGACTGCTGGATTGAACTCAAACTGAGCGCCGCCGGTCTCCGCATGATCAACAAAGTAGGACTTGACGCTGCGTTGAACAACGCGGTAGCCAAGGGATATTGCGATTGGAAAGACATCAAAGTAATCGCTTAACACACACAAGACTATGGCAGGAAAAAAAGCAAAAGGCAACCGCGTGCAGGTCATACTGGAATGCACCGAGATGAAAGAGAGCGGCCTTCCCGGGACATCGCGCTACATCACGACAAAGAACCGTAAGAACCACCCGGAGCGCTTGGAGTTGAAGAAATACAACCCCATCTTGAAGAGAATGACTATCCATAAAGAAATCAAGTAATCCTAAGAAACCATGGCAAAGAAAACAGTCGCAACGTTGCAGGAAGGAAAGACCGACGGACGTTCGTACACCAAGGTTATCAAGATGGTGAAGAGCCCGAAGACGGGTGCTTACATCTTTGACGAGCAGATGGTGCCCAACGAAGCTGTCAAGGATTTCTTCAAGAACTGAGAAGACATTTCTACCCTATACGTTAAATCCCTCCTTTTCCCATCAGAGAAAAAGGAGGGATTTCTCTATTCCGCCAGATAGCGGAGCCACAATTGCTAAATCGGAAGCACCATGCCCTCTTCCGCCAACTGCGTTTCGGGAAACATCTCCCGAGCCTCGTCGAGCAGCACACGCTCATCTGTGTAACGCGCAGAATAATGCCCTATCAATAAACGCTTCACGCCGGCGTCGCGAGCGAGCATTGCAGCCTGCTTAGCCGTTGAATGAAAAGTTTCGGCAGCCCTCGCTCTGTTGTCTTCGCCAAACGTGGCTTCATGAAACAACAAATCAACGCCTTTCACATAATCAGCAAGACGCGGAAGATAAGTTGTGTCAGAGCAATAGGCATAACGTCGGGGCGCTTCTGCCGGGAAGACTAAGCGCTCGTGCGGAACAACCCGCCCGTCAGCTGTTGTCCATCCGGCCCCCTCTTTGATAGACTGGATGGCATAAAAAGGAATGCCGAGATAGTCCACCATGTCGCGACGGATGTGAGGTAAAACGGGCTTTTCGCAGAACAAAAAGCCCGTACTCGGCACACGATGACTGAGTGGAATCGTATAGACAGCAACGGAGCGATCCTCGTAAATAAGAGCATGCCCGCCTGGATGAGCGTGAAAAACGACTTGAAATTCGAGGCCACGACAGAACGTTGCAAGCTCCAAGCGTAAGACCGGCTCCAAAGCTTCAGGAGCATAGACATGCAAATCGGCCGTGCGTCCCAGCATGGAAAACGTTGAGATCATCCCTATCAGTCCGAAACAATGGTCTCCGTGGATGTGCGATATAAAAACATGATTCAGACGTGCGAACTTCAATTTGCTCCGGCGCAATTGCAATTGCGTTCCTTCGCCGCAATCAATCATGTACAGTTTTTCCCGCAGGTTCAACACTTGCGAGCTTGGATTATGCCGCACCGTCGGCAATGCGCTTCCGCATCCAAGAATATGCAGTTCGAATTTTTCCATCTCACAAATTTCACACCATCAGAACGTCACACGGAACATAAAGCGGATGCCCCATTTGTCTGTGCCCGGACGGTCGAGATAAGTCAAGCGACGCACATATTCAACGTGGAACACCTTAAATATATTATGTATACCTGCCACGACCTCAACGTAAGGCGTTTTTTTGTCCATTACGGTTGAGAGATATTCGTACTCTCCACTCGCATTGAAACGGCCTGGGAAGTAGAACAAACGACTGTCACCGGGATTCTTCCAAGGGTCATTCTTACTCGTAAGAGTTCCCCAAAGCACGTTGCAGGCAAAATACTCGCGCCATTTCAGCTTACGGATCAATGGGATTCGGTTCAAGATTTTCCCGTTCATGTCCCAAGAAACCATAGCGGAGACGTAGCGGTCGTTCAAGAACTCCATGTTGTCGATGAGACTGAACGTGTTGTCTTCAACGATATATGACAAGTTAGCGGCAGGCATAATGAGCAGAGGATAAGGCACCCTGTTCCATTGGATTCCGCCTTTGACGGTCGCATCGATTTTTCCCCACGAAGCAAGCCAGAAACGCTTATACACACTGGCTTCCGTGAAATTATAATCGTAGTCACTACCCAACACGCCACGCATGCCGACCGTATGCGAAAGCGTAAAGACCGGCGTGTCGTGGTTGGCCTTGATACGCCGTTGCTTAGTGTTTATCCACGTGGCGCCCGGCTGGTATTCAAGGCTGACACGGGCATCCGTGGTCTTAATGCTGCGGACATACTGACTGCGATCGGGCGATGGCGTTCCCGCTGCATCCAACGGCTGGTAGAACAAGGCTGCGGTAGGTTCGTTCTCTTCGCGTTTAAGTTCAAGTCCGAAGCGCAAGCCGTTGCTCCATTCCTGGTCGTAAAGCAGGCGGAAACGTTCGTAATACATCATATGATCTACGCGCGTCCACTTGAAAGAAGTGAAGACGTTGTCTTTGTCTGTCGGCATAAACTTGTCACTTGGCGACATAACGTCACGGGCGTATGTGAACGTGAGGTTGCTTACCGGGAACTCCCGCGGGAGATAGGCTTTCTTGTTGAAAGAATATGTCACCTCACCGGAGCCTTTCCAGCGCTCATCCTTGAAACCGTAAGCGACATAGCCTTTCATGAACCAATGCGGATTAAGGTTCGCCGTCGTCTGAGCACTGGCGCGCAGACGGAGCCCGTCGACAAAGTTTTGGGATATCATCGTGTTGATCGGTCCGATGTCCACCTTGCTCGGGTGCTTGGTGTCAACAGATGTTTCCACGAAGTTCTCGATAAAGGCTTTTGCGACGAAGAGCACGGGCTTAAAACCTTTCACACTTTCGAGACGACGTATGAACAAGTCCATTGAACTCTCAGACTTGGTCAACGACTCTGACCTATGGCTTTCCCAGAACGCCTCGTCGCGCATCATGGCATTGGCGTCCGTACGTTGCGCTCCTTTGAAATCGAACTCCCGCTCGCTTATCGCTGCAAAACTATATCCGGAATACTCCGTCGTACGCCTCACTTGGAACTTCTGGATGAAATTCACAATCTTGAGCTGCACGGCCATGTCGTCATCCACGAGCACTTGCTCCCCCGTAGGCAACTGCGTGAACTTTTGGGAAATCGTCATGCGCTCTACGAAATTCACGTCAGAGCGATGGGGCACACCCATCTCCACGGACTTGACCCGATAGCTCGAATCTGCCACAATGAACAAGCTTCCCGTGAAACCGAAATCCTGCGGATTATTGGGTGTGAAGCTGACTTCGATGCACTTGTCACTATCGACCATCACCGTGTCTTCTATGAAATAACGATAGAAACGAATGGCAGAATGCGTCGATATAGGACTCACGAAAGGATATTGCAACAGGCGGACATTGTCCTCGTATATATTGACATCCGTGAAGCAGTCTTGCAACATCGTCGTCATGATATCGCCTGTACTGAACAGTTCGTTCACACCGTTCGAACGGCGACCAAGAATGATCTCCTTCTCCGATTTGGGCTCCTTGCGGTATATCTGACGCGAAACGGTTTCATCCACAGACACGGGCAGGATGAACTTCCCGGTTTCGGGGTCGCGTTCCACGTGCTCGCGAAGGAACGGCATCCGTTTGAAGTTCCCGTCTTGAAAGACCTTCTCCGTCACATCATTCAGCGCGAAGGTCAGCTTCTGATACCTGTTATAGCTGTAATAATCATGCTGGGCGAGATCGCTTTTCTTCTTCGCGGCAATCACTTTACGCATCAGCTCCACCGCCGGGTTGTTCTTACGACTATATTTTCCCCGGCGGCCGCTGACAACGGCTTCTTTCAACTCTTTGGATTTCGAGAAAAGCCTTACGTCTACGATTGTTGCCTCTCTGATCGGAATGCGCTGCGACTCGTATCCGATATAGGAGAACACCAGTGTTCCCTTGCGCTGTGCAATGGCGTAATAACCGGCAGTATCTGTCTGCACACCGGTGCTGCCGTCATAATGGACATTGGCAAAAGGAATTGGCTCGCCGGTATGAGCATCTGTCACCCTGCCCGTCACCGTCTGGGCCACAGACTGCACCACGGTCACAAGGATGGCAAACAAAAGGAATAGACTTTTCTTCACTCGTCTCAGTTTGTTGTATATGAAAAGCCCCACAGACGCCTTGCCAGGCGGCCATGAAGCTTTTCATAGTACGGAGTTTTTTTGCTTTATCACTTTTCCCGAACGGACAAGAGGCATCCACGCCTCCTTCCCCAAGGATCAATCAAGTTCCTGGTCGGCCTCGTAACCACCCATCACCCGGATGGCATTCTTGAACATGGCGAACTGCTGGAAAAGGTCGTGAACCGGTTCAATCCCTTTCACGTAATCGTGCATCGGGCTCTTCAAGTAGAACGACATCCATGTCTGTATGCCTTTCCAGCCAGCACGAGCCGCCAGATCTGCACAAAGAACGAGGTCGAGCATCAGGGGCGCCGCCAGAATGGAGTCGCGACAGAGGAAATCGATCTTAATCTGCATGCCGTAATCCGGTCCCATCCAACCGAAGATGTCAAGGTTATCCCATCCTTCCTTATTGTCACCGCGTGGAGGATAGTAGTTAATGCGGACTTTATGGTAAATGTCAGAATAAAGTTCCGGCTGTTCATTCTTGTCAAGGATAGTGTCAATCACCGACAACTTGCTGACTTCCTTGGTTTTGAAGTTCTCGGGTGCGTCGAGCACCTCACCGTCGCGATTTCCGAGTATGTTCGTCGAGAACCAGCCCGACAGGCCGAGACAACGTGTGTGCAACATCGGCGCCAAGACGGTCTTCATCAGTGTCTGGCCCGTTTTGAAGTCTTTTCCGGCCAAAGGTACGTTCTGCTTGTCGGCAAACTCCCACATGGCGGGAATGTCGATACAAAGGTTTGGAGCTCCCATCACGAACGGAGCTCCCTCGGCGATGGCTGCATAAGCGTAACACATCGACGGCGAGATGTTCGCCCGGTCGTCTGAACGCATTGCTGCTTCAAGGTCTGACAAGTTCTTGTGAACCTGCTCGTTATATGGAATATATTTTTCAGTCGACGCAGCCCAGATGACTACCACGCGCTCACATCCGTGTTCCTTTTTGAACGTGCGGATGTCGTCACGGAGTTGTTCTACGAGTTCCCACCGCGTATTGGCTTGCTTGACGTTCTCACCGTGCAGGCGTGACACATACTCGGGGTCGAACGCGGCTTTCATCGGCACAATCTTCTCGAGCTCGTCGCGCACTGGTTCGATGTGGCAGGGCTTCAACACTTCGGCATGCATGGCGCTCTGATAGGCGTTGTCGGTAAAGATATCCCACGCACCGATTTCAAAATCTTTCAGATCAGCGAGAGGGACGATCTCGCCTACCCGCTTATATGTCTTCTTGTCCCCACGGCCAACTCGAATCCTGGCCATCTGCGTGATTGAGCCGCCAGGAAGACCCATACCTTTCCTGCACATCAGGGTTCCGGCTATGAACGTTGTGCTCACAGCTCCGAGGCCGACGCACAAAACTCCGAGTTTTCCAGTGGCTGGTTTTACTAAATTAGCTTCCATTATCAGTGTTATTTGTTTTGGACACCCAAAATTAGGGAAAAGTTTTCTAATCCGGCTCATGTCACCGACATAAAAAACAATAAAAACGAATTTTACGACAACAAAGCTCCACAGACATGGATGCTACCCGAGGAGGAAAGGCAACACTTGTCAAGCACTATCAGAAAGCAAATCGCATTAGGAGCACTCTTTTCCCGCAAAAGCAACCCGTCATATCAAAAAAGCTAACGTAAAGACAATAAGAACGGATACGGCGACAGTTTTGACAGACAGCCGACCCGCTCTTGCTGTCAGCCGACCTGTAAAAACTGTCAGCCGTCCGGTTAAAACAGAAAGCCGACTTGCCGGAACGGGTTGGGCACTTGTTCCTCTCACTGGAAATGGTTAATTTCGCGACACAATCTCGCAAACCGTGCCTCAATACCTTGATTCATGAAACCGCATTTCCTTTCGCAGCTCCAAGCCCGGCAGGCGGGTCACACGCTCATCCGCGGCACAATCCTACTGTTTTTAATCCTGACTGCCACTACGCCACTTTGGGCCAACCCTGCTGACAGCCTCAGAAACGAAATGAGGCACGCCGTTGCCGGGCTGCGCGCCACAGTGGGCGTGGCCTTCATCCACAACGACAGTCTCTTCACGTTCAACGATTCAGTGCGCTATCCCATGTTGAGCGTATATAAAGTGCCGGTTGCCGTCACTGTGCTTCAAAAGATGGCCGCCACGGCCACCAGCCCCACGACCCGCATCGAGGTTCGCCGCGAGCAGTGGCGCCCTGACACGTACAGCCCCATGCGTGAGGCATTCCGCGACAGCTCCACACAAGTCCGGCTGTCCGACCTGCTCCACTATTGCGTCGCGATGAGCGACAACAACGCCGCAGACATACTCACGGCATACGTTGGAGGCATCGCCGTCGTGGCTCGTACGGTGGAGGAAATAATCGGAAAAGGAATGCATATCTCTGAAACAGAACAGGATATGCATGAAAATACGAAAAAGGTCTACAATAACTGGTGCCATCCCTCGGCCATGGCACGCCTGCTCCGCCAGATCTATGAGGGAGACGCGCTTGACAGTTCCGCACGTACCTGTTTCAAGCAACTGATGCGCGCCACGCAGACAGGGGCAGACAAGATGCCGGCCGGACTTCCGCCCGGCGTCACCCTCGGGCACAAGACAGGGAGCGCGGGCCGCGACGCACGGGGAATCAAGGCTGGCGACAACGACGCAGGAGTGATTTACATGCCTGATGGAGAACTGTGCTACGCGGCTGTGTTCATCAAAGACTCCGCCGAAAGCGACGCCACCAACGCGCAAACGATTGCCACGCTCACGCGTCTGATTTACAACTTCGCCAGAAAGCACAAATAAACGAAGATAACGCCCGAAGTTCCCTCCCCCCTTCTGTGGCGACAGCAGGCACGAAAAAATCCCCGGTTAAAAAAATTTCAACCGGGGATTTTAAGATATCAACCAACTCACCGCGATGCGTCGCAGTGCTTTTGCGCGACCAATGGTTTATTGCGCCTTTTCTTTCTTGCTGGTCAGTTCCATCACAGTCTTCCCGTCTGCGTCGACAAGCTTGATCACCGATTTTCCGGCCACTGCCTTTTTCACCCGCGAGAATGCACTGAGAAATTTGCGCTCATATTTGTCGTCCGGGCAGGCCATCATCGTTGTGCTGACCTTTGTGAAATCCGCCTTTCCCTCAATCATCGCGTTGATGTCAGCCTCACCCATGATGCGGTTACAGCCTGTGAAACCGTACAGCCGTTTTCTTGAAAGATCGAAACCGACGAATGGTGTGTTCTCTGCCGGAGTAATCGATTCTCCCTCCAAGAGGGTCACATTCCATTCCCCGCTCAGTTTTTCGGGCGTCAGTCCGTTGACAGAAGAGCAGGAAGAAAATGCCATGGCGACTGCAGCGGTCGCCACGGCCAATGTGGTAGGAAAAAGTTTCATCGTTTTTGTTTTGCCTGTTTTAGAATTTATAACCAATTGTCAGTAATCCCTGATGCCGGTTCAGCTTGACTGGGATGGCTGGCAACGCATTCAGCGCGCTGTTGTCCTGTGAGACATAGAATGAATAATACTTGCCATCCTGCTGCTGGTACTGGTAGGCCACATCGGCATAGAAATGCTTTCCCCGATAGCCGATGCCGGCCGTATAGCGGTTGGTAGCGCCCAAGTTGAGATAGTCCGTGCTCACACTGTAATAGTACGAAGGACTGTTCGTGAAGAGGTTGTTATACGCCTCGTCGTCCATGGGAGCCGACACGTAGTTGTAGCCCGCGCGGATGAACAGCCCGTCGGCCACGCGGGCCTCGGCACCGATGCGGAAAGTGCTCACGCCTTTCATGTAGCGGTTGATTTCGTCATTAAGCGCGTAATCGTCCGTTGTGGAATAGTCGCTCCATCCGTCATACCAGTAATCACCGTAGCCGTCTGAATAGCGGATCTTCGCGGTGGCGTAGTTCGAATACTCATACTCGGCCCCGATAGCGAGGAAATTGCCGATGGTATGTCCGAGACTGAAATTGAACTTCCAAGGAGTTCGCACAAGATAGTCATGCGGCGACACCTCGACATCCTGGCTGTACGGGATGCCGTCTGCATCCGTATAGGGCGACGCCATCCAGGCGTAAGCGCTGTGCGTCAGGGTGTAGAACGTCGGGCTGGTGAACGACAGCCCCATCCGGAACGCCGATTCCTCGATGGGGCGGGCAATGAGACCGAACTTCACGTCGAACCCGCTCCCCGTCAGGCTTTCCTCTGCATTCAGGGCATAGTCTCCGTAATTATTGTCACCGTCGACGAGGACTTCGCCGTAGCTCGTCACGTTATGCCAGTCAACATGATAGGCGCTGAGCGTCAGTCCGAGATAGAAACGTTCCTTCAAATTCGTCGAGAAGTTGAAATCGTATTGCTGGATGCCTCCCCAGCGCGCCACGCGAGAAGCATTCGACACCGCATAACTGGGGTCGTAACCTGCGAGTTTCCCGTTTTCGTCATAATAAGGGGCTATCGTCTGAGTCAGTGCCCCCATTCCGGTCACAGGAGTAGTCAAGTCGAAATCCGGACTCATGTTCCCGTCTGCATCCACAGTGAGGTCAAGCGGCCCACCGTCCCAATAGGCCAGATTGGCCATCTCCCACGACTGAGAGATGCCGCTATAATCGCCCATGTTGTCCAATCCGGAAAGGCCGCCGCCGAAAAGAGAATGGAAGTTCTTCTTCTTGTGGTAGTTGAAACCCATGTTGAAATAGCGCACGGTTTTTCCGCCGACGGGGATGGCGTAGACAAAGCCTGCCTGGTCGAACGAGGCGACTGCAGCGTTGCGACCGGCAAACGAACTTGCGTCTGCATGGCGCACGATGCCCCCTGTCAGCGACACGTCGCTGCTGCGGAAAAGACCAATGCCGGCGGGGTTGCTGCTCATCACCGACATGTCAGCGCCCAAGGCGCCCAAGGCGCCGCCCATGCCGACGAAGCGCGCCGTGCCGTTCAAGTCTTCACTGCTCAAGTCGCCGACCCGGTAAATGTCTTGTGCGACCATCGTTCCGGCCTGTCCAGCCAACAAGAGGGTACAGGCTATAAAAAATATGTCACGTCTCATAGCTTCACTTTTTTACCTTGTTATCTGCGTCCGCCAAAGCTGCGGCCTCCTCCACGAGACGTTCCGGTTGAACGCCCCGGGGAGCCGAACGAACGTCCGGGCGAGCTGTACGAACGGCTCGGCGAGAACGACCGTTCTGAGCGCTGCTGCATGGAATTGTTACTGCGTGAGTTGTTAAATCGGCGGTTGTTGTTAAACGTCCGGCTATTCTCCTGATTCGTTCCGCTCTGCCGGTTCATGTTGAAGTTGCGACGGCCAGTAGAGAAACGACGGTTCGTCGTTGTTCCGAAACGGCCAGTATTCACGTTTCCGGGACGGTTGGTCGTGAACTGCCCGGTCGACGGACGTCGATACCCATTGCCGTAACGTACATACCCTCCTGTCGGACCTGGACGCCATTGTCCAAGCCCCGAACCGACATTCAACGGGCGGTGAGGCCAATGAACGTGTCCCCAATAGGGCGGTCCCCATCCCCAACCGGGATACCAGGGATCATACCACCACCAAGAGCTCCACGCATAGTATGGCCAGCGCCATGAACCATACCACCACGGATCGTAATAGTAATCCCAATAGTACGGGCTACTTATCACCACGCCCACAGATGGGGAATGGAAGAGTATGATTCGCTCAGTGCAACTCATTTCAGGGGCATCCTCATCCACGTAATCGGCACTGTCGTTTATCGCCGCGGCTGATTCGGCATACGCGCCACGGCGATTATATTCATCCACGTCGCGGACGACGTCCCGGCTTGCTTCGACGGGAGTGTACGTCACAACGGGCTCTTTGGCTTCGGACTTCGACGGGACGAAATACATGTCGTCTTGCGCCAGCAAAGAAAGCGGGGCGCAAAATCCGATAAGGAAAAGAATGAACGGTTTCATCGTTTCGAAGTTTTATGTCTCCACACTATATTTCTAATGCGAAGTTAATGATTTCTGGTGTATGCGACAGGCTTTTCTTGTTATAAAAGTATAACGGACAGATCATCTGATCTTCAAACGCCCGCCTACGAAAGCGGCATCGCCCGCCGTAAGACCGTTGTTCTTATAGAGCGTCTTCAAAGGTATTCCATACTTTTGCGCAATCGTATAGAGCGATTCGCCAGGGCGCACCGTATGATACTTCCCCTTGAAAGCCTTGTCGGCTTTCGAACGCTTCTTTTCGAGATAAACAATGTCGCCAGCTTGCAGGCGGTAGTGCTTGTCGACTTCATTATATTTACGGAGCTTACGCTCTGAGACTCCCATCTCGCGGCCGATCGAAGCGAAAGTGTCACCGCTTCGGGCTACTACATAATAATTATCGTTGTTGCGGCGCACGATCAAGCCGTCGGCGATCTCTCCCAGCCCCCCAGACAACGAGGGGAAGTCTGACAGTTTCATCTTGTCATAACGATCAAGGTCATAACGGTGTATGAGCTTGATGAGCAAATGGGCATAACGCGGATTTGTTGCATAACCTGCTTTCTTCAATCCATGCGCCCACGCCTTATAATCGCTTTTCTTGTACTTGAAAAGGAATGCATAGCGTGAGCGGGTCGCCAGAAAGACGGAATGGTCTTCGTAAGATTCACGCGGAGAGCTGTAAGCGCGGAACTTCTCGTTGCGGGCATCGTCGTCGCGCAGGACATAGGGTCCCTGCCAACTCCCGCCACACTTGATACCGAAGTGATTGTTGGCCTTGCGCGACAACTCGCTTTGCCCAGCGGCACTTTCAAGCAAACCTTGCGCCAACGTGATGCTCGCCGGAATGCCATAGCGTTCCATCTGCTCGACGGCCAGACTTTTATAGGTATCTATATATGCTTCGTAAGGCGAACGCTGAGCGTAAGTCCACTGCGACAGCGACAACAGGAGGGCCGCAAGAATGAGATGCGGCTTTATCGGACTGATGATTTTCACTGGAATTCTTTTTCTTGATGCACAAAGATAATTAATTCAGCCCACCCGGCCTTACGGCGACAGGGAAAGTAAGGATTAACATGCTTTTTTAACGGATCTATACCTCTGAACCACAAGCTGGCTGACCTGCGAGATTTTCCTTGCGTCAAAATGAGACACTCAGACCAAGCGACAACTGTTCGAGGAACTGGAAATAAGAGCCGTCGGCGTTGGGGGCGACGCTGTCGTCAAAGCGAGGATAAAGATAGGCCTTGGCCGTAAGGAAACGGTTGATGGTGAAGTTGACCGTATTCTCCCATTCCATCAGCGTGCGGGAGTAGTCGGTATACCAATAGAAGCGCCCCGTCCACGAGACGTTCTTCATTACGTTCCATGTGTAGTTCACCGTTACGTTCGAACCGTATTCAAACTTCGAATGCCGGCCTTCTTTCAGGCCAAATGACGTTGAAAGAGCCAGCCTGTCTACATACTTGAAATCGCAAGCCAGCGGCGCCAACGTGGCCGACAGATTAAATTTGTTGAGCGACAACTTGTATTCCATACCGATTGAGAACACCGACTCAAAAGGCGACATGAAGTCTGAATAAACCTTCGGGTCGTTGCTCTTATAACTGGGATAAAATTGTGTCCAACTTTGCAGCAAAAATGTGTAGTACCAACGCGCCGTGGCGCGCACACCCAGTTTGTTCGTCATGCGGAGCTGGTCGGAATTGGTCTTAAACCGATGAAGGTCGTCGCCGCGCGAGCGCTGAAAGCCGAGCTTCATTTCCAGCTTGTTGTCGAAGGTGAGACGCTGTTTGTTGTTATAGTTCGCCTCAGCAGTCAGCGAGGCTTGCAGGGTGTTGCTGCTCTCACCTCCCTTGTGCCAGTTGCTCGAAATGTACGACTGCATGAACTGCAGGGAGAAGTCTGTGACTTTCAGGGTCCAGAAATCAGGTTTCCAAATGCGCAGTTTCATGCCGCGTGAAGCCCAATCCAGCTCAACACCATCAGCCATGACTTCCGCGGGAACTACGTCCGAAAGGTTCATGTCGGCCCGGACTTCGTCCGTTTCCCCTATTGCCACCGAATCATATACGGCCTCGTCTTCCTCATCAGAAGCCACGCCGGTTGTCTGCTGCGGATGATTCAGATAGACGTAGGCCAACCACATGTTGACCCTGCTGTTCAGGTCCAACGCCCGGCCGGAAATGGCTCCGTCGTGGCGGCCTGCTTGTCCGGGACGCAGGAGGCTGTCTATGGCTGACGTATAAAAGACGGGAGGAGCGAAGAGCGGGAAATAGAGCGGATTGCTCAACGTATCCGAACCGGTATATTTCCATGTCCTATACGACGTGGCCAATGAACGCAGTGAATCGGCGTAACGTTTCTCTATCGCATCAAGCTGTCCACGCGGCGTCACCACCCGCCGACGAGCAGCAAGCGGTAAAACGATCATGACACAAAGCCACACACACAGCAGTCGCATGTTTCCGGTATGTCGAATAGGTTTAATACCCATTAAGCTAATTTTCCCGTGCAAAGATAACGCAAACGAGTGGAAAGCGCGGGAAAAACCGGAAGATTTTCACAAGGGCTTTCCCGAACGCAGCCTTATCTTATGAAAAGATAACGCATTTCCTAAGACTATCCCCACAACACTCGGCATTATCTGACGGTTTGCCCGTCGTTTAGTTGAAAATCGGCGAACGGTCCAAGTTTACGCCGGCGATGAAAGCGACAAGCGTTGGGGACACCGGCTGGCGGCAGGCACACAGCCTGCCGTCACGTCACGACACAAAGACGCGCCCGCCGCAAGGCTTCATGGCCTGCGCGGCGGGCGCGTTAAAACACACTCGCTGGTCGGGAATTACGAATTCATCGAAAGGAGGAACTCGTCGTTGTTCCGCGTCCCTTCCATGCGGCGTTTAAGGTCGGTCATGGCTTCGAGCGAAGTCATGTCGGCAATATACTTGCGCAGGATCCACATGCGGTTCAACGTCTGGGAGTCTTGCAAGAGGTCGTCGCGGCGCGTTGACGACGCCACGATGTTGACAGCCGGGAAGATGCGCTTGTTGCTCAGCGTACGGTCGAGCTGGAGCTCCATGTTGCCCGTCCCCTTGAATTCCTCGAAGATGACCTCGTCCATTTTCGAACCGGTGTCGATGAGTGCCGTAGCGATGATGGTCAGCGAGCCGCCACCTTCAATGTTGCGGGCAGCACCGAAAAAGCGCTTGGGCTTTTGAAGGGCATTGGCGTCAACACCTCCCGAAAGTACCTTGCCAGAAGCGGGCGACACCGTATTGTAAGCACGTGCCAGACGGGTGATAGAATCCAGGAAGATAACGACATCATGACCGCATTCAACCATGCGCTTTGCTTTTTCCAAGACAATGCCGGCAATCTTTACGTGGCGGGCAGCGGGCTCGTCGAACGTCGAGGCGATGACTTCGGCGTTCACGGTGCGTGCCATATCCGTCACTTCTTCCGGGCGTTCGTCGATGAGCAGCATCATGAGGTAAGTGTCGGGATGATTTTTAGCGATGGCGTTGGCAATTTCTTTCATCAGGATCGTCTTTCCCGTCTTGGGCTGGGCTACGATAAGGGCGCGCTGTCCCTTGCCGATAGGCGTGAAGAGGTCGACGATGCGCACAGACATAGAATCGCCATGGCCGGTACAGAGGTTGAACTTTTCGTTCGGGAACAACGGCGTGAGGTGTTCAAAGGGGACGCGATCGCGGATTTCGGCAGGCGTGAGGCCGTTTATCTTCGTCACGTCGACAAGGGGGAAGAACTTCTCGCCCTCTTTGGGCACACGGACAGGTCCTTCGACGATGTCTCCGGATTTCAGTCCGAACATTTTGATTTGGTTCTGCGAGACGTAGATGTCGTCGGGCGACGACAGGTAGTTATAGTCCGACGAGCGCAGGAAGCCGAATCCGTCGGGCATGATTTCGAGCACGCCGTTTCCGGTCAGGATGTTGTCGAAATTGAATGCGCCAGCATACAGAGCTGCCTGGGCAGCGGGCTGTCCTCCCGTCCACGACGGAATCTCGGACGGCACTGGGGCAGCAGGCCGGCGTTCAAACTTGTTGACCAAATCACTCGCAAGCGTGTCGTAGTTGTCGTTCTGAATGACAGGAATGTCCTCGATAGGAATGAAGTCCACTTCGGGGGGCAACGGGGCTCCCGCCGGTTTCGCCTCGACTGCACCCTTGGCTTCGACAGAGGCAACCGCTTCATGATTGGCCGCCTCCGTATCGGAAGCGTCCTCTTCCGCCAGTTTGGACGGCTCTTCGGTTCCGGGCTTCAAGGGTTTTGTCGTTTCAACAGCCACGGCCGTCATTTCCGTCACTGCGACAGGATTTTCTGTCACTGCGATAGGATTTTCTGTCACTGCGACAGTTTTTTCCGTCAGGGCATCCTCAGGCACGTGCGCAGGAGCCGTGGCGTTTTCCTCCGTCTCGGGAACCGCAGTTTCGGCCATAGGCTGCGACAAAAGGGGCAGTTCCTGCTGTCCGGCCGCGACTGCTTGTTCATCAGCAGCCGCCTCGGCCTTCACGCTGCGGCGACGGCGCTTGGGTTCGCCCTCTGCGGCGGTTTTCTTTTTCTCGAAACTTTCCGTCTTCGTCTTCGAGGCCGAATAAACATGGTCGACGTCTTTCTTCACGATGCGGGTACGGCGCTTGGGAGCGGCTTTCTGCTCCGCGGCGCTTTGCTCAGCTTGCACATCAAGGATGGCATAGATAAGCGTTTCCTTGTCAGCGGAGTTGCTCACTTCGGCATGCAGCTCCTTGGCAAGTTCGCGTAGTTCTACTTCTTCCTTGCTGTTTAATTGCTCTTTGGTGTAAAGTGGCATTATGGGTGTGAATTGTCCCTACGAGCACGGCGTTCACTCTCGAAGCCGTCAGAGTAAGGGGGATTGTGTATTTGAGAAATGACTGTATCAGGAGTGAAATTTCGCGGGCGGCGAACTTTTCACAGCGCAAAAGTAACACTTTTCTTTCAACCTGCCACGGTTGTTTTGGTTTTTTTCTCTAATTTCGCCCTCGTATGGCTACAAATATCCCTTACTTAGATGTACAAAACCTGTCGAAGCGCATCGGCGACCTGGTGCTTTTCGAACACATTTCTTTCTCCGTGGCCGAAGGCCAGAAAGTAGGATTGATCGCCCAGAACGGCACTGGCAAATCGACGTTGATGAACATCCTGTGCGGCGATGAGGACTACGAGGATGGTAAAATCACTTACAGGCGTGACCTGCGTGTCGGCTACCTTGAACAGACGCCGGACTACCCGGGCGAGTTGTCCGTGATTGAAGCCTGCTTCTGGCATGGCAATGAGACCACCGACCTCATCCGCCGCTACGAACAATGCCTCGCGACGCCGGGCACGCCCGGCCTCGACACACTCATTGAGCAAATGGACAGCCAAAAGGCCTGGGACTACGAACAGAGAGCCAAACAGATCCTCTCGAAACTCGACATCTCGAACTTCAACCAGCCTATCGCACAACTCTCCGGCGGACAGGTCAAACGCGTGGCCTTGGCTAACGTGCTCCTGACCGACCCCGACTTGCTCGTGCTCGACGAGCCGACAAACCACCTCGACCTCGACATGATTGAATGGCTCGAAAACTATCTCCGCCGTAACACCAAGAGCCTGCTCCTCGTCACCCACGACCGCTACTTCCTCGACCGTGTCTGCTCGGACATCCTTGAACTGGCCGACCACACATTATATAATTACCATGGCTCCTACAGCTATTACTTGGAGAAACGCGAAGAACGCATGAACGCAGTCAACGCATCCATTGCCCGTGCGAGCAACCTCTACCGCAAGGAGCTGGAATGGATGCGCCGCATGCCCTGCGCACGCGGGCACAAGGCACGCTACCGCGTCGAAGCGTTTGCCGAACTCGAACAGGCGGCAAAACGGCGAATGCAGGAACGCGCGGCCCGCCTCGAAGTGAAAAGCAGCTACATCGGCAGCAAGATTTTCGAAGCTGAGTATGTCTCGAAAAGCTTCGGCCCGGACAAAGTCATCTTAAAGGACTTCTACTATAATTTCACCCGCTACGAGAAGATGGGCATCATCGGGCCGAACGGTTCGGGCAAGTCGACGTTCGTCAAGATGCTCCTCGGCCAGGTGAAACCCGACAGCGGGCGTTTCGTCATCGGCGAAACCGTGCGTTTCGGCTACTTCTCACAGGAGGGCATGGCCTTCGACAACCGCATGAAGGTCATCGACGTGGTCCGCGACATCGCCGAAACCGTCGACCTCGGCGGCGGACGACGCCTCACAGCGTCTCAGTTCCTGCAACACTTTCTCTTCCCGCCCGAGAAACAGCAGACCTACGTCTACAAGCTCAGCGGCGGCGAACGGCGACGGCTCTACCTCTGCACCGTGCTGATGGGCGCGCCCAACTTCCTCGTGCTCGACGAACCGACCAACGACCTGGACATCACCACACTCCAAATCCTCGAAGAGTATCTCGCCGACTTCCGGGGCTGCGTCATCGTCGTGAGCCACGACCGCTATTTCATGGACAAGATTGTCGACCATCTGCTCGTCTTCCAAGGCAACGGGAAAGTCGACGACTTCCCGGGCAACTACACCCAGTACCGCGAATGGGAAAGCGCCAAACGGCAGGAAGAAGAGGAACTGAAAGCAAAAACCGCAAAAAAAGACAAGGAGCCCTCCGCCCCCTCACAAAACCGACGGACACACGACGAGAGCAAACGCCGCCTGACCTACAAAGAACGGAAAGAGATGGAAACACTCGAGGCCGAAATAGGGCAACTCGAAACCGAGAAGAAAGAAATAGAGACGGCCCTTTGCAGCGGGACGCTCGACGTCGACGAACTCACCCGGCTGAGCAAACGGCTGCCGGCCCTGCAAGAAGAACTCGACACAAAGTCGACACGCTGGCTCGAACTCATGGAAATCGAGGGATAAGGCCGGCCGTAAGAACGGGAGCAGTGACAGGATTTTCTGTCACTGCTCCCGTTCTTACGGTCACTGCTTCTGTCCGCGCCATCAGTACATGCAGACGGAAACACGGCGATATCCACAAAAAAGTCAGGGCCACAGCGTGACAAATCAGTTAAATTGTGTAATTTTGTCGCCATAAGCACATGGCAAACAGAATGAAGCTGATTTTGATGACCGTGCCCTACTTCTTCATCGAGGAGCACCAAATACTGACGGCTCTCTTCGACGAAGGGTTGGAAGTCCTGCATCTGCGCAAACCCGGCACAGAGCCCATCTATTCTGAGCGGCTGCTTACGCTCATACCCGAATGTTACAGGAAACGCATCGTGGTGCACGACCACTTCTACCTGAAAAACGAGTATAAGCTCATGGGCATCCATCTGAACCAGCGCAACCCCGAACCGCCAGCCGGATACAAGGGGCACATCAGCTGTTCGTGCCACACCATCGAAGAAGTCAAAGCGCAAAAATCCGTGTGCAATTACGTCTTGCTCAGCCCTATTTTTAACAGCATCTCCAAGCAGGACTACGAATCGCCTTTCACAGACAAAGTGTTGAAGCAATACGCCGCCCAAGGATGGGTCGACCGCAAAGTGATGGCTCTGGGTGGCATCACCCTTGATAACATCGCGCGCATCCAGAACTATGGATTCGGCGGCGCGGTCGTACTCGGCGACATCTGGAACCGCTTCGACATCCACACGACGCACGACTACAAGGACCTCATCACCCATTTCCGGAAACTGCAAAAAGCCATAGGATAACAAATCAACTCACCTCATAACAACAAGCGCAATGAACGACAATTCATTTATGGTATTCTCGGGCACCAAGTCCAGATATTTGGCCGAGAAAATCTGTGCCAGTCTGGGCTGTCCCCTTGGCAATCTGGTGATCACGCACTTCGCTGACGGCGAATTCGCCGTCAGCTACGAGGAGTCAATCCGCGGACGCGACGTATTCCTCGTACAATCCACCTTCCCCAACTCCGACAACCTCATGGAGCTCTTGCTGATGATCGATGCCGCCAAGCGTGCATCGGCCCACAGCATCGTGGCCGTCATCCCCTACTTCGGCTGGGCACGCCAAGACCGCAAGGACAAACCGCGCGTCTCGATCGGAGCCAAGCTCGTTGCCGACCTGCTCAGCGTAGCCGGTATCGACCGCCTCATCACCATGGACCTCCATGCCGACCAGGAACAAGGTTTTTTCGACGTACCGGTTGACCATCTCTACGCCTCGACCATCATGCTTCCTTATATCAAGACACTCAACCTGCCCAACCTCTGCATCGCCACGCCCGACGTCGGCGGTTCGAAACGAGCCAGCACCTATGCCAAATACCTCGATTGCCCGCTCGTCCTGTGCAACAAGACCCGCAAGCAGGCCAACGTAGTCGAGACCATGCAGATCATCGGCGACGTGAAAGGCATGGACGTCATCCTTGTCGACGACATCGTTGACACAGCCGGCACCATCACGAAAGCGGCCGACCTGATGATGGAAAACGGAGCCAACAGCGTGCGCGCCATCGCCTCACACTGCGTCATGTCCGGCCCCGCCACAGAACGCATTGAGGCCTCGAAGCTCCAAGAGATTGTGTTCACGGACAGCATCCCCTACACGCACGACTGCAAAAAGGTGAAGCAACTGACCGTCGCCGACATGTTTGCCGAAACCATACGACGCGTCATGTCGAACGAGAGCATCAGTTCGCAGTACCTTATCTAAGCGAACGCCTGACATACTGATACGCGAAGGGGGCGGGTCGATTGTTTCGACCCGCCCCCTTCGCGTTGTGGCCACCGCGGCTACGCGGTCACTTCTCGAACTTCACGCCGACCTGCATGCCGTCGTAGCTCTTGAAGAGCGACGTCACCGTCGAGAGCATACCGTCTTCCGGCACGATCGACGTAAGTGAAGAGACAAGTGTCAGCAGTTTATCGGCCTGCACGGCCAGCTGCAGGTTATTCCCAGTCTTCTTCACGTTGGCCGACAAGGCCGTGAAGTTCAGTTTCTTCAACGTCAGGGTTGCGTCTTTCACCTCATACGTGCCCCGGATGGCATGGCCATTCAATTCGCAAGTGTACGTGCTGTCGCGGTTGAACGTCATCTTCACGACGCCCGGCTTGACACCGATTTTCTCCATGACGGACGAAAGTTTCTTCTCGGCGGTCTGCGCCATCACAGCCCCGCCGATTTTGCCCAGCACCTGGTCTGATTCGAGCACAAGCACCGGTTCTGCATACGTCCACGTACCGACCAGATCCTCGGCGGCCACCTTGTCTTTTCCCAACAAGGCCGACACATAATCCTTAGCCGTACTGCCCAGATTGAGACCGTCTGAGGCTTTCTTCAAAAGGTCGCCGAACGATTGGGCCGGGAGCGAGGCGCAACAAAAGCTCATCACTGTGACAAGAATGCTTGCCCGCAAAAAACGTTTCATAACAAACTCTATTTTCAACGGTTATTCAACCAAAAGTTTTTGGGCTCCATTTGCTGATTTAAGCAGATAAAGGCCTTTCGACAGCTTCATGCGGGCTGCGGCGGCCGACGGAGCATCGAACAAGCGGCGGCCGTCGAGCGTGTAAACCGTCACCTCACCATCCATGACGACATTGTCGATGCCCACCGTGGGGTCTTCGATGAATGTGAACGAGACAACGCCACGGCGTTCAGTGATGTCGAGGATCGGCTGTCCCATACCCTGTCCGCCGAGATATACGTCTGCGGCCGGCGTCGACTCGTCTGTCAAGTCGTGATTGGACGTCAGGCCGGGATAAAGGTCACCTTTGATCCAGTTGGTCTGCAAGTAGCCGTAATCGTCAACGTGCCCTTTGGCGTTGTCGGCCGGAATGTAAGTATAACGGGGGCGACGGGCTTCCGTGTTCACGTGATTGGAAATCCAGGAGTCGGCGTCATAGAAGATGTGATATACCAACATGCCGTGTCCCATGGTCGAGGGGAACCACTTGGTGCCGAGCTGGCGGTTTTCGAGGATGTAATACTCCTTCCCGTCGCGGCTTCTGGGATTCACAATCCGGTAAGCGCGCGGCCCTTCTTCATCGGTCAGTTTGTTCAACTCATAGACGCCCGGTTCCGTAAGGGTCTCCACTTCGAGCCAGCCGAGGAAGCAACGTTCGTAGGCAGTCAGTCCGATCGGCGTATAGCCATTGTTCCAATGTTCGCCGAGGTCCATAAGCGACCAATAGTCCATACCGGTAATTCCGGTGTAGTTGATATCATACACGTCGGGGAGGCCAAGGCCGTGGCAGAACTCGTGGGCATACACGCCGACACCCGTGAGCTGCGTACCGACGCGCTGCGAACCGTTATAAAGGCCGAGCAGCTCATTCGTGGCCAGATAGGCGTTCACGGGAGTGCCGCTGATGAAAGCGTTGTTCAAACCGGCCTGATGGGCCCAGATGAATCCTTCGGAGTCAGCACCGAAAGCCGACTGCTCGCCCTCGCCGGCATAATAGATGGAGAGCATGGGGATGCGGCCATTGGCGAGGAACGGCTCAGTGTCCAGTCCTTGTGCGGTCAGGTAGTTGAGGCATTCAATCACGAGGTCGATCATGCGGCCGTCATTGCTGCCGTTCGAACCATGAGCGCCGTAGTAGTCGTGTTCGTGTTGGGCCATCATGCGTCCGACAACGCGATACTCAGGCTTGAACATGCCATAGCTGTTGTCGATGAAGTACTGGCGCAGGCTGCCTACCGAACCGTAAGAATCGCGATAGTTCTCGCCATTCATCTGCTCGTCGAGCGATTCTTCCGAAGCCAAGGTGAAAGGCAGGTCGGGGAACTCAACCATGATGACGGGGATCACCACCTCGCCGATGCTCGGAATGCTGCTGCCTGCCGACTGTCCGTAGATGCCGAGACCGGTTGACTGCGGAGCTCCGACAAGTCGCGACTTGCGCACGCTGTTGGAGTCAGACTGCGTCAAGCGGTTGAACGCATCAGAGGCGGTGATGGCCGATTGTTTCACATAGTCAGCCTCAACAGCCGTACGGGCGTCTTCGTCATGTGCGACGACGTCAGAAGCCACAAAGTCTCCGGACTTGTCAAAGCAGGCATAACACAAATCGCCTGCGGCATTGCGCACCAGCGCCCAGCCGTCGGGCGTGGCATAGAAACCGACGATGCCATTGCCGACCCTGTTGACCATTACTTCTGTACCGTCGCTCTGGCTGACGGGGAACAAACGCCGCATCGGATTGGCGGCAAACAATTGCCCGGCCGTCATGACCAAGGCAAGCAAAACAAGTGTAATTTTTCTCATAGTGATAAACATCTATTTGCGCGACAAAGTTAATACTTCCGTAACAATTAAAGCCTCTTTTAGCGCTGTTTATATTTACGCAACCTCAGATAATGCACACAGACGGGGCGAAGCCGGACGCAACTGTCCGACAAAGACAACCATGCATCGTGACCAGCGCCTCCGCCAAGGCCATCGTCCCGACCATCAAACCGTCCCCAAAAACGGGACGGCTGACAGACATTTCTAAATGGCTGACAGGAAAAACGGAACGGCTGACAGGAAGGCCCCGTCGCCGTCCGGTTCATCCCGGCCGGCGACGAAGAAAATCCGGAATGCGGCCGCGGCGGTTCCTCCGCATGGCAAAAGGCAACGGGGCCGGCACCGCTCTTCAACGATGCCGGCCCCGCCGGTTTATCTTCTGCTTAAAATTGTTTGGGCTTAGTTGAGCGCTACCTTATATGCGTCCGTGGCTGTACGGATGATGTAGAGGCCACGATCGGCATTGCGAATGTCGCGCACACGGATGCCTCGGAGGTCATAGACCTGGACCTTGTCGCCCATCTTAGCCAGTTCGGCACGCGTCATCGGGCGGTCAACTGGAAGTTCCACGCCTTCGATGCCCGTCAGGAGCTTGCTGGACCGCGGGACGAAGCGATAACGGCTTCCGGCGTCGCTCACTGAATTCCCGCTGTAACCGTTGACTACCCAGAGCATATTGGCGGCTTCGCCGTTGCCGGAACCACGGTTGTTGAGCAGGGTGTTGAGCACTTGCAGACCATAGGTGCTGTTGTTCGACGTCTTGACGATCTGGAACTGGGCAGGCGTCCCGTCGCCGAACTGTACGTAACGCTGCGTCACAGTGGTACGGTCGGCCTCGGGTTTCAGTGCTTCGTCCCACGTCGAGACGGTCGTCCCACTCGTGAAAATGAGCGGCTGTCCGTCGTATGTATAGATCGTGAAGAAACGGCTGTTGCGACCCTCCATAAAATAGAAGAGCTGTTTTTCAGCATCGTCGCCGGTGAGTTCTTCGGAAGTGATCTGAATAGTCGGGTTGTCGTAGTGCTCGCCTTGGGTCCAGAAGAACTCTTGCGGACGGCTGTCCCGGATGTTATAATAATAACGGATAGAGTCGTTGCTGTACCGGAAAATTCCTTCAAAAGGCTCGGCCACTTCTCCTTCGTCCACAGACGCGTTCGGGTCGTAGAGTTCGAACTTGTATTGGCTGCCTTTGTTGGCTGCCACGTCTTCTACGCTGCCACCGTAGTCGTTGACCACCCATTTCATGCTGGCTTCCACACCATAGTCGCTACCACGGTTGTTCATCAGTTCGTCGCCTTGGCCGATCATGTAGTAGTTGTCTTCCGCAGACTTGCGGATCACGAACTCACCGGCCGTCGGCGTGCCGTATTGCAAATACTTGTCGACAACTGTCGTAGCGGATTCATTCGGTTTCCCGTCGTTCCACGTAGCCGACGTCGTACCGTCGACATAATCTACGTTCTGCCCGTCAAGCGTTTTGATGCGAAAGTGGTTCTCGTCAGAGCCTTTCTCGAAATAAAAAAGCTGCAAGGAGAGCCCGTCTCTCTCGGTCCGGTTCAACGTAGTACTGGCTTGAATGGCCTTATAGCCATAGTGTTCGCCCTGCGTCCAATATGCATTGCGATGGATGCCGCCGGCCGAAAACTGGTTGTCGACAATGCGATAATAATGTTTCTGCATGTCGTCGCTATATTGGAAGATGCGGTCGTCGGGAGTGAGGACGGTGCCCGGTTCAGCCACCAACAAAGGATCGTCGGGCCAAGGAGCCACCTCGCCCGTAGCCTTGAACGAAGGACGCTGGGCTCCATAAGAGCGCAACGAGTCGGCCAGTTCGATCGACAGTTCGCGGGCCACGTCGGGCAGTTCGTCGATAAGGTTGTTTTCTTCGCTGATGTCTTCCTTGATATTATACAAGCGGCGCTCTTGTGTCTCCCAGAAATACAGGAGGTGATAATCGCCCTTCATGATGGCCGAGTATGCGCCGTAGCCTTCCTCACGGCTCTGGCTCTCGCCCCAAAGGTTCGGGAAGTGCCAGATGTTGACACGGTCGCGGCCCTGCGTGTTGTTCTTGATGATGTCCACGATGCTCCGGCCGTCCACATGCTGCACGGGCTTGTAGTCCGTGACGCCAGCCATCTCCAAGATCGTGGGATAGAAGTCCTCGATCATCACGCGGCTGTTGTTCGATGTGCCGGCGTATTGGTCGGTCACGCCGGGCCAGTAAACGATCATCGGCTCGCGGACGCCTCCCATGTACGACGAGCCCTTTCCGCCGCGGAGCGGATAGTTCTGATCGCGGTTTGCACGTCCTTGACGGACAGACACAGCCTGGCCGCCGTTGTCCGACATGAAGATGATGATGGTGTTCTCTGCCAACCCGGGACGCGACTCCAAGAATTCCCGGATGTCGCCCAAGCTCTTGTCCATTCCCTCGACGAGAGCGGCATGGTTAACCTCGCTCGAATTCAACTGCACGCCCAGCATGGGGTCGACCTTGTTCTTGTAGTTGTTCGAGAACCTCGTATCCTCGGTATAAGGTACGTGGATGGCATAATGGGACATATAAAGATAGAACGGCTTATTGTCCTCGTTTTTATCCAAGAACTCACCCACCTTCTTAATAGCCTCCCGGGTCAATGCTTCGGTAAGGAAGATATTGTCTTTTGCATAATCGTCAAGGCCGGGAACGGGGTAGTTGGCGTTGCCGTAGGGAGGCAAGTAGCTGCCGGGGCCTCCGGCCTCGCTACCAGCGATGTTCACATCATAGCCCATCGTCAGCGGATCAGCGCCCGTCGTTGTACGCGACCCGTAGTGAGCCTTGCCGCAATGGATCGTATAATAGCCATTGTCTTTCAGCACTTGGGGCAAAGACGTGACGCGTACGCTGTTCACCGTATCTTTCGGATCCGTCGTAGTCGCAGGCTGGATACCGTTATAGTTCCAGTCCGGAAGTTCAATCACGTTGCTGCCGGCGTCGGTCTTCGTGTTGTAGTTCAACGTCCAGTTCGTCACGCGGTGGCGCGCAGCGTTCATGCCCGACATCAAGCTCGCACGTGACGGCGAAGAGATGGCGCAGGCATAGGCGTCAGTGAATTTCACGCCTGCCTCAGCCAGTTTTTCCATGTTGGGCGTACGATAGCGCTCATTGAGCGGCGTTCTCTCTGTCCAGAAAGGCAGAGACGTTTCCTGCCAACCCATATCGTCGACAAGGAAAAGGATGATGTTGGGACGCGTCTGGGCGTTCATGCTCATGGCAAAGGCCATGGCACTTCCCGTCAGCAAACCCAAACGTAATGGAGTAGTGTTTCTCATCGCTTTACTAATTTTGAGTTGTTTGATTGGTAAGTCTCGTTTTGTGGGCGCAGCACTTCTGCTTACACCTTAACTGACAGCAAAAGTAACTAATAAAAATGGCAAAAGCCTTATCGCCGTATAAAAATTTCGCGGCTTTGGCATAAAAAGCTAAATTTGCACCTAAGAACTCTGAAAAGACACTGCATATGGCTCCAACGACCAACACACAAACCGATAACGTCATCAAGGACCTGCGCTACCTGCGCCTGCTGGCCCGCGACTTCCCGACGATTTCAAGCGTCACTACTGAGATCATCAACCTCGAAGCCATCCTTCACCTGCCCAAAGCCACGGAGCATTTCATGGCCGACCTGCACGGCGAGAACGAGGCGTTCCAGCACATCTTGCGCAACGCTTCGGGAAACATCAAGCGCAAGGTGAACGAGCTGTTCGGCAACACGTTGCGCGAACAGGAAAAGAAAGACCTCTGCACGCTCATCTATTATCCCGAGCAGAAACTTGAACTCGTGAAAGCCAGCGACGACCATCTTGACGACTACTATCAGACCACGCTGAACCAGCTCGTGACGGTATGCCGCAACGTCTCGTCGAAATACACACGCTCCAAGGTCCGCAAAAGCCTGCCCGAAGAATTCTCATATATAATAGAGGAATTGCTTCACGAGTCCATCGAGGACCACAACAAGCAGGCCTATTTCAACGTCATCATCCACACGATCATCTCGACCGGTCGCGCGGACGACTTCATCATCGCCCTGTGCTACCTGATCCAACGCTTGGCCATCGATCAACTCCACATCCTCGGCGACATATACGACCGCGGCCCCGGCGCCCACCTCATCATGGACACGCTCAGCCACTACCACAACCTGGACATCGAATGGGGCAACCACGACGTGCTCTGGATGGGCGCGGCAGCGGGCAGCCCGGTCTGCGTGGCGGGCCTGTTGCGCCTTTCGCTGCGCTACGCCAACACGCAGACGCTCGAAGAGGGCTACGGCATCAACATGGTGCCCCTCGCCACCTTTGCCATGGAGACGTATGCCGACGATGAATGCCGGCCTTTCCGGCCCAAGACGGACGAAGGGCAAGACCTGAGCGACAAGACCCTGCGCCTCATCACCGAGATGCACAAAGCCATCGCCGTCATCCAGTTCAAGCTCGAAGGCCAGCTCTACGAGCGTCACCCGGAATGGGGGATGAAAGACCGCGCACTGCTCCGCGCCATTGACTATGACAGCCATACCATCACGTTAGACGGGAAATCCTATCCCTTGCTCGACCACACATTCCCGACCATCGACCCGGCTGACCCGTTCGCGCTCACGGCGGAAGAATCGGAACTGATGGAAAAACTGACCCACTCCTTCCGCATATGCGACCGGCTCCAACGCCACATGGCCTGCCTGTTGACCCACGGGGCAATGTTCGGCGTCTACAACTCGAACCTGCTCTTCCACGCCTCTATCCCCCTGAACGAAGACGGCAGTCTTCGCGAAGTCAGCGTCGGCCACGAACGCGTAAAAGGCAAGGAACTGCTCAAAAAGGTTGAAGAGATGATCCGTACGGCTTTCGACCACAGCGCGGAGGCGACAGACAAAGAAGAAGCGCTCGACTTTTTCTGGTATCTCTGGTGCGGCCCCGACTCACCGCTCTTTGACAAATCGAAAATGGCAACGTTCGAACGCTACTTCATCGCCGACCGCGAAACGCACGTCGAAGAGAAAGGCTGGTACTATAAGTTGCGCGACAACGCGGCCATCTGTGACCGCATCCTCGACGAGTTCGGCGTGAAAGGCACTCACCGCCACATCATCAACGGGCACGTTCCCGTCCGTGTCGGCAACGGCGAAAACCCGATCAAGGCCGACGGGCGGCTGATGGTGATCGACGGCGGATTCGCCAAAGCCTACCACAACACGACAGGCATCGCCGGATACACACTCGTCTATCACAGCCGAGGGTTCCAACTCGTACAACACGAGCCCTTCACCTCGACGGAAGAAGCCATCCGCAACGGGACGGACATCAAGAGCACGACGCAAATCGTCGAAATGACAGGACAACGGGCCATGGTGAACGACACAGACATCGGCGCCGAACTACGCATACAGATTGCTGACCTGAACAACCTGCTGCTGGCCTACCGGCGCGGTTACATCAAAGAGAAAAGCTGACCTGCGCCCGCTCACGCAAACGATGGCCGGCCGGACGCCGCGCGGCCACTACTGACCGTAAGAACTGAAGGAGTGACTGTTCGTTCTGTCACTCCTTCAGTTCTTACGGTCAAAGCATTCGTTCTCCGCTCATGAGAACCGCGCGAAAGTGCTGTGGCTGCGTGGATGCTTTTTAGCCGAGGGGTTTTCCTTTTCGCAGTTTTTTCCGTAACTTTGCGCCCCAGAAAAAACTCTAAGAAAGAATGATAACCGTCAACAACCTCGCCATCCAATTCGGCAAGCGTGTTCTCTACAAAGACGTCAACCTCAAATTTACGAACGGAAACATCTACGGCATCATCGGAGCCAACGGAGCCGGCAAGTCAACCTTGCTCAAAGCCATTTCGGGCGAACTCGAGCCCAACAAAGGTACCGTCGAGCTCGGTCCGGGCGAACGCATGTCAGTGCTCAGCCAAGACCACTTCAAGTTCGACGAACACACCGTGCTCGACACCGTGCTCATGGGTCACACCGTCATGTGGGATGTAGCCCGTCAGCGCGACGCCCTTTACGCCAAGCCCGACTTCTCGGACGAAGACGGCATGAAGGTGGCCGAACTCGAAGAGAAGTTTGCCAATCTCGGCGGATACACAGCTGAAAACGACGCTGCCGCCCTGCTGAGTGGCCTTGGCATCAAAGAGAAATTGCACGGCAAACTCATGAAGGAACTCTCGGGTAAGGAGAAAGTGCGCGTCATGCTGGCGCAGGCCCTCTTCGGCGAACCCGACAACCTCCTGCTCGACGAGCCCACCAACGACCTCGACCTCGAAACCGTTGAATGGCTCGAAGACTACCTCGGCAACTTTGAGCATACGGTTCTCGTTGTCAGCCACGACCGCCACTTCCTCGACCAAGTCTGCACGCACACCGTCGACATAGACTTCGGCAAGGTGACCCTCTTCTCCGGCAACTACAGCTTCTGGTACGAGTCAAGTCAGCTCGCCCTGCGACAGGCCCAGAACCAAAAACAGAAAGCAGAAGAGAAACGAAAGGAACTCGAAGAGTTCATCCGCCGCTTCTCGGCCAATGTGGCCAAGAGCCGCCAGACGACAAGCCGCAAAAAGATGTTGGAAAAACTCAACGTCGACGAGATCCAGCCTTCAACACGCAAGTACCCCGGGATTATTTTCCAGATGGACCGCGAGCCGGGCAACCAGATTCTCGAAGTCGACGGCCTGAAAGCCATTGCAGACGACGGCACTGTCCTTTTCGACAATCTCTCGTTCAATGTGGAGAAAGGCGAAAAGATCGTATTCATCAGCCACAATCCGCGAGCCATGACGGCGCTCTTCGAAATCATAAACGGCAACATGACGCCCGCGGCGGGTACATTCAAATGGGGCGTCACCATCACGACGGCCTATCTCCCGCTCGACAACACATCCTTCTTCGACTGCGATCTGAACATGCTCGACTGGCTCAGCCAATACGGCGAGGGCAATGAAGTCTACTTCAAGGCATTCCTCGGGCGGATGCTCTTCAAAGACGAAGACATCCTGAAAAAAGTACGCGTCCTCTCGGGAGGCGAGAAGATGCGCTGCATGATTGCCCGCATGCAGCTGCGCAATGCCAACTGTCTTATCCTCGACACGCCGACCAACCACCTCGACATGGAGAGCATCCAGGCGTTCAACAACAACCTGAAACTCTATAAAGGCAACGTCCTCTTCGCCAGCCATGACCACGAGTTCATCAACACTGTGGCCAACCGGGTCATCGAACTGACCCCCAACGGCACCATCGACAAACTGATGACCTACGAAGACTACATCCACGACGACCGCATAAAGGAACTGCGTGCACAAATGTACGGAACGGAATAAACGTCAGGCTTTCCGGTTTTGGTACATTTCTTGCTGTCTAATCCTTATAAACCATTAAAGTTATGAGCAACAACGATAAGATACACAATCCCGAAGAGGATGAAGTGAAAGACACTGCCCCTGAAAACGAGCAGGAAGAAACACAAAATGCCGAAGAGCAACCGGCGGAAAAGACTGACGCCGAAAAACTGGCCGAAGCCGAAGAACAGATTGCCGCGCTCAAAGACAAATACCTGCGTCAGGTGGCCGAGTTCGACAACTACCGCAAGCGCACAATGAAAGAGAAGACCGAGCTTATCCTCAACGGTGGTGAAAAGGTCATGCAAGCGCTCCTGCCCATCCTTGACGACTTGGAACGCGCCCAGACCAACATGGCAAAAAGCGACAACGTCGAAACACTGCGCGAAGGTGTCGACCTCATCATTTCAAAACTCGTGAAAACATTGTCGACACAAGGCCTGAAAAAGATGGAAACCGACGGACAGGATTTCAACACCGACTTCCACGAAGCCATCGCCCTCGTACCCGTCGAAGACGACAGCCAGAAAGGAAAGATCATAGACTGCGTGCAGGCTGGATACCTGTTGAACGAAAAAGTCATCCGTCACGCAAAGGTGGCCGTAGGACAATAAGAAAGAACCGGAGCACACATTAAATAATAGTATGGCGAGTGAAATAGATTACTACGAAGTGCTCGGCGTCGCCCGTACCGCGAATGCCGACGAAATCAAGCGGGCGTATAAGAAGATGGCCATCAAGTACCACCCGGACCGCAATCCGGGCGATAAAGAGGCCGAAGAAAAATTCAAACAGGCCGCCGAGGCCTACGACGTGCTCCGCGATCCTGACAAACGAGCCCGCTACGACCAGTTCGGTGCTGCCGGCGTGAACGGCGCAGGCGGTTTCGGCGGTTTCGGCGGCGGCCAAGGCATGAACATGGAGGACATCTTCTCCATGTTCGGCGACATCTTCGGAGGCCATGCCGGTTTCGGAGGATTTGGCGGCTTCGGAGGAGGACGCCCCCAACAACGGCAATACAAGGGCAGCGACCTGCGCCTGAAAGTCAAACTCTCGCTCGAAGAGATCGCCAAAGGCGTCACCAAGAAGTTCAAAGTCCGTAAAGACGTAAGCTGCCCAGAGTGCCACGGCACAGGCTGTGAAAACGGCAGCCGGCCTGAGACCTGTTCCACCTGCCATGGTTCAGGCTACGTCATGCGCACCCAGCGAAGCGTGTTCGGCATGGTGCAGACACAATCGCCCTGTCCCACCTGCCATGGAGAAGGCACGGTCATCAAGAACAAGTGCAAAAAATGTCACGGCGAAGGCGTGGTCAGCGGTGAGGAAATCGTAGAAATCAACATCCCTGCGGGCGTGGCCGAAGGAATGGTTGTCAACGTGCCCGGAAAAGGCAACGCCGCCAAGCACAACGGAGTCGCCGGAGACATCCAAGTACTCATCGAGGAAGAAGCGCATCCTGAATTTGTCCGTGACGAGAACGACCTGATCTACAACCTGCTCCTTACTGTCTCCCAAGCGACTCTTGGCGACACAGTCGAGATCCCGACCATCGACGGCAAAGCCCGAGTCAAGATTGAGCCGGGCACACAACCCGGAAAGGTGCTCCGTCTTCGCGGGAAAGGACTTCCGGCCGTACAAGGCTACGGGAAAGGCATCGGCGACATCGTTGTGAACATCAGCGTCTACATCCCCGAAACCCTGAGCCGCGACGAGAGAAACGCCTTCGAAAAGATGAAAGACAGCGACAACCTCCGTCCGAGCTCAAGCATCAAGGAAACCATCTTCCGCAAGTTCCGTTCTTACTTCGAATGATGACCTACGAAGAGACGCTGGCCTACCTCTACGAAAGTGCCCCACTGTTCCAACAAATCGGCGGCGGCGCATATAAAGCCGGACTGGAAACCACACAGGTGCTTGACGCCCACTTCAGACATCCGCATCTGAAATTCCGCACCATACACATCGCCGGAACCAACGGTAAGGGCACCTGCTCCCACTCCATCGCTGCCGTTCTCCAAGCGGCGGGCTACCGCGTCGGGCTCTACACCTCACCTCACCTGACGGACTTCCGCGAACGCATCCGCATCAACGGCGAAATGATGCCCAAGGCTTACGTCGTTGACTTCGTTGCGAACGAGCGTGCGTTCTTTGAGCCGCTTCATCCGTCGTTCTTCGAACTGACCACGGCCATGGCGTTCAAATACTTCGCAGACCAAGCCGTCGATGTGGCCGTCGTCGAAGTGGGACTTGGCGGCCGGATGGACTGCACGAACATCATTACGCCGGAACTCGCCGTCATCACCAACATCAGCCTCGACCATACCCAATTCCTCGGCACGACGCTGGCCGAAATCGCCGCAGAGAAAGCCGGCATCATCAAAGCGGACATACCCATCATCGTCGGGGAAACTACGCCCGAGACACGGCCCGTGTTCATGGATAAAGCCCACGAACTGCATGCCCCCCTCATCTTTGCCGAAGACGAAGCGGAAGTCATTTCCGCCACGCTTTGCGACGATGTCACCGCCCGCTTCGAGACGCACAGTTACGGCACAATCCTCAGCCACTTGACCGGCTCCTACCAGCAGAGGAACATGAACACGTTGCTCACGGCTTTGCGCGTACTCAGCCAAAGCCAGACACTCGACTTCACGACAGACAACGTTCGTACAGGACTGGCCAACGTGGCCGCACTCACCGGTCTCCGGGGTCGCTGGCAGACACTGCAAACCTCTCCGACCGTGGTTTGCGACACCGGGCACAACGTCGGTGCATGGACATACCTTTCCGAACAACTCCGCCACGTACATTGCCGGAAGCTCCGCATCGTGTTCGGAATGGCAGCCGACAAGGACATCGACGCCGTCCTCTCACTCCTGCCCGCCGACGCCGCCTACTATTTCACAAAAGCCTCCGTGCGCAGGGCTATGGACGAGAACGAGCTGCACCACAAGGCAGAAGCACACGGTCTGAGTGGGCGAGCATACCCCGACGTAGCCACCGCTTATCGCGAAGCGCTCGCCGAGGCTTCGACAGACGACTTCATTTTTGTCGGAGGCAGCAGTTTCATCGTCGCCGACTTATTCTCCCATCTCGAAGCACCCACCCATGATTGACATCTGCTGCGTCGGCCACATCACTCTCGACAAGATCACCACGCCGACACTGACCCAATTCATGCCGGGGGGCACGGCCTATTATTTTGCCGAAGGAATCCACCATCTCGGAACCCGCAGCTTTCAGCTCGTCACTGCCGTAGGCGAGAGCGAACTCCCGGTCATCCGCAAACTGAGGGATGCCGGCATATCAATCAAGCTGGTACGCAGCCAGAACAGTGTGTTCTTCGAAAACATCTACGGCGAAGACCAAAACAACAGGACGCAGCGCGTCCGCTCCAAAGCCGCCCCATTCACCATCAAAGATTTAGAAGACATCGATGCCCGGATCTACCACTTGGGCAGCCTCTTGGCCGATGACTTCGCGCCTGACCTCATCCCCTACCTGCACCGCAAAGGGAAAGTCTCGCTCGACGTACAAGGCCTTCTGCGCGAAGTGCGTGGCGAAGACGTCTTCCCCATCGACTGGAAAGCCAAGCGCGAACTCCTGCCCTACGTGGACATCCTGAAAGTCAACGAATACGAAATGGAAGTGCTCACCGGCTGCAACGAGGCGCACGAGGCCGCCCGCCGTCTGGCGGATTGGGGCTGCAACGAAGTCTGCATCACCGACGGCAGTTACGGCTCCCTGATTTACGCCGAGGGCGAGTTTTTCGAAATCCCTGCCTACACGCCCACCCGCGTCGTCGACGTCACGGGTTGCGGCGACACCTACTCGACCGGCTACCTCTACAAGCGCATCCAAGGCGCCGGCTACGACGAAGCCGGGCGCTTCGCGGCAGCCATGTCGACGCTGAAACTGCAATCGACCGGGCCGTTCTCGCAGACCGAATCTGACGTGGAACGCGTTGTCCGACAAGCTGCCGCTCGCTGAACCGGCAACGGGAAAGCCACTGTCCCCGTTCGACCCAACCACCCTCCCCACAAGCGCGTGCCCGTTGAGGGGCACGCGCTTTTTCCACACCGACAACAACACCTCGCCTTGTACAAGGACGGGCTACCAGCCGGCCAGACATTGCCGGCCGGCTGACAGAAATTTCTGTCAGGGCGACAAAGTCCGTTTCACAGTGTGAAACGTGTATTTCACACTGTGATTTATACATTTCACACTGTGACTTTTATATTTCACAGTGTGAAATAGACTTTATCTCGTGCGGCAGGAAACTTTGGCTGAACGCCCGTCGTTTCTGTCGCCGTGTCTGAAAATCCTGCGGCTTTTCCGCGGGCTTACCGCTCGTTTGCACACTTTGCTGCGCCAAGACAGGCGGCACTCGGGTGAGCCCCCGTGAAAATCCTGCGGCTTTTCCGTGGGCTTACCGCTCGTTTGCACTATCTTTGCAACTACGATAAACAACGGAAGCATACTATGGCAGAAATCAGACAGATAAAATGGGGATTCATCGGCTGCGGCGAAGTCACCGAAAAGAAAAGCGGACCGGCATTCAGCCTGGTGCCGGGCTCGCGGGTCGTCGCCGTCATGAGCCGCAACAAGGAAAAAGCGCGCTCATATGCCGAGCGCCACGGCATCCCCAAGTGGTACACCGACCC